>QHYS01000257.1 GCA_003223325.1 Acidobacteriota bacterium
GATCTGAAACGGTGCGCTCTATTCTGGCCTTCGTGAGCAGAGATCGTGGCGCGCGATCGCTGGGCCCAGCTCAGTCTTTTGCCGGGTTTCATTATTGTGAGCCCACGCATTGACTTCGGCGCTTTCCTGAAGTGACCCACCTTTGCTCGGCAGGATTGACCCACCCAGACGAAAACTGAACTGACGGTTCTCTCCATTCAATTCCTGGTGTGGTGATGATGTTCACCATGCCTGATGTCCGAAAAAGACCGTGTTGCATTTGCCGTCGATGGTTTCGTCCCCATCCTCGAGTTGGATCCCGTCAACGAGCTTGCAGAAATCCCGATTGTCAGTCGGCCCGTCGCCGGAAGAAGCAGAAGAGATGGCGGGAGCATCATCCCGACTATTTCATCGCACGCCGGATCTTGGATCGTAGGAAAGAAGATCGAACGCCCGAACCGCTCCGGTTACCGCCACCTTTGAACCGACTTCCCTGGGATATCGCGCAATCCGAGTTCAAGGGGCAAGGCACTGATTTCATTGGGCTTTTAGGCACAGTCTTGCTTCGGGACGCGCAATCCCAGTTCAAGGCTTATCTGGCTGATTCAAAAAGGCTTGTCGACACACTTCCCCCTTCCTCGGCGCAATCCCAGAAGCGACCTGTTCAAGAATCGCTGCCGGTAAGGACAACGGGGAATGAAGCTGGAATTTCACCAACTGGACCGCGGTTATGAATTTCTGCGGGTGCGGAATCGGCAACGGCAAAGGCAGTTGCTGGCCTCGTTGGCCACCGCGGGGCAACAAACACCAATCATCGTCATCGCCGTTCCGGATCAGCCGGATCGGTACCGGGTCATCGACGGGTACAAGCGCATCGCGGCTCTCGAACAACTCGGCCGGGATACGGTCGAGGCCACGATCTGGCCCCTGAGCGAAGCAGAAGCTCTGGTGCTGAATCGGTCGCTGCTTTGGTCGGAACGAGCGAGCGCCTTGGAACAAGGCTGGCTGCTGGCGGAACTCGAGCAACGTTTCGGCTACAGCTTGGAGGAGTTGGCGTGCCGATTTGATCGCAGTGTGCGTTGGGTGGCAGGCCGTCTGGCACTGGTGGAATTGCTCCCGGAAACCGTGCAACAGCAAGTTCGCCGAGGTGCGATCTCGGCCCATGTGGCGATGAAATTCCTGGTGCCCGTGGCGCGTTCCAGCCCCGAGAACTGCCAGCGTTTGGCCGAAGTGTTGGCGGCACACCGCTTCACCACTCGTGAAGCCGGGCAGTTGTATGCCGCCTGGCGAGACGCCCCGGCTTCGGTTCGGGAACGAATCCTGGAAGAACCCGAGTTGTTTTTGAAAGTGCAGCGGCAGCGGCCCTCGGATCCCTCCGCGCCCCTGATCACCCAGTTGTTGCGGGATCTGGAGATGGTGGTGGCGATCACGCGCCGGGAGAACCGGCGCCTGGTCGGCGCCACGGTCGCTCTCGATCCCCTCGAGTGTGCCCAGATCCATGGCCAGATCGATCAGGCGCAACAGGAACTCCGCCGTTTGGCCACCAAAATCCCAAAAATTCCACAGGAGGAGAAAGAGCGTGTTGAGCCAAAGCCAACGGACCACGATTCTGGAATTGCGTGCCCAAGGAGTGAGCAAACGCGAGATTGCCCGGGTGCTGAACATCAGCCGGCTGTCGGTGCGCAAGGTTCTGCGCGCGAACTCGGCGGCCGTCCCGACGCTCTCGCGCCCCGAGAAGGCCGAGCCCTACCGCCAGCAGATCCTGGAACTGCTCGGCAGCTGCAAGGGAAATCTGGTGCGGGTGCAGGAGGAACTGGCAGTCAGCGGAGCGCATCTCTCCTACTCGACCCTGACCGCCTTCTGCCGCCGGCATGGCATCGGACAACAGCCCATCGTGCCGTCCGGAAACTATCATTTTCAGCCGGGCGAAGAAATTCAGCACGACACCTCTCCACACGAACTCGAACTGGGTGGCCAGCGGCGCAAGGTGCAGACGGCCTCGGCCGTGTTGTGCTACTCGCGCATGTTGTTCTTTCAGATGTATCCCACTTTCACCCGCTTCGACGCGAAGGTCTTTCTCACCGACGCCCTGCGCTATTTCGGGGGCGTGGCCTCTCGCGTAGTCATCGACAACACTCACCTGGTAGTGCTGCATGGCACCGGGCGCGAGATGGTTCCCGTCCCCGAGATGGCGGCTTTTGCCGAGCGTTTCGGCTTCCAGTTCGTGGCTCACGAGCTCGGGGATGCCAACCGTTCGGCCCGCGTAGAAAGGCCGTTTTGGTTCGTTGAGCAAAACTTCCTGGCCGGACGCCGCTTCGCCAACTGGCAGGATTTGAACCAACAGGCCCGCCAGTGGTGCGATCGCGTGAACGCCACCTACAAGAAACATATCCGTGCCGTGCCGCGCGAGTTGTTTGCGGTGGAGCGACCACATCTGAAACCGCTGCCCGTGTGGATTCCCGAGGTCTATCGCCTGCAGGAACGGATCGTAGACGTGGAAGGTTATGTGGCCTTGAATAGCAACCGCTACTCGGTCCCCTTCCCCTGGATCGGCCGCCGCGTCGAGGTGCGCGAGACCAAAGACCAGGTGGTCATCCAACTCGACGCCCGCAACCAGGTTACCCACCAGCGGGTGGCTGAAGCCGAGCATCAGCGCATCACGGTGGCAGCCCACCGCCCGCCGCGCGGCGCGAGCAGCCCGCGTCCCAATCCTCATCCGGAAGAACAACTCATCGTTCAGACCGCTCCGGAAATCGCCGAATACGTCACCGCTCTCAAGCAACGCAGCCGCAAGCTGGTCGTGTTGGCCCTCCGCCAGCTCCTGCGCCTGGTGCGCGAGTATCCGCGCGAACCGCTCTTGGCCGCCGTGCGCGAAGCGGCCCACTACGGACTCTACGATCTGGACCGCGTCGAGCGCATGATCCTGCGCCGCGTGGCCCAGGACTACTTCCGGCTGAACGGAGGGGGTCCCGATGAAACGGAGTGACGAACTAGATCAGCTGCTGAAGAGCCTGCACCTGAAACGCATCTTGGAGATTTACGACGAGCAGGTCGGTGCCGCCGAAAAAGAAGACCTCTCCTACTCCGAGTTCCTGACCCGGCTCCTGCGCGCCCAGTGGCACAACCGGCAGGAAACGGCTCTGGCTTGGCGCATTAGACGTGCCAATCTGCCGGAGAACTGGTCGCTGGCTACCTTCCCTTTCGCTCGCCAACCCGGAGTCAGCCGCAAACAGATTCACACTTTGGCCGAACTCGACTTCGTAGCCAAAGCAGAGAATATCGTGTTTATCGGTCCAACTTCCGTGGGGAAGACGGGCTTAGCGACGGGCCTGCTGCTGAAGGCCTTGGAGAATGGCTACCGTTGTCAGTTCATTCGCGCCCAGGACCTGTTCGATGAGCTCTATGCCTCGCTCGCCGATCGCTCCTCGCGCAAACTGCTCAATCGCCTCGTTCGCCTCGATCTGCTCTTGGTCGATGAGCTAGGCTACATCAATGTAAAAGCCGAGCAGGCCAACATCTTCTTCAAACTCATGGAAGAGCGCTACCACCGCCACTCCACGATCATTACCACGAATTTGGCATACGAGGAATGGCGGAACTTCCTGGGCAACCCAGCGATGGTGGACGCCCTGCTGAGCCGCGTCCGCCACTACTGCCACACCATTCAAATCAACGGCCCGGAGCTGCGCGAGCCCCAAGGGTAAACGGATCAGCCGTGGAGGAAGCACTCGGACGGCCAGCGTACGTGCGGAGAGTTCTCCAAGCCTACTGCCAAACTCCGGGCACCACCGGCCGCGTGCGCCAGCCCGACCGCCGGCTGGCCGCCCAACTGCACGAACGCGGCGTGCCCCTGCAAACCGTCGAGAACGCTCTGCTGCTGGCCGCGGCACGCCGCCTCTTCCGTCCTGCCGACGCTCCCCCTCTGGTCACAGTGCGCTCCTTGGCTTATTTCCTCCCCGTGGTCGAGGAAGTGCTCGAACTCAAGATCAGTCCGGATTACTTTCGCTACGTCCGCGCCAAACTTCAGCGTTCTTACTCCGCCTGAGCGCACATCCCTCTCCGAAACAGCCACGCCTCCGGCGTGGGATGATCTGTCGTCTCTTCCCACGCGTCCTCGGTGTTCCAAATCCCGTTCCGAGTCTGGGTCACTTCAGACAAGCACGAGTGGATCATTCTTGGTGGGCGCCGAAGTTCTGATTCCAACGGTTTAATTATTTCTTGAAACTAACGTGAAGGCGACCTGACCGTAGAGGCCCACAAGATACGCAACGGCGTGCACGGCAGCGTTGCTTGATTTTAAATTAGTAAAGGACGATGGCTGGCCGCGAGGGCCTCTATTAATATTGGATTGCTGAAGAGTGAAGAACATTTCAACTCGAATCCTAGTTGTGGAGGATGACCCCGGTCTCTGCGAGTTTATCGCGAGGTTCTCACCTCGGCTCATCTAGACGCATCTGCGGCCCGCCTGAAGAAGGAAAAATTCAATGCACTCTCCCTCGATCTACGCATGCCCCCACCGGACGGCATCGAATTGACACGACAAATTCGTAGCTCTCGGTTAAATCGCGTCACCCCGGTCATTGTGATCACAGGAGAGACCGAGCAT
>QHYS01000024.1:0-1534 GCA_003223325.1 Acidobacteriota bacterium
GGAATCCCAGTAGCGGCCTTTGGGGCTGTGGGTTACTTCGGCGCGTTCAGCTTGGCCACATTCGCGGCTTTTGGTTACGCGCGTGCCCGTAAGTTTTTTGCTCTCATCGTATGGGCGATGTTCGCGGTCACGCTCTGGTTCCTGTTTGTGCAAGCGTTCATGCTGCACGCGTTTTGCCGTTACTGTTTGTTTTCGGCGGCGCTCGTCTTCGTACTCGCGGCCGTAGTAGTCCTTACCCCTTCTTCGTCGCGCTGATGGGGATAGAGCAAGAGTAAGAATAGGAATAAGAGTGATGCGCAGAAAAGTGTTGGTCTCTTTGCTTTGTTGTTTGTCGTTAGCTCTGGGCGGATGCGAGAAGCGGCCAGCAACTCAATCCATTACCACTGCCAGCCAGGAATCCGGTCAGGCCAAATTCGATGTCTGCCGGTTGATTGAGAAGGAGGAAATCGAAGCTGTCCAGGGATCGCCCATCAAGGAGACAAAGAGCAGTGCGCGCTCGGAAGGCGACCTTCGCATCTCGCAATGTTTCTACACCGAGGCGGAGTTCAGCAGATCCGTTAACCTGACGGTGATACAGAGAGATCCAGATCAGCAGGCCAAGCGCAGCCCGAGAGATTTCTGGAAGGAGACTTTTGGCCGTAAAGAAGGGCGCGCGACAGAAGAAAAAGAGGCATCCGCTACCCCGAAAAGGATCAACGGCATAGGCGAGGAAGCCTATTGGTCCCCCAACCGTTTCGGGGGCGTGCTTTATGTCCTAAAGGGGGACGCTTTCATTTCTATCAGCGTCGGCGGGCCGGACAACGAAGAGACCAAGATCAATAAGTCGAAAACGCTAGCCCAGAAAGCGCTCCAGCGGTTGTAAAGGAGAGCGTTGGAGCCAATAGAGTGGCCACTCTGTCGCTAGTCCGGAGCAACGACGACTAGCCAGCAGCCGGCACACTTCTGCCGAAAATTAGCGCTCAAAAGTGCAGCGCGCCGAACGCGCCAGGTATATTTCGACTGGTGGCAATCGATTCGCCTACCAACTCGGCGGTTAATGCCGGCCGCCATACGCTGGTTGTCTTCCCGGAAATTCGAGCCAGAAACCGCCTGCCCCACTTGCGATTTGGTCAGGCTGACATCGGAGGCATTAACGACGGCATTGCCATTCACATCACCAACCAACACGCCCATGGAAACAGGAACGTTGCCCATGTGTGTCCCATCATTCACGTTAAAGAGCGTAACCGTGATTCTCTGGACGTTGGTTACGCCAGTGAGATTGACCGTGACCTGTGACCCACTTACGCTGAAGCTAGTCACGCTGGCAGTGCCAGAAGTCACTGAGGCGCTTCCGACGGTGACTGTGGTCGCGAAGTTAATGATCATCTGATAATCATTTGTGGCGCCACCGCTCCGGCATTCGACTCCCACGTTCCCAGTGAGTGGCAGTGGGACATCGAAAGTGCCAGCTGCGCCATGAGTCTTTCGGGAAAACGCACTTTGCGCCATCGGCGCTTGCGATTGCGCGCAATATCTCCCGCCAGTGTTGGTA
>QHYS01000024.1:1629-3001 GCA_003223325.1 Acidobacteriota bacterium
TCCAACTATCCGTGCCCGGATTGTATCTCCCGCCGGTGTTGAAGTAATCGGTGTTGTTCAAGCCGCCCCAGATGATTATTTCACTGCCAGTCCACACTGCCCTGTGGATGGATCGGCCAACCGGCGCGTTGACGATGCTGATGAATGTCCAACTATCCATGCCCGGATTGTATCTCCCGCCGGTGTTCAAATAGTGGTCGCTACCATCAAAAAAATACCCGCCCCAGACAATCATTTCACTCCCGCTCCACACTGCCACGTGGCCCGATCGGCCGGTGGGCGCGCTAATGGTGCTGGTGCCTGTCCAACTATCCGTGCCCGGATTGTATCTCCCGCCGGTGTTCAAATAGTTGATACCGTCATATCCTCCCCAGACGATCATTTCACTGCTGGTCCACACTGCCTTCTGAGACCCTCGGCCAGCGGGCGCGTTGGTGGTGCTGGTCGCTGTCCAGGTATCTGTGCCGGGATTGTATCTCCCGCCGGTGTTTAAATAGTGGTCGCTACCATCAAAAAAATACCCGCCCCAGACAATCATTTCACTCCCGCTCCACACTGCCGTGTGACACTCCCGCTCCACACTGCCGTGTGAGCCTCTCGGCCAGCGGGCGCGCTAATGGTGCTGGTGGCTACCCAACTATCGGTAGTAGGATTGTATCTCCCGCCGATGTTCGGATAGAAAAAGTTCGAACCGTCGAAGTAGAACCCTCCCCAGACGATCATTTCACTGCCGGTCCACACTGCTGCGTGGGAGTACCGCGCAGAGGGTACGTTGGTCGTGCTGGTCGCCGTCCAACTGTCTGTGCTGGGATTGTATCTGCCGCCGGTGTTCAAGTAGTGACCCGTACCATCATAAAAGAACCCACCCCAAACGATCATTTCACTGCCGGTCCACACTGCCGTGTGATGGCGTCGGGCGAGAGGCGTGTTGCCGGTAGCTACCCAACTATCGGTAGTAGGATTGTATCTCCCGCCGATGTTCGGATAGCCGCCATGATAGCCACCCCAGACGATCATCTCACTGCCACTCCACACTGCCGTGTGAAGCTCTCGGCCGGTGGGTGCATTGGTGGTGCTGGTAGCTGTCCAACTATCCGTACCGGGATTGTATCTCCCGCCAGTGTTTGAAAGGCTGGAGTTATTATCAAACCCACCCCAAACGATCATCTCACTGCCACTCCACACTGCCGTGTGAAACTCTCGGCCGGTGGGTGCATTGGTGGTGTTGGTAGCTGTCCAACTATCCGTACCGGGATTATATCTCCCGCCAGTGTTAAACGGGATCCCGCCATTATCACCGCCCCAGACGATCATTTCACTGCCAGTCCAGACTGCCGTGTGCTCGGATCGGCCCAAGGGTGCGTTGGTCGTG
>QHYS01000258.1 GCA_003223325.1 Acidobacteriota bacterium
CGGGATCGGGAAAATGAATCTGGTATAGGTCGATCCAGTCCGTGCGCAACCGTTTGAGGCTCGCTTCCGCCGCAGACATGATATACCGGCGCGAGGCGCCCTTCATGGTCGCGGCTTCACTCATGGCTCCGCCAAATTTCGTGGCCAGCACGACGCGATTGCGGTTCTCGCCCAAGACTTGCCCGAGTATGCTTTCCGAGCCCCCACGATTTCCGTAGATATCGGCGGTATCGAAGAGTGTGATCCCCACGTCCAGCGCTTTGTGAATGACTTTACGGGAGGCCTCCAGATCGATTCGCATCCCAAAGTTATTGCAGCCAAGGCCAACTACAGAGACTTGCGGGCCGGAATCTTAGGACAGGATAGCCGTGTTTGTGAGGAAGGGCGGTGAGAAAGGTGCGCGGGGTGGAGGGATTATATGCACAATGGGTAGGCATGGCGGATGGCCAAACTGACAGGCGCGCAAACGACGAACGGCTAACGCAACGCCTCAGCCGAGAGTCTGGCGACGATGGCGACGACGCTCGCGGTGGAAATGCAGGGAGTGGCGGGGGCGGACGAGCCGTCTTCGGCTATCCGAGTTTTGTCCGCTACCTGGGGGCACGCCTGCTCAGCGTGCTGGCGCTGCAGATGCAATCGGTGGCAGTGGGCTGGCAGATCTACGAAATCACGCGAAGCCCGCTGGCGCTAGGATTAACGGGGCTCGCGCAATTTCTTCCGGGCATTCTGCTCTTTCTCATCTCCGGCCATGCGGCAGACCGGATCCCGCGGCGAAAACTGATGGTGGCTTGCTTCGCCGGATTCACGGTCTGTTCGGGCTCCCTCCTGTGGATTTCGAGAGGCAGAGTGCACTCCGCCGGGCCTATTTACGTCATTTTGGTGGCTCTGGGCATCACTCGCGCATTCAGCGGGCCGGCGATGCGGGCGCTCGTGCCCTTACTGGTTCCCGCGCAGCAATTTCCGAGCGGCGTGGCCTGGGAAGCCTCCATGACGCAAACGGCGACAGTGCTTGGGCCCGCCGTCGGCGGATTCCTTTACGCCCTTTTTCGCGGGCCCCAGATAGTGTATGCAACGGCCATGCTTATCGAAGTGGTCGCGATTGTTTTCGCCATGGGCATCCAAGCGCGAGGGCCGTTACGTCCGCCGCAATCTATGACGCTGGAAAGCGTTCTCGCGGGATTGCGATATATCTGGCGGCAAAAAGTCATATTAGGCGTGGTTTCGCTGGACCTATTTGCCGTGCTCCTGGGCGGAGCGGTGGCGCTGCTTCCCGTTTACGCGAGCGATATTCTGAGGACGGGACCGTGGGGGCTGGGACTGCTGCGCAGCGCTCCTGGAGCAGGCGCCGTGGCTATGGCCATTCTGCTGGCGCACAAGCCGCTGAGACGCAAGGCCGGCGCGACCATGCTGTGGTGCGTCGCCGGCTTTGGCGCGTTCACGGTAGTTTTCGGGCTCTCACGAAATTTTACCCTTTCGCTCGCATCGCTTCTGTTCGTTGGCGCGACCGATATGGTCAGCGTAGTCACGCGCGGCACTTTTGTGCAGCTGAGCACTCCAGACGAAATGCGCGGGCGCGTAAACGCCGTAGAGATGATGTTCATCGGTGCGTCCAACGAACTGGGGCAATTTGAGTCGGGAATCACGGCGGACTGGTTTGGAACCGTGCCCGCGGTGGTTCTGGGAGGTGCAGGCGCTTTGCTGATCACGGCGTTGTGGGCTTGGAGATTTCCAGAATTAAGGAAGGCGAAGCCACCTCGGGTTGTGGAGATGGCGGAGCGCTGAGCTCATCGATCGATACGAGCAGCTTCATGGAGGGCATTGAATCGGATATTTCGAATGCCAGACAGTGCTGGCCTAGACCGTAATCGATGGCGGAAAGCCGGAAAATTTGATCGAGGCCATCCAAATTATGAAGTTGTGGCGGAGGGGCGGCATCCGTAGAATTCTCTAAACCATTTGCGGTCACCTCTGGAAACGCCCCGCCGGTCCTCCCTAGCTGGCGGGGCTCTCATTTTGTAGACTAGCAGCCAATTTGGTGACGCTAACGCAGGCCGCGGCC
>QHYS01000260.1:0-1866 GCA_003223325.1 Acidobacteriota bacterium
TCACTCGTTTTGTGTACTCGCCCAATTTGCCGCAGTCGTGGGGGTACTGGTTTGACCAGGTTTTCCCGCCATCGTTTGACCAGGAAATATTGAGTGTCGCGCCTCGCTGGGCTGGTCCGCCGCCCGTGGTTTCTAAGAGTCCTTCGAGACTCACTCCCAATGACCATTGTTTAAGCCCCGCGGAAATCAGCGGAATAGTTTTCGGCAGGCTAGTGTTCAAGGCGACTGAGGTAGTCTGAGGCAGCCCATCTGCGGTCACGCCCACCTGCCAGGATGCCGCGTTAGTGTCATCATTCAAGATGATGGTGGCCGCCGTTCCGTATGTGGTCGATGTTGCAACTAGATTTCCGGTATCGTCGGCAGTGAGCTGCCAAAGTCCGCCCGCAGAGTCGGCAAGAGTAAGAATCGTCGGCGCGTCGATCGAATCGGAGAAAGAGGCGAGTCCAGGTTCTAAGTCAATCTGCAACTTGGAGAAAAATATCCGCTCCCCTTCCTGGGAGATATTGGGCGTAATCCTCACCCGCTGAATAGGCGTGCCAAAATCGTCCAGGTAATTGGGCGACATCTCATAGATCGTTCCCGCTCGCCAGTCTCCGATTAAGTGCTTGCCGAAAGCAAAGGCATGACATCTTCCGCGGAACGCCATGGTGCCAAACAGCGGATCAACGAAATCCCAGATATGCCACAAGCCGGTAGCAACGTCATACACCCAAGTCACATTGGCCGTGGGGAAGTAGAGCACCCAGAAAGTGTGACCTTGCATTTGCAGGGAGAATGTTACGAGGTCCGAGACGGTTGTGTATGTAGACCAGACATATTCCAGAGCGTGGTTGGAGACTCTTTGCGGCTGGTATCCATTCAATCGGCGCGCGATCAGGTTGCCCCGTTCGTCCTGCTCCATCCAGAAAACCGTGTTATCCAAACGGCAAGGGCCGCCCAGAGCGCAGGAGCCGGATTCAATGGTTGAAGATGAAACGGGCACGAAGGGTGACTGGGCCGCGCCGGAATTTCCGTAAGCAACTGATGCTTTTGACCCGCCAATCAGGAGCTCGCCGTGGCTGACGATCAGGCTGACAATGTTATCGGTGAAAAGTGAAACCTGTTCCGCATTGACAGCTTGCCAAGTGGTGCCGTCCAAGGGATTCGACACGTAAAAGACTTGCGAATTTCGCTGCAAGGCAATGAAGAAAGATTCCGCGAAATCGATGGCCGTAATCTGATCGTTGAACTGCGCCATATTGACCGGCGTCAGCACGTTGGTGGTGAAGTCGAAGATGTAGAGTGAGCCGCCAGAGGAAATCAGCAACTGATTCTGGTTGGCGGTCATGAAAATCTGCAGGCCGATGATGGGCGAGAGTGCGCCAATGTCGGTGGCCGTGCCGTTAGCGAAAAGTTCCCAGAGATGCAACCCAGCGGCAAATAATCGGCCGTTTTGGGTGAACATTTGCGGGACCGAATCTTCCCCGGGAAGGGTGGCAAAAGCCAGCAATCCGCCTCTGGGCAGAAGCGAGATGGCGGCTTTTGCTCCCGGCGATTCGTTCTGCTCGGGAATCCAGTTGTGGGTAGTCTCTGGATCAACATTGGGCGATTGCCCACTGTAAAAACCGCCGCAGAGATTAATCCGTCCCATAAGTTATTTAGGAAAGGCGCCCGCGATGACGAAGAGTCCAAGCCAGACCAGAAACATGAGCATCACCAAAGTGATGAAGAGCGCCGATTTCTCATAGGCAGTCAGTGGCATACAACGAAAACATAAGGATGAGAATTAGCCGACGTTCCGCCTGTGGATTGCTTGAAAGTAACAACTGTGGAGCTGGTCGTGGAATCGATCTGATACCAGGCATCATCCGAGCCCGAACCCGGCGA
>QHYS01000260.1:1883-3582 GCA_003223325.1 Acidobacteriota bacterium
TCCTTGACATAAGTTACCTGCACATTGTCGATCGCGGTTGGGCAAGTCACGGGAAGATTGGTAGTGTCGGTGCCTTCCGAATTTCCCCGTGTCGGGCCTGTCGCCCATTGAAAATAGAGTGACCCAATATGCACGCTGGTCGAGCCTGATACTGCAGGAATGGCGGCAGCAACAAATGCGGTGGTTGCAACTTTGGTCGTGTTATCGCCTGGCGATGCTGTCGGCGCCGTGGGGCTGATGCTCGAGAATGTCGCGCCATTGGAATACGTCGGCGTTCCGGAAAAACTTGGCGTTCCCGAAAATGCCGGATTGCCGGAGAAAGTTCCGGTAAGTGATGCGCCCGTCTGAAATACTGGCGTGCCGGAAAAAATCTTATTTCCCGAAAACGTGTTCGCTCCCGAGAATGTGCCCGTGCCCATGTTTGCGCCATTATTGAAAACTGGCGTGCCGGTGGAAAAACTAGGCGAGCCGGTAAATGACGGATTGCCGGCAAAGACCAGGGCCCCGGTAAAGGTTGGCGTCCCGCCAATCGAGCCCGCAAAGGTTCCCCCGGAAGTGAGATTCAGCGCGACTAAGTTTGCGGTATGCGAGCCAACTGTGTAAGTGAATCCGGCGTTTCCGCAGAACGAGCCAGAACAGTTGTATTGCACCTGAGTTGTCGAGCCGCCCGCAACAGATGAACCGAGAAATTCGACAACGTTGTCCGCCGCCCACTGCTGCACGCTGGCGAAATTCTGCACGACGATTTTGTAGGACAGTCCGGATTGCAGCCAAACTCCTACCCGGTTTCCCCCCGATGATGGGAAGCCTCCCGCATCCAGAACGATGGGATTAGCGTTAGCGGTTGCGCCCGTAGAATCGGTGTAAGTTGCTTGCGGGGTGCTTGTTCCGGCCTGATAAGTAAAGACGAATCCCCCCGAAAGAGGATGCCCATTGTTGTCGAAGAACTGGGTGAATGGAGGCGGCATTAAGGCCGTGGTGACGCCGAAAACCGCAAAATTCGCCAACCAGAAAAAGCAGGCTAGAAAAGCTAGAAGTTTGCGCATTAGGATTTACGCGGCGGTCGAAGCCAGCGATTATGCTCGCAGTCGGTATCGAACTCGATTTCGTGCGGGCCTTCTGCTGGGGAATTTTCGATTACATAGATCATGTCTGAAGCGTCCCGCTTGCATTGCATACATTGGGCTTCGGCGGCGAAGGCTTTCAGTTCCTGCAGGGTGGTGAGGGTGGGCATCGGCATTTAGAACGTGAACGATTTTGTCCAGCCGTTGCCGCCTGAGCCGCCCGTGCCTGCAGTGGTAAAAGTTGCGGCTGTATAGCCTGACCCGCCAGAGGCTACACAGGATTGGACCGCGCCGCCGGACATGGTGGGAGTGATCGTGCCACCACTGCCACCGCCTCCGACCGGCACAAAAGTTGGCGTCCCGACGCAACCAGCTCCAGCCGTTCCCACCACACAGGAATTGAGCGCCCCGGCAGAGAGGCCGAGAGTAAGCACCGGCAGAGTCGTACAGCCCGCACCGGACGTAATCATTGCGGCAGGCACGGCGACAGGCACGACTGGGCCGCCGTTGGAGTAGATCGTTGGTGCATTGGTTATCGTGTGAGCGGAGAGGATGACTACGCCGCCGGCACCCGAGGAGCCTGCGCCGGTTGAGTTGGCGGCAGGAGGAGTACCATAGCCGCCTGAATTATCAAT
>QHYS01000261.1 GCA_003223325.1 Acidobacteriota bacterium
CTCCGAACAGAGCAGCAGAAAACCACTGATGAACATCACCAGAAAACCGTAGAGCGCCAATTGCTCCAGTTGTCTGACCATCTCCTCTACGCGATAACGCTTCATCGATATGCCGATAAGCCGCAGATCCACCCACATAATGGTTCCCACGGACAGGCCGAGCCCAAGAATGTGGAAAGTCTCGATCGTGGCGAAAGCATAATCGTTCTCCCGCAGCCAGACACTCCAGGGGCTATTGTTTAGCCACGTTACGAAATTAATAAAGTGCATGGATTCAAAGCAAAGATGCCCCCCTTAATACTGCTGCGTTCGTCGCGTGAACTTTCCCGAAATAGCCAACTCTGGAGGGGGAATTAGCTCATCGGGGTTTTGCTGCTGCTTCGCTCCGCATCGTAGAGGGCCGGGGGAAGATAACATATGGATTTGATATTTGACTCTTGACGTCCAAGTCGAGAATGGTTCGTCCGCCCGCCTTGTATGTCATTTTCGTCGGAAATGGCACAAGATAGCCCTCAAAGTCCTTGTAACCCATATAGGTAGCTACAAATACTGTGTTGCCATAGGTGCTGCTGTGGGCTTGCATCTCAATCCGCTCCGGCTGGAGCTGGGCATTGAGCAGTACTTTGACCGGTTCATCATCTATTGAAAAACTAATCGTCAGCCGGCCCCCTTCGTTGGACAGGACGGCCTTATCTCCCGCCAGCATCGCCGCCCACGTCGCACCCTGAGGCGTGAGCCATATCAGTCGCTCACGCTCCACTGCCGCTGTATCGGGCATAGGCTTTCCGTCGATTCCAGGTTTTTCCTCATCCCATGCCTGTTTTCCTGCCGCGACCCGTATTTCATGTTGCTTGCGCGTGCCGGAACCAACAAGCTCCATCTCCATACGGCAGGCGGGAATCACGAAGTCCATGCCGAAAATAAGTTTAGACACTCGGTAATCGCTCCACTTGCCATCTGCTCCCATCTCGGCCATGGTGCCGCTAGCCTGGAACTCCAACGTATTTAAAGCCGTTGTCACACGCTGGGGAAGACGAACCATTCCCATTTCTTCAGCGGCAATGTTAACAGCAACTTTGGGTCCTCGCTTGATGAGCTCTTCTGTCGTGGGGATGACAGTTTTTCGGTCGGCGAGTGTGTTCCCGGGAGCGCTAGGACCCAGAACTATGGCACCCTGTTGAGTTTCTTTCGTCGAAGATTGCTGGGCGGCTCCTACCGATGGCAGCATCAGCGTAAGAGCTGCAGTTAATACGAGTTGGAGAGTTGACATTCGCTTCCCTCCTTAGAATTTCCGCAACCGAAGCCTCGCGGAACTATTCTCCCCCATCCTGATCCGCGGGCGCTCGCGAGTACTGTGATACGACTGTAACCTATCGGACGTCAGTGTCGTCGACATCTCTCTCCGAACAGGGATAGTCCTCCGGCAGCTTAGCGTTTGGATCGGGATTGAGCGCCATCGTCCGCGGCTCCCATACCCATGGCTGTAGTAACACTTTTGGATCGTCAACCGTTACCTGATACTCCATCTTGTTCCCACGTCGTGTAAAGCGCTCCACGACATGCAAATCGGTGCTGTGAAAGTACCCAAGCTTTGCTGTTAGCCAGGTTTCATCATTGAATCCGATTGTGTCCACCACTAGCGTATCGCCTTCCCAATGACCAACAGAGTCACCCTTATACGTCTCCTCTTCCAATTGGCCAGCATCGTGGGGACGGTTTAGCGGGATCACTCGATAAGCGTTGCTTAGGGAGGGATACCCTGAATACAAAAACACAAGTTGATTGGTCTGCTGAATGATCTGCTGCGGCTCTCCCATCCGCGGCACTCCATAAGGCAGACACTTGTATTGGGGATCTGTTTTCAGCGAATGCAACTCTAGCTCGCGCACTTTCGCCCAGTACTCCGGCTTGTACATCGGTTTATTGCGGTCGCCCTTACTAACAATAGCCAGATCGATTTCCGCCGAGTAAAGTCCGCCCTTACGAGATGGGAGGAAGGCCGCCACGGAACCGTCTTTTTCAATCACCGAGGGAAGATTACCTCCGCCATCATTATTTGCGGTTGTGCGAATGGTCCAGACGCCGTCCAGATCAGGCTGACCATCCGGCCGGTGCGGCGTCGCCTCTTTAGGGTCCGCAGGGGAGTATACGGGGTCTCGTCCAGACGAGAGTGAGGTGGCTACCCCTGTGGGCGCCTGCGCCGATACACAAACCGCGAGAAACAGCGCAGAAAACAGTTGGAAAAAGCAACTCCAGATGAGGTTCTTCATTTTGTCTTCTCTCTTAACGCCGCGGTCATTGTTGTCCGGTTTTGGCCGCGTATGAACCGGGGCCACCTAGTGTAAAGACACGCCCGTCCGGAAAGGTTAGAGTGTTTACTATGCCGGTCGGCTTGCCTTTCTTCGAAGGATTGGCTACGACCGTGTACGTCTGTCCCACCGCGAGCATTTGCTTAGCCAGTCCCGATTTCCGCAACACGGTTGTTCCTGCCAAAAGCATTGCCCAATTGGTGGTCCTTCCGTCAGGCCCAACCACATCGAAGTGCAGAAATGCATGCGGGTTGATCCACTCTATATTGGTCAACACGCCCTTTATTTGAATGGTCTTGTCCGTGTTGAATTCAGACGAGGCCGCATGGTGTGAATAGACGGTCACGGCCGCCCCCAAAAATAAACCTACAGACAAAATTAAAGGGGAAATGTTCTTCAGCACTGTGGCCTCCCTTTTACTTCTTGACTGACTCGACAGCTTCAGGGTCAACGGAAAATACCTTATATCAAAAAAGCACTTTCAGAGCGAACAGAGCGGTCAGCAGAATGGCGAAAGGAGCCACGCTCGCCACGCAATCGCTGCTAGGGCGCTTCGAGGTTGACATGAGAGGGAGGCGGACGTATCGTTTCGCGCGGAAATTAGAGTTGAAATCGCCTATTCGAGTTTCACCAAATCCCATTTGAGTGTTCAGCAGGGGAGATATATGAAATTTTTCAAGGTTACTCCTCAAAGCTCGCGGTGTCTCGGCGTGAGGAGAACGCTGCGCGTGCTAGGTGCGAGTGTGTGGTTATTGCTGATCTGTCCGCCCGCTTTCTCCCAGCTCAATTTGGGTCGTATATTCGGGACGATTACGGACCAAAGCGGCGGCGTCATCGCGGGCGCCTCAGTGGTGGTCACGGACGTGGCCAGAGGTGTCTCGCGGCCATTGATCACGGATAGCGCCGGAGAGTATTCTGCGCCGAGCCTAATTCCGGGCACGTATACCGTCCGGGCCAGTTCCCAGGGCTTCAAAACTATAGAGCGACAGAACGTTGTTTTGGGGGTTGGTCAGGACGCTCGTGTTGACCTCGCGATGCAGCCCGGCGAGCAGACCCAAACGGTCACGGTCACCGAATCACTCCCCATCGTGGACACCACCAGCGCTACCCTGGGCGGAGCGATCAGCAACCAAGCGATCAATGATTTGCCCCTGAATGGCCGCAATTTCCAGAACCTGATCACGCTGCGACCCGGAGTGATGATTTATCCCGGTGGCGGAGCCTGGACGCAGAGCACCAATGGCCTGCGTGCCGCCGCCACAGTCTATATGGTTGATGGTCTAATGAATATGGACCCGAACCTGGGCGGGACCGTAATCAACGCCCCAAGCGCCATATCGGAGGGCGCAATTATTCTGCCCATTGACGCCCTTCAGGAATTCAATGTCGAAGAAAATCCCAAGGCAGAATTTGGTTGGAAGGCGGGAGCCGTGGTGAACGTTGGAATCAAATCGGGTACCAACACTGTACATGGCAGCGCCTACGCCTACGGCCGCACCGACGTTTGGGACGCTCGCAACTACTTCAATTTCGGCCCAAACACGGAACCCTCATTTTGTGCTAGTAATCCGGCACCTTGCGCCAAGTTGCCCCTATACCTGGAGCAGTTCGGCGGTACCGTGGGTGGGCGCATCGTAAAGGATAAGCTCTTCTACTTCGTCGGCTACGAAGGTCTGCGCTCCTCCATTGGGAACGTTTTCGGCTTGACTATCCCTGAAACATGCGACAGGTCCACGTCCAATAATTGCGGTCCTGGCGATACAGCAAATAATATCGCTGATGCCTCAGCGGCCCTGCAAAACGCCGGCATTCCAATCAGTCCGGTAAGCCAGAAGTTGTTGAGCCTGTACCCGCCGAACAACACCAGCCAAAATGGTCAAACTTTCGGCTTTCCCAACACCAACACAAGTGACAATGGGGTCGCGAAGATTGATTACCACATCAATGACCACCACACGTTGAGTGGCATGCTTTTTGTTGGCAACTACACAGGAGTGGGAGAGGGCCGAGCCTACGTGAACTCAAAATTCTTGGATGTTTTACCTACTCGGAGTTGGGTGAACAACGAGAGCTGGATCTGGACGCCGAATTCTCGTTGGGTAAACCAAGCCAGATTTGGTTTCAACCGCCTTCACAATCCCCTCCTCGAGCAGGACGCGAGCACCCCGGCGACAGCCTTCGGCATCAACACGGGCATAACGTTTCCGGGCGGGTTGCCGACGATCAACCTCGGCGCCTTTACCCCGTTGGGGACCAGTTTCGCCCGTCCCATCTTCCAAGGTTCAACTCTTTACGATGGCCTGGAAACCCTCTCCTATTTGCGCGGCAACCACGCTCTCAAGTTGGGCGTCGAAATCGCTCACACCATGGTTCCCCTTCAGAATTACGTTGGGGGCAGAGGCTTGATCTTTTTCCTTGGCGCGAACACTTTCGCTCCCCAGTTCACCGTCCCCTGTCCTCCAACCGCACCACCTGGTACGATCTGTTCCAACTCCACGGCCTTAGAGGATTTCTTGGCCGGAAACCCGAGCTTTGCATTTCTTCTTGTCGGCAACCCCAAGCGTGACCTCGCCGAATGGTCGTATGCGGGCTTCGTTGAAGACGACTGGCGTGTGACTCCAAGATTGACCTTGAATTTGGGACTGCGCTATGAGTACTTCACGCCCCCGAGCGAAGCTCATAACCTACTGGGCAACTTCGATCCAAACGTCGGTCTGGTACAAGTCGGCAAACAGATCAGCTCTCCATTCCACCCAGACCGGAAGAATTTCTCTCCGCGGTTCGGCCTCGCCTGGGATCCTACGGGCAAGGGGACAACGTCGATCCGGGTCGGAGGCAGCATTCTGTACGATCACCCACCTCTATCGCTGTATGTAAACCAGTTCGCCCTTCAAAATGCCCCCACGGCAGGCCTTGGCATCATCCCCACCGGAGCTGCCGGCGTTGTGCCTACTGGTGGCACCATCGCGACCGGTACAGTCACAGTCGTCCCTACCAATGCCGACTGGAACACTCAGGTCTTTTCCCCCTCCGCCGTCGGCAGCATCCAGTGTGGCACCGCGAGTGGCGCCCAATGTAACATCCTGGGGATGGACCAGAATTTCCGCTATACCCTCATTGAGAATTGGACAGTGGACATTCAGCACAGGTTCACAAGCACCCTCGGGTTGGACGTAGCATACGTCGGCAACCATGGCAGAAATCTACCCCTAATAAGGGACATCAATCAGATCGACCCCGCTACTGGCCTAGGTCGCTATAGCGCCAAATTTCCGTTCTTAGGATTCATCAACTATTTGTCCAGCACTGGCCGATCCAACTACGATGGCCTGCAAGTCACTCTGGATCAAAAGGTTTCCCACGGGCTCTCCATCCTTGGTGGCTACACTTACGCCCATGCGCTGGACAATGGCTCCCTCGATCTTTTTGCCGTGCTGCCCCAGGACAGTCGCCATCCTGAGCTGGAATACGCGAGTAGCGACTTCGATATCCGGCAGCGCTTCACCTTGACCATAACCTACGCCGTGCCCTCGAAGAAGTCGCCGCTCCAATTGCGAGAAGGCTGGCAGATCAACTCCATCGCGACGCTTCAGAGCGGCCAACCGTGGCTGGTGGACGATTTGTCTAGCAACTTCAGCGGAACCTTTGAGCTCGCGGATCGTTGGGATTTCTTCGGGAACCCTGCCGACTTTACTTCTGGGCCCACCGGACTTCCCCATTGCAGCGGCGCCTTCGAAACTCCTGGCGCGGTGACTTGCGTTCAATTTCCCGCATTCGGTATTGGACAACCAATTCCACTGTCTGGCGCGGCAACCGCTTCGGCCCAGCAGACCTGCCTGGCCGACGCGCGGTCGGTCAAAACGCTCGACGCGGGCGGCTGTTACATAAAGGGCAAATCGGTCATGGTTCCTCCCGCCCCAAATACCTTTGGTACGATGGGCCGCAACATATTCCGAGATTCAGGTTTCCGTGATTGGGACCTGTCGGTGATGAAGAACTTCAAGTACCGGGAGAGACTCAACGCCCAGTTCCGGGCCGAATTCTTCAATGTCCTTAACCATCCCAACTTCGCGAACCCGTATGGAGGGGTGAATGGCTTCGGTTTTGTCGGGCCCATTAGTCCCGGGAACCCCGGGTCGAGCGGTTTCGGTTGTGGGTGTGCTACGCCGGACGTGGCCGCGGGGAACCCCATCGTTGGGTCAGGAGCCAACCGCGCGGTTCAGTTGGGCCTGAAGCTGATCTTCTAATGGTTCTCAAAGACTGGGTGCCTAAAGATACCGCTTAATAAGGGTGGCGCTGCAACACAGACGCCGGATATAGGTCGGCATAAAACGCACTGTCCAAGTGAATGTAAAGATGATAATCGGAATCGGCCCGTGTTGGAACGGTCGGTAAAAGAATGAGGTCGGCTGCTTCGCTCAATCCGCGCTGGATATGTGACAGCTCGGGACGCCAATAGGTCAGAAAGACCCGGATTCGTCGTAGTGCCATCGGATATCAGAAATCAGTTCGGACGATGACAGCACTGCATCAATGAGCCTTACAGCGTCAAATTGTACGTTTTTCTGCTGCCCGTGAAAGAGACGACCCACAATACCTCGCCTACGTTCAAGCACACCTACCCAATCAGGGTCTCGGTACATAGCCAAGAAATCATAAGTGGCTCCGCGGAACCTGAACTGAACAATCCATCCGGCATCCTTTTGTCCAATCGTAGGCTCCACAGCGGCATCGTGTAGGGCCAGTTCGTATATAAGCCAATTGGCCAAGTCACTCCCGTAAGCACGCCGGCTTACGAAATGTTTTTCAGGCATTGACGTATTGAACGCTGTGCTTCGGAAGGTGACGATCATGCGCGTCGATAAGGAAGGCAAGGACGCCACAGAGGGTATTTTACAAAGTAAGCGTCAAGCGAGGTACATCGTGACGTCGTGACACCGCTGTGAGCGTTCACTGAGGATCATGCCAATGGGGCACCAGGTCTTGTTGGTCGAGGGTTCGGATGAGATAGGAACCCACGTCCTCATCGAAGAGCGTTCGGAGGAGCAAATAGGTTCGGTTGACCACATCGGTCATGAGCGTCTTCATCTCCTCATCGCTGAGGCGCGAGAGTTTTGACCAAGGGATCTCACCGGCCGGGGTCCTCACAGAGACGTCCGAGTAGTCGCCAGCTTCCGAATACGGGGTGATTCCGGCGTGGAAGTCTTCCAGGACCGTGTTTCGGAAGCATTGCTGTGCCATATACTTGGCCAGGCGCTTCAAGACCTGTGGATTTTGAGCCAGAAGCCTTGCGCTGTTGCGATTCATCACCACATACCCCCGTTTCCCCATCACTTTCCTATTCCTTCCTACTCCCAGCGCGCGCAGCGATGCCCAACGGCTTTTTCAACCGTCCATATCATCAAGGCCACAACGATTGCCTCTGGGCAGGGTGATATCCCCGCTCATGGCCGTGTTGATAGCGCGCGAGCCTCGGGCGACTATTTTGGAGGTACCACCAGGGATGATTCGCCGCTGTGACTCCCCTGCAGAGCGAAAACGAGCAAGGCGTTGCCGGACCTTGGCTGGTGAAGCTCCGGGGCCAATTCCGACGGAATTAGCGTCGACCAGCTCCCGCCGCCAGTCCCAGCGGGCATGGCTATGTACTGCTTCCCGTTCGCCAGGTACGTAATCGGGAACCCCTGCGCAGAAGTTGGCAGACGCGTCTGCCAGAGAATCTTTCCGGTAGCGGCGTCGTACGCGTACATGTGACGATCCCAGTCGCCGCCGATTACGACTCCGCCGGCGGTGGCGAGCGCGGCTGTATTGGAGGGTGAAGGTGTGCGATGACGCCACAGCACCCTGCCGGATCGGATATCCATAGCTAGGAATTCACCCAGATTGCCTCCCGATTGCGGATATTTGTAATCCCGGCGCCGGACCGGACCAACGCCGCCCTTGCCGATTACCTTCTCCACTTCGCCGAAGGTGGCCTTCTCGCAATTCAAGGCCATCGGGATGTATAACGCGTTGGTTTGTGGGCTGAAGGCCATCGCGCGCCAGTCCTTGAAGCCGGCAGTGCTCGGACACATCTCAAGCTCAACCCCGGTCTGTGGAATCTTCCGCTAGATGACTTTGCCATTCTCCGGGCTCACCTCCACGATGTTCTGGTAGCCGAGATCGGTGGCGTGGATGAACGCGCCGGTGGTCCGGTCGAGCTGCCAGAGGATGCCCAACTTGCCCATCTTGAACAGTGACTTGCGGCCGCCGGAGTCAATAAGGATGTTCTCGAACACCTCATCCATGTCCTGCGTTTCGCCGGGAAGGTGCTGGTAATACCACCTTATTTTTCCCGTGTCCGGATCGAGCGCCAGAGTCGAATTGGTATACAGCGCTTCGCCGCTCGGGCCCACGGTTTGGCCTGTGCCGTGCCCCAATAGACGAGGTTCGCTTCGGCATCGTAGCTGCCCGGGATCCACGCGTCGCTGCCTGCGCGGAAGGCCAGCGGCAGATTGCCCCAAGTGTCGCCGCCAGGCTCACCGGGACGAGCAACGGTCGATGTTCGCCACAGCTCTTTTCCGGTGGTCGCTTCATGCGCGCTGATGAAGCAGACATCCTCTTTGTAGCGGCTGCACCCCGTCATACCCGCGATCACCTTGCCGCGAACGACGATTGGGCCGGAAGTGTATTGGTACCCCAGTTTTGAATCAGCGACCGCTGTATCCCACACCAGCTTCCCTGACCGGGCGTCCAGGGCGATGATATGGGCGTCATTCGTCGTTCCGAATATCTTGTCTCCGTAGATCGCGATGTTTCTTTGGACCCCGTTGCCTTCGCCCCCAGCCTCTACTGACGCCTTCACCCGCTCGGGGCGATATTCCCAGATCAAGTCTCCAGTCGCGGCGTCCAACGCCTGAATGACGCCGTGCGGGTTCGGCAGGTATATGACACCGTCGTGGACTAGTGGCGTAGCCTCCTGAGCGCCCGTGTTGTCCATCGCCCACGACCACGCGAGTTGAAGTTGCTGGACGTTCCGCGTGTTGATCTGATCGAGCGGGCTGTACCCCCACGCGTTGTCGGTGCGCCTCCAGTTGAGCCAATCGCCCGGAGCGGGATTGCGCAGCATCGGCTCGGTGACCGGGCGGAAGTCTTTCACTTGTGCCGTGAGCCAAATGCTTGCCAGCAGAACGCTGATGGAAATCGAAAAAACGAATCGCCGTGTCATAGAGCTGACCTCCTTACGGTGCGTTTCGCGCCAATCACACGCACAAGTTACCATCTTTTGGTGTAGCAGCTCCAAAGAACACACAGCGCCTACATGACCGACGGCGGGCAACCTCAGCACTTCGGGTTCGCTCCGGCGGTATCATGCGGCTCCACGCTGTGCTAATCCGTGCCTTCGCCATGGCCAAGTCCAAGTACTCTTGGGAGTCGATTGATTGCTACTACCGACTGGAGGCCGCCAATAATTCCCCAAGGTATTGTTTCCACACGACCGCAACCGTATGCGTGCCATGGCCACGAGTCTCTGGGCTCATAGGTAGTACGACGGCGCGGCCTTTGGGGACGCGTTTAATCTCCCGCTCGAGGATGCCGAGTTCGGGTGGATTTATGAGATCGTCAGCGGAATTGACCGCGAGTAACGGCGCGCGAATCTTCTCCAAGTCCGGACCGGGATTGTAATCGCGCGAAGCCTCGATCTGGTACAACAAGTCGTTTGCGTCGTCAGTCTTGAGCCAGTCGGCAATTGCAAGGTCGAGCTTCGAGTCGCTTTCCGCCAAGGTTGGCATCTGCTGCTGCCTGAGAATGGGATTACTGCCCATGAAGTAGAGCATTTCCTCAGCAGTGCGAAGGCTTGGGGGTTGTGTTGAATAGTTGCCGCCGCGCCACTCGCGGTCGTTGCGGATTGCGTCGATGACAATGCGACGCCACACTCGGTTACGGCCTGAGATTTGCGTTGGCAGGCTCGCGAGCGGCATGAGCGCGTCCATGAAATCTGGGTGGCGCTCACCCCAGAGCCATGTTTGCATGCCGCCCATCGACGTGCCCATGACGAGGCGTAGATGGTTCACCCCGAGGCCTTCCTTGAGTAACTGATATTGCGCCTCAATCATGTCGAGGTATCCGTAGTGTGGGAAGTGGCCACGGAGCTCATCGCTTGGCTTGCTGGACCGCCCATGGCCGATGCCGTCGGGTAGGATGAGGAAGTAGCGCTCGGCATCGAGCAGCCCACCCGAGCCAAACAGTTCGCCTGCGAATTCGGGGCGGATGAATTGCCCTCCGGTGCCGGCAGTTCCATGGAGGATGAGCACGGCGTTACGCACCGCGCCTTGTGCGTCGCGCTGCGGCTTGCCGAGCGTCAGGTAGTGCAGGCGGAGCTCCGGCAACATTTCACCCGATGTAAACCGGAAATTCTTGAGGACGAAGTCTCCCTGCGAAGGTGTGGGATACTGGGCCGCGCAAATTTCGCCGAGCGGCGCCAGAAGCAGGAGGAAAACAAGCGCGAGCTTTTTGGACATTGGAACGACCCCTCAAGAGTACCTTCGCGATCCCACCTTTGAGTCGTTATTAGCTGCACCTAAATACACCCCGACTGGCAGGGCCTGCAAGACAATTGCCTGCGTTTCGACCAGATTCCTTGTCTGAAAATCCCTGATATCAGGTGGTGAGGGCAGGAGACGCGTACGATCCGCGAGACCAACGTTCAAGGGAAATTGCGTCAGAATCACTGGTTTGTACACACGCGAACCTATTTCGGAAAAGGCTTCGGATTGCGTACACTCCGGCTGCTTCCAATTGTGAGTCGAGTAAGTGAGTATCGCTCGATCTAAGCGAACTACTTTCTGTTCGCGGTGATTACTGCACACGTCATTTCGCAATTAGACTTTTTATTGGCCACCTTCTTGGATCGATTGGCAAGAAAAGCCGCTTCGTTAACTGACGCCTCGAGCCGTCTGCGAGGCCGTTAAATTTTGCAATCAAGAAAAAAGAGATCGTCTGAACTCTCATGGTGCCTCGATCCTTTGGAACGAATCCTTCACAATACAGGGAACTTCCCGTTCACCAGGGCTTCTCTTCGCAAGCAATCGGACAGGGCAGACTATGCGAGACTGCCCCGCCCGCAGCTTGGCTTTGCTACGGCTAGTGCTAGTGGCCCTTCCTATCGTGACGCAGGTCTCTGCGGTCGTGCCGGATGTCGGTCCTGTCGAGTTTGGCGTCTTTTACGTCCGCGTGGACGTCTCTCTGGGTTTTGTCGAGAGAGTGCTCGTCCT
>QHYS01000259.1 GCA_003223325.1 Acidobacteriota bacterium
TCACCACACGATTCTTGACGAAATACTCGAAGAACGCGTGGTCTCCAGCCGCAAACGATGGAATCCCCGTGGCGTGAAGCGCAAGATGAGCAAATACCCATTGCGGCCGAGACACCAAGTGCCAGGCAAGTGTCTCAACATCGCAAAATGTATTCACATCATTAAGTGAACAGTATTGCTCCTAGCGGAACTTTACTGCGCAGTAAACTCCCTAGAGGGAAAGGTCTCGATTAGCGCGGTTTGTCGGATACAGGTTTGGGAGGAACCGGATTGTCCGCCTTGCCGTTCGTTTCCTTTGCACCGATGTGATCTGCGAGTTCACCGCCGGTAAAGCTAAAAGTGTAGCTTTCGTCAACTTCCGGCAGCATCGTCGCATTCCATTCGTACCATTCGGTCACGAGTTTCGCGTAGATGTCCTTACGCCGTCCTTTCAGGTTGGCCCGCTCCATCGGGTCCTCGACCACGTTGAACAAGAAAGTGTTGTCCAGGATCTTCAGATATTTGTAATCGCCGTCACGTGCGGCGCGTTGCGCATTGGCCTTGTAGCGCCAGAAAAGTTTGCGCGGAGCGGCCGTTGCGTTCTCGGTGAGCACGGGCAGCAGGTTCATGCCGTCAGAAGGGAAGGCGGAATCAGGCGCCGTGCCCGCAGCGGCGAGGAGCGTGGGCAGCCAGTCCATGCTGATGGCCACCTGATCGGTCGTTCGGCCTTGCGGAATGCGTGCTGGCCAGCGCATCACAGCAGGAATACGCAAACCGCCCTCCAGCAGTTCGGTCTTCCTGCCGGTGAAGGGCCAGGTGTCCGCGAAGCGCTCGCCGCCATTGTCGCTCGTGAAAATGACAATGGTGTTTTCAGTTAGGCGATGGGCGTCCAGCGCTTCGAGCACACGTCCGATTTGCAAATCCATGTCTTCAATCATGTGCTGGTAGGTTTTTTGCGTGCCGCCATCGAAGTCATTCAAATCGCCGTCGCGCAGGCGATTCGATTCCGCCTGGTCGCCCGGCGCCTCCCAGGGCCAGTGTGGCGCATTGAAATGCAGGCTGAGCAGGAAGGGCTGGCCCGATTTCGCGTAGCCATTCACCACATCTACCGCGTGGCTGCCGAGCAGATCGGTCAAGTAGCCCATCTGGTCAATTGCGACGTCGTCGTCCCAGAGTTCGTCCCGATGGTCCGTGCCGGTATGCATGTAATAGTCGAGTGCGCCGCCACGGAAGCCGTAGAAATGGTCGTAGCCGCTTTTCAAGGGGCCGAACTTGGGAAGAACACCGAGGTGCCACTTTCCGATGAGGGTTGTACCGTAGCCGGCCTTCCTAAGCAAAGATGGTAAGGTCGGATGTTCCGGCGGCAAGCCGATTTCGGGATTACCCGCCAGCGGCTCTTCCAGCCCCACTCGCAAGCGGTATTGGTAGCGGCCGGTGATCAAAGCTGTGCGCGTGGCGGTACAAACCGCCGAGTTCGCATAAGCTTCGAGGAAGCGCACGCCCGTCGCGGCGATGCGGTCGATATTCGGCGTATTGAGATCAGGCCTTCCGTAGCAGGAGACGTCGGCGTAGCCAAGATCATCGGCCAGGATGAAGACGATGTTGGGAGGCTTTGCGTCTTTCTGCCCGAATACATTTCGCGCGCCGGAGGCGAGCGCAAGCGTTCCTACGGCCGCGTTGCGCAGCAGAGTGCGGCGTGTAATCACGTTAGCTGAAGCTCTAGCGGGGATTCCTCCGCTCCAAATCTGAGAGCCGCGGCCCGCTGACGCGCGCCATCGGTGCGCCAATTGCCCCGCCGCCAACCTGTCTTTGTGTGGTAGGAACTGCTTCGGGTGCCTCGAGCCGCTTCTTGCCGAAGACACGCGTCGACCACTGCTTGGCCTGTTCCAGGTAGATGTAGACCACGGGCGTCAGGAACAAGGTGACAATCTGCGAGAACATTAGCCCGCCGACCACCGATATTCCCAGGGATCGCCGCGATTCTGCTCCGGCTCCGAAACCCAAAGCGATCGGCAGTGTGCCCATCAACGCCGCCATGGTCGTCATCATGATGGGACGGAATCGCACCAGGCACCCTTGATAGATGGCCTCGCTGGCATCCTTATTCCCGTTGCGCTGCGCCTCCAGAGCGAAATCAATCATCATGATAGCATTTTTCTTTACGATTCCGATCAGCATGATCACGCCGACGAAACCATAGAGGTTCAGCTCCATATCCAGCAGTGGCGAGACCCAGCCCCTCTGCGCGGCGAGGTGGAAGAGTTCGAGCGTTAGCAGCGCTCCAAAGCCCGCCGAAGGCAATCCGGAAAGAATAGTGACCGGATGGATGAAGCTCTCATACAGAATTCCCAGCACGATATAGATCACCAAAATGGCCATCAGCAGCAACATTCCCAATCCGCTCAATGAGGACTGGAAAGCTTGCGCATTGCCCTGGAAGCTGGTGCCGACCGTCGGCGGAAGTGAACGGCGCGCCAGATCGTTGATTTCATTCACTGCCTCGCCGATCGAAGTCCCAGGCTTGAGGTTGAATGACATGGTCACGGCAGGAAGCTGGCCGAGGTGGTTTACCGAAAGCGGCCCAAAAGTACTGGTGAGTTTCGCCACAGCGCTCAGAGGCACCAATGGACCGCCTTTGGAGCGCACGTAGAGCGAAGCTAAAGCATTGGCGTCCCGCTGATATTGCGGCTGGAGTTCCAGGATGACGCGGTACTGATTGTTAGGCGCGAAGATGGTGGACACCTGACGGAAACCATAGGCCGAGTACAAGGCCTCTTCCACTTGATTCGCCGTCACTCCCAGAGCTGAAGACTTGTCGCGGTCGATTACGACATTGATCTGGGGATTCTTGATTTGCAGATCGCTGGTGACGTCCTCCAGCCCCGGCAGTTGTTGCATCTTGGTCAGAAAATCCTGAGAGGCACGGAACAATTCTGAGGTGCTGGCTCCCTGCAACGTGAATTGATAGAGGGCCTTGCTCATTATTCCGCCGATGCGGATGGGGGGATCGTTACGCAGATATACGGCTATTCCCGGCACGGCTGCAAGTTTGGGGCGCAGCTCCTGAATGACCTGGTCGACTTGAGGGCGTTGGGAGCGGGGCTTCAGATAAATGTTTACCTGGCCCTGGTTGAGGCTCCTGCCGCCCGATCCGACTTGCGACAGCACGTAGGCCACGTAGGGATCGTCCTGAATAATCTTGGCGACTTGGAGTTGGTGCTCCAGCATGGAATCATACGACGCGCCCTCGACCGCTTCGGTGGTGCCATTGATCTGCCCGATGTCCTCGCTGGGGAGGAAGCCCTTGGGAATCGCAATCGCCAAATACACAGTGCCTACCAGCAGTGCTAGAGAAACGGCCATGGTCGCCAGTTTATGCCGCAATACCGTCTTCAGCGTGGCGTCATACCAGTCGGTCATGCCTTGCTGCACACGCTCGAAGAAGTTGAACAAGTTGCCGTGTTTCTCGCCTCCGGCCTGATGCGGACGCAGGAAGCGGCTGCACATCATGGGGGTTAGCGTCAGCGATACGAAACCCGACACCAAAATCGCGGACATGATGGTTACCGAGAATTCATGCAGCAAGCGCCCCAAGACTCCGCCCATGAACAATACGGGGATGAACACCGCTGCCAAGGACAGGGTCATAGACATAATCGTGAAACCGATTTCATTGCACCCGTTCAGAGCCGCTTCTAGAACTCCCTCGCCTTGCTCCAGGTGGCGGACGATGTTTTCGAGCACCACGATGGCATCATCGACCACAAATCCTACCGACAGCGTTAAGGCCATCATGGAGAAGTTGTCCAGCGAATAACCGCACAAATACATCACCGCGAAAGTCCCTACAATCGAGAACGGTAGGGCCAAGCTGGGGATAGTGGTCGCGGGGATATTCCGAAGGAACAGGAAGATAACCATGACCACCAGAATCAGTGCCAACTCCAGCGTGAACTTCACCTCTCGCACGGAATTCCGGATCGTAATCGAGCGGTCGAACATGGTTTCGACGCTGACGGCCGGCGGCAATTGCGACTGCAAGGTGGGCAGCATGCGTTTGACGTTATCCACGACCTCGACGGCATTGGTGCCTGGCTGGCGATAGACAGCCAACTGAATACCGCGCACGCCGTTGTACCAGGCTGCTGTTTTGTCGTTCTCGACGCCGTCGATGACGTGACCGATATCGGATAGGCGCACGGGCGAGCCGTTGCGATAGGCTAGGATCAGCGGAGCATAGTCGGGCGCCGTAAAGAGCTGCCCGGTGGCCTCCACGTTCACTGCTTGGTGAGGCCCCCAGAGTGTACCCGTGGGCAGACTGACGTTGCCTTGTTCGAGTGCTTGCTCGACCTCGTCGATACCGATCTGCCGCGTGGCCATTGCCTTTGGATCGATCTGCACGCGCACGGCATATTTCTGGCCGCCCCAGACCTGTACCTGCGCGACTCCGTTAATGGTGGAGATGCTCTGCGCCACCAACGTTTCCGCGAACTCATCCACTGTGGAAAGCGGCATCGTGGGCGAAGTGAGCACCAGGACGAGCACAGGGTAATCGGCCGGGTTGAATTTACTGAATGACGGTGGCGCCGGCATGTTTTGCGGAAGACTGCGGCCGGCCTGGGTGATGGCAGCCTGGACGTCTTGAGCTGCTCCATCAATGTCGCGGCTCAGAACGAACTGCAACGTAATGTTGGTTCTGCCAAGAAGATTCTGCGAGGACATCGAATCCAGGCCAGCGATGGTGGAGAACTGCTTCTCGAGCGGCAGGGCCACGGCCGCCGCCATCGTATCCGGGTTTGCGCCGGGAAGCGAGGCCTCCACCCGGATCGTCGGGTAGTCGACGTTGGGCAAATCGCTCACCGGCAAGGCCCGATAACCCGCCACGCCCACCAGCAGGATTCCGAACATCACCAGCACCGTTGCGACCGGCCGCCGAATGAAGAGTTCCGGTATGCTCATTTCGTCTGTCCTATCCGCGATTGCCTAAGTTATTTGCGCAGCGCGTGCACGGCCCGCTGGCGTGCTCGGCGTCGTTAATCGCTAAGGTTATTCTTGATTTGGACCTTGGCGCCAGGCACTAGACGCACCTGGCCATCGGTCACCACGGTCTCACCAACTTGGAGTCCCTTATCGATGACCGCTTGTCCTTCGACGCTGCGGCTCGACGCCACCGGACGAGGCGCTACGGTGCCGTCGGCCTGGACCACATAGACAAAGGACCCTTGCTGGCCCGCAGTGATGGCCTGCGAGGGAATCACGGTGGCATTCGACTGCTGCGCAAGCGTCATCAGCGTGTTCACATATAAGCCCGGCCAGAGAACGGCACGCGAATTCTCGAACGTCGCGCGCAAGTGAATGGTTCCTGTCGTCGTGTCCACGGTGTTGTCCACAAAGGTGAGCGAGCCTATTTCTGGCGGACCCGAATTGTCCGGCACGGTCGCTTCGACGCGCAGCGGCCCGGCGGCCATATATCTCTTGATGTCGGGCAAGTACTCTTGAGGCTCGGTAAAGTCGACGTGGATCGGGGAGACCTGTCGGATGATTACGATCGGCACGTCAGCGACCTTCACCAGATTCCCCGGCTTAATGACAACTGAGCCGGTGCGTCCGTCGATGGGCGAGTAAATCTTGCAGTACTCCAGATTCAATTGCGCCGTCTTGAGTGCCGCCTCATCGGCAGCGACCGTGGCCTCGGCCGCATCCGCGGCGCTGCTAGAGGCCTCCGCATCTGACGGCGAGACGACACCGTCGGCGAGCAGCTTCGAAATACGTTGTGCCTGAGCCCGGCTGTTTGCGGCGACGGCTTTGTCTCGCATGAGCGTTGCTTGCACTTGCGCGAGCGCGGCTTCGTAAGGCCGCGGATCGATGGTGAGCAACAATTGGCCCTTATGAACGAAGGCGCCCTCTTTGAAATGAACCTCGAGAAGTTCGCCGGGCACTTGAGCTTGCACCGAGACGGTGTAGGATCCGACGTTGCCGATGGCGGTCAGTTGCACCGGCATGGCCCTTTGGGTGACCTTCGCCACCACCACGGGGACAGCCGTAACACGCGGCGGCGGCGCGGCTTGCTGCTTCGTACACCCGGAGGCCACCAGAAGAATGAGAAAAAATGCGGCTAGCGAACCCTGCTCAGCCCCCAAAACGGACTTCGATTTCGACCTTGCGAGCGCAGTATGATGACGGTGCATATATTGACCTATTTTGGCGTGCTCTATTCACCTGAAGGCCCGGAACTTTCTGGCCAGCATTACTTGCTTTTAGACGTCCTTGATTTGGCCCGCGTTTCATCTCATGCGCAGCCCGGTAACTGCCGCTGGCCATCAATCCCACTCTGCCGAGAACCTCTCGGCGATTGCAAAATTTTACACTGGCGGCTGCGAAGATGACAGCAGATTCCGGCGTACTTTTACGAGATTTGAGAGAAAAACTGAGGGCTCGGGGCCAGTCGAAGCCGCGGCACGCAGTTTAGGGTCTCGCAATCCTGAATCTAGTGGCCAGATGCAGTCGCGTCTGATGCTTTCGGCCTCTCCTGCGGTGAAAAGAGCTGTGACCTGGCAGACGCAAGACGCTCTAGGAGGATCGGTTTGATGAGGGAGGTCCACAGAGCGTAGCACTTGGCGCTCGGATGCAAGGCATCGGCAACGAAAAGATCATCGGACAAACGTCCGCGTTGATCGAGCATCGGTGATGCGACATCGATAAAGGCAGCGCGATCCTGGGTACGCAGAAACTCCTGAATTAGTTGATTCGCCTGCTTCATTTCCGGCCAAACATTCCAGCGTGCAATGGAAGGCTTAATGGAAAGCACAAAGATCCAGGTTTCCGGCAACTTCGAATGGATGATCTGGACGAATTGCTGAACGTCTCGCGCGACGCTCTGCGCAGATTTGCGGCCGGGCGAAGCCAGATCGTTGTCTCCGGCGTAAACAACCACGGCAACCGGACGGTAGGCAATCACGACTCGGTCAGCGTAATGATTGACGTCTGTGTATTCGGAACCGCCGAAACCCCGGTTGATCACGGCAAGCGGCTTCATGTCTTCCGCCAGGGAGCTCCAGTAGGCGATGCTCGAAGACCCGGTGAAGACAATACCGCCGGGCGGCACGGGATGGACCTTGTCTTGACGTTCAAACGCGCGAATCGACGATTCCCACTCTTGCGCAGATACGGTGGCGCGGAATTGGCGAAAAGAAACTCCCACCATTCCTAGAAGCAGAAGGGGCCACAGCAGCGCGCTCCTGCGAAGCGTACGAAGGTAGGTGTTTGGCATGAGTGAGAGCGTACGCCTGGGGATGCACAAAGGCAATCTTGCAGAATCGCGAAGAGAAGAAAGGAAGGAGGGCGGCCGGTGCGAGGCCCCATTTTCCCTGGCACCGGTCGCTCCTGATTTAGAAGCTAAGCTTCAACCCGAGTTGCATCTCGCGGGAGCCCCCCGATCCGAGGACCGGGTTGCCATTGATGATGTCCGGCGTGCCGCATCCGCAGCCGAACGAATGGCCGACCGAGGCGTCATCACCGATGTTAGAGCCAACTGCGCCGCCGTACGGATTGGCGAGGTTGGGGCGATTGAACAGATTAAAGAACTCCACGCGGAACTGGGCGCTGAACCGTTCATGAAACGTGAAGGTCTTGAATACAGAGAAGTCTAGGTTCTTGAAGCCCGGATCGCGGAAGAGGTTCCGTCCCATGGTGCCAAAGGTTCCAAACACAGGAGGAACCAGCACCGAGTTTCCCTTTACGTAGCAGCCACCGGCCAGTATCGGCACCGCTCCCCCCGCAGTCGGAAATGCCGCGTTGCCGGCCAGGGTGTTGAGGTCTGGGGCGACCTTCAGACACTGCGCCCCCAGTGACGACGGTAGCTGTGTCACGAGGCCGCTCACCCCGGATTGCTCCGTGCATGTAGCCGGCCCTATGTTACCGAGAGTTACTCCGGTGGCGGGAGCTTGTAGGAAAGCGCAGTGAGGAATGGATTCAGAGCTGGACATAAAGTCGTTGGGGCTTCCGAAGAAATCCCAACGTTCCGTCAATTCGTTGGTATTGCTGAAATTGTTTCCCGAGTCAATGACCCACCACGGCTGGCCGGTCGCAATGTTCAAGATTCCGTTGATCTTCCAGCCCTCCAGCAACTGGCCAAAGCCTTTCTTCCCGGGAAGGGCATAACCGGCCTCCAGAGTGAAGCGGTGCCGGGTGTCGAAATCACTGTTGCCGTACTCCAAATCCGGACGCGTGCTGTCCTGCGGGAGCCCGTTGAAACGGCTCAGAGAACCGTTGTCCAAGCCATGACCGTACGTGTAACCGGCGGTGAAGTCCAGGCCGTGTGAAACGCGCTTGGTCAGGGTTGTCTGCAGGCTATTGTAGGTAGAATGGCCAAAGTTCGAATACTGGTTGATAACGTTCAGATAGGGGTATAGGCCGGCGTAGGGTTGGACGGGGACGACCGCTGGCAGAAGGGCCTGATTGAGGTCAAGCTGACCCACAAGCCGATGGCCGTGATTACCGACGTAACCCACGTCCAGCGAGAGGTCGTTGCCGAAGGCGTGCTGCACGCCGAGGTTATAGTTAACTTGGTAAGGGTTCTTGAGATTCGGGTCCACCGCCGCGATGTTGCACAGCGCGTTCGCCGCCGCGTTGCAATAAGTGAGGCCTTGCGGAAAAACAACGCCATTCCAGTGGAGGTTGCCACCGGAGACATGGGCACTGATGACCGCGATGTTGCCGCCAAACGTCTGAGGACACGATCCTCCCGCAGGGGGAGTTTGGCACGCGCCTGTCGGGACGGTGACCAAGCTGGCGCCTCCCGGAACATTCTGCGCGCCTGGGTTCGCCACGAAATCGGCGGCGGAGAAGGTCGAGTAGATGATACTGGCTCCGCCCCGGACCACGGTCGTCCCTTTACCGGTGACATCCCAGGCAAAGCCCAGCCGTGGAGAAAAGTCCTTGTGCTCGGGCTTCCAGACCGTATTACCAACCCCAGATTGACCCTGCTGTACCAGTCCGATGGCCGGAAGGAAGTTACCAATTTGGTTGTTCGCCTCATGCATCGGCGAAACGTAGGAGTAGCGCAAGCCTGCATTGATCGTCAATTTCTGGGTGAGGCGCCAGTCATCTTGGATGAATCCTGCAGTCGAAGTCCAGGTCATTTTCACATTCGGATTACCGGTAAGCAGAGCCCCAAACGCCGGATTTCCCGCAAAGAAGTCTTCAAGTGGGCAGGATCCTCCGCCACAGTCGGTGGGCCCTCCCAGAGTTCTGCCGCCGAAGAAAAAGATTCTGCCCCGCTGGTCATGGGCGTCGGAATCGGCCTCGATGTGCGCGAACTCACCGCCAAATTTCAAGGCGTGCTTGCCCAGCAAATAGGAGACGCTGTCCTGCAAATCCCAGTATGGGTCGGGTGATGAATCTAAGGGCCGGCCGCCCTGGCTGCCCAATAATTGACCTGCCTGCGAGTTAAAACCCGCAACAACGACCGTTGGAAACCCGCCAATTGCTGCGCCTGTGTTAATGGCGTAGCCGCTACCGCCGGTCAGGCCTGAGCCATCGGCTTTGACGGCAGAGTCGGCCGGGTCGAATTTGAAAACGATGCGGTTGTAGCCAAACCGCGCTTCATTTACCAGGCGAGAATTGGGGGTGTAGACCCAGTTGCCGCTGACCGTCCACGTAGTTTGAATGACATTGTCTCCCCAGTTTGCGTTCACCGAAGCGTGATCTTCGCCCAGGGCGTGGTAGTGGCCAGTCAACAACATTCCGTTGATCCGATTCTTATCGTTGATGGCGTAGTCGATTTTAGCCAGATAGTTGTTGCTGACATTGTTGTTGGGGAAAGTGCTTAGGTAGCCGGTTGTGGTCGAAGGAGCATTCTGGAGGAGGCCGCCTGTGCAGGAATATGATCCCACAACTGCTGCCGTCCCCGAGCAGCCCAGCAGGGCCAAGCTGACGGGACTTATGCAGGCAGGTCCATTTGTACCATTACATAACACCGTGGCGCCGGCATTCTGAAGAGCAGTAATGGCGTCGGGCATGCTGTTCACAGCATCCCCGACCTTCGCGGTTTCTGGAACGGCGACGGGGAAGGTATTCCCGAGGAAGGACCGTATGCCCTCATAGCCGCCAAAGAAGAAGAGCTTATCTTTCTTGATCGGCCCGCCTATCGTGCCGCCGAACTGCTTCAACTGTGTGGGGGCCTTATCACAAGCAGCCAGCAGGCCTGGATTAGGTACGCAGACTCGATTGACCGGCGCGGGATTGAAGAAGTTACGTGCGTCGAAGGCGTCGCTTCGGCCAAAGGCGTAAGCCGCGCCATGGAGAGTGTTTGTTCCCGATCGGATTCCCACGTTCACTACGGCGCCAGGCTTCCAGCCGTACTCCGCCTTCGGATTCTCTTCGAGGTTGAATTCCTGGATGGCGTCGACGGGCAAGACCGTCGCCATATCAGTGAACGGACTCGGCATATCGTTTACGGGGCGAGCGTCAAACCAATTGACGCTGATAATGCCGTCCACCATCCACACGGTTTCATCGGGGCGAATGTTGTTGGTGCTCTGGGTCCAGGGTGAGCCGCCCGGCTGTAGCATCACGCCCGGTCGCAGACCCAAAAGATTCTGGTAATTGCGGCCATTGAGCGGCAGATCGTTGATCGTCTCATTGCTTAGCGCGCCGCCTAGGGTGGCGTTCGTGGTCTCTACCAGCGGGATGGATTCGGTAACCGTGACCGTCTGGTTTTGCTCCCCGGGCTGAACAGTCACGTCAACGCGCACGTCCTTACCCACCTCGACCAACACGTTCTGACGCTCTAGCTTCTTGAACCCATTGGTTTCGACGCGAACTGTGTAGGTTCCAGGAATCAGGGTAGGAGCGTTATACTCCCCGGCCTGATCCGTCATCAGGGTTCGCGCCACGCCTCGCTGCGTGTCGATGACCGTCACTGTGGCGCCCGATATGACGCCGCCAGTTTGGTCCGTAACGATTCCGAGAATACGGCCGTAATTGGTCTGTGAAAACAGCGCGAGAGAGAACAGCAACACACCCGCCAGCGCACCGAGCAGAGGCATAGCTTTTGTCGCTCGGGCGATCTTCAAGACAGAATTCATAGAACCCCCAATTTGTAAGATTGCAACTACAAACACTGCCTAGGGAAGGGCCCGCCTCGGAAAAAGGGTCCGAGATTGTGCGTTTGCAGAAAAGCCAGTGCGGTCCCAACCCGCATTCGCAGCGTTAGCTGTGAGTACTGGTTCCTAATTTCATTCCCAAGTAACCCGAGGCTGACGCTGATTGCCTGATGGACGAAGCGGATTGAAGTATTGGCCTAAGGATAAGCGCAGTCGAGTACATAGTGGGCTCGTATATCGAGCAACACAGTCAGTGCGTAAACGTGAACTCGAATTTCCGTTCAAACACTTACGCCCGACATCTCATGATACTCAGGGGTTTTAGGCTCATGACGATTTCTCTGTTTTGATTCATTACCTCGACGAGGCTCCGCACGGTGCCCCGATCAGGCTTCGAGCGCGAGCGCTTGGTTTCCAGAACTGTAACGCGGATCGACAACGAGTCACCCGGCCGGACGGGTATCATCCAGCGAATCTCGTCCACGCCAGGAGAGGCCATGCTGGCCACCTGCGATATATAGTGATCGGCTAGTAGACGCATCATCACACCCGCAGTGTGCCACCCGCTGGCGATCAAGCCCTTAAACGGCCCGCGCTTCGCCTCTTCGGGGTCGGTGTGGATCGGTTGCGGGTCAAAGCGCCTTGCAAACTCGATGATCTCGTCTGCGCTCAAAGAGATTTGACCGTATTCAAAGGTTGATCCCGAAACGTAGTCCTCGAAATACCGCTGATCAATAGGAGCCGCAAAGTTGGTTGTAGTCATCTGGTAAATTCAATCCTCTCGTCAGGGTTGATTCGTCTAATCCTACGCCGACAAATGAATACGGCCTCCCGGCTTCAAGAGCCATTTTGGACGAGAAATCGCCCCACACGACTAAGGCTGGAACCACGTGGCGCAGAAGAACAATGAGGCCGCGGACCCGGATCCGAGGTTCAATGAAGGCCCCATTGGAGGCTCTGCTAACCGTAGACTTCCGCAGCGATGGCCCGAACACCGAACTAATTTTGCGTCACGATCACCTGACGAACCCAGTTACCGCGACACACTTGAAAAAGGGTGCATGGGTGAAGACTTTGGACCAACTGGAACTGGTTTAGGCCCTAAGTGACGTGAGGATTGGTTTCAGTTAACTTCCGGCATGGCGCGACGTAGCCGTCGCCGTTTCAGCACGCGCACCCCAGGGCAACAACACTGCCAGGACCACGGCTACAAGAATCAGCGCAGGCACGTCACCAAGCAAATGGCCGTGCTCCGCTGGCATATTTATTGTTCTTCAAAGCCGATCCGACAAACAGTGATATCGTGGGCAAGGGCACAGCGTCTCCTTGGCTATTGCCCTTGTCCGCATCTGTCGCAATAGGGGCTCGGGCTTCAAGCCGGCACCGCGTTTTCTGTGGATACGACGGATTCAGAACCTTGAACCACGTTGCCGGATAAGGAGCCGTGGCCTTACAGCTTTGGCTCCGGTTCCTAATTCTCCCAGCACTTGACATTGGAGAAGCCCTGAGGTTGCCGATGGCCAACGACCTTGCATCGCAGAAGACGGAGGTTCCTCCATTGCCAGTTATGGTGTTGCTGAAAAACCTGGAGAGAGTTTCTGGGCGTGAAGTGAACGACGCGATGGCTGTTTTGCGACCGTCCGCACAAGTCACTGGTTCCCGCCATCAGCCGCATCTTGCCCTTGGAAAGCCACGCGATCTGAACACTCCTTCTCGGGGAAGCGTTGCTGTATTCTGTTTTCATTTACGCCCCAATTGGCTGCAAACTTGACCAACGAGAGGAAAGGACGCACCCCAGGTCGTGCCGCTGAGCGCAGGACGCATCCGCGCTACGGGTTCACAGCTAATGCCAAAGTTATTGAAGACGGTTCGGACGCACGAATCGAAGTACGCATCACTGACATAAGCCAACAGGGATGTTACGTTGAAACCGCTCGTTCATTTTCCCTGGGAACAGCAATAAAACTGGAGATTACTAACGGCCGCGATTCTTTTGTTGCCCGCGCCAGGGTCGTGTCTTCCTCAGTTACAGGAATGGGCTTGGCATTTGCCGAGATCGCTAAGGAGCAATACAAGGTTCTCGAAAAGTGGCTTGGACTATTGCGCGAACGGGATTGGCTAGTCCAAAACCGTCGAAGAACACAACGAGTTATGTTGCGATTTCCTGTTCGAGTTTCCGGTCAGAACGCTGTCGGCTCTCCGTTTGAAGAGGAAACTCACACGCTCGCGGTTAACGCAAATGGGGCGCTAGTTTTACTCTCCGTATCTGCTAGAAAAGGTCAATTGTTAAGACTCCTCAATACCGCAACAGGAGGTAACGCGGAGTGCGTGGTAGCCTATCTGGGTCAACGCAAAGGTGACTTATGGGAAGTTGGCGTGGCCTTTAGTATGCCGAATCCGACATTCTGGCAGGTTGCCTTTCCGCCAAGCAACTGGACACCGCCCGCGCCGGGGGGGGTCTGAAGCCGCGAGAAATATCGCAGTGATGGATTAGACTGGTGCAAGTACCCTCCAAGGCGCGCGATCTGATGGTGGTACCGCAAAAGGCATCCCCACAACTGAAATCCTGATAACCTACTACACGTTGCATTTTGCGGAGGACGAGCATGATGAGAGTGTTCGATAAGAGGAGATTTGCGCCACTCAGCTTAGCGCTCTTACTTTGCGTTGGCATGACTGGCTGCGCCCAGAATCCTCAGGCTGCGAAAGAAACGGATCAGACAAACGACAAGCCTGGCTTGCTCAGCAGGATTTTGAGGCCGAATAGACCGATCACCGTCCCCGAAGGAACGGATCTAACCGTCGTCCTCGATCAAAGTCTATCGACCGCGGAGAATCGTCCTGGCGATACGTTCCGGGCCGGTCTTGTGGCTCCGATTGTGATTGCCGGCAACACCGTCATCCCAAAAGACGCTCGTGTGAAGGGTCACGTCGTTGACGCGCAAGCGTCCGGCCGGTTGAGCGGCATCGCGCGGCTCGTTCTCACGCTCGATTCGGTCGAGGTAGACGGGGAATCATTCAATATCGCCACTGACGATGAGGGCCGAGTCGGGAAGAACCACAACAAGCGCAACGGCGTCCTCATTGGCGGGGGCGCTGGTTTAGGCGCGCTGATCGGCGGAATCGCAGGCGGCGGCAAGGGTGTTTTGATCGGGGGTGCGGCCGGCGCTGGTGCGGGAACCGCGGGGGCAGGATACACCGGCAAGAAAGACATCCTCGTGCCCGCGGAGACAAGGCTGACTTTTCGACTGGCTCGGCCGGCCACCATCTCTCGAAGAAGTTAGCTGATCCTACGATTTGTGCGCGGCACCATTGTGTGCCTAATCCCAACGCTTCATTTGCAGAGAGCCACGATACAGAGTGATTATCGGCGCCCTATGGCCGAAGCCACGGAGGTCGAACAAAGATGAAAGCTTTCATTAGGACAACATTGCTCGCGTCGCTCCTTCTGGTGAGCCTATCCGCATCCGCGGCTCAGGTTTCGATTGGAATCAGAATCGCCGCTCCTCCGCCACCGCGCGTGGTTGCGGTGCCCATCAGCATCAGCCCTAGCCCCGACTTTGTCTGGGTCGACGGCTACTGGTATCCTGTGGGACACCATTACAAATGGCACCCAGGCTATTGGACGCGACCGCCGTATGCCGGTGCTCACTGGGTAGCTCCGCATCATGATGGAGAACGTTACTTCCCGGGTTATTGGGACGGCAATCGCGGCCGACGGGAACATAACCATCGCTGGGACCGGGACCGAGACCGAGATTTTGATCGGGACCGAGACAGGGACCGGGATCGGGACCGCTGCTAGCAGTACCATTCAACATGTTGTCAATCGCCAGACGGAGAGAATCGAGTGAAACGAGGAGTTCTACGAATGGGACAAACAATTTGGTCACGAGGGTTGGTCCTCAGCATGTTAGCCGTGTTGTTGCTTGTCGGCTCGGCAGCAACGGCTAACGCACAGGTCACGGTTGGCGGTCACGTTGGTTTTGTCATCCCGTGGGTTACCCACGCGGGGGGCCAAACAACAACCATCGCGGACAGGTTTCAGATTGGCTTCCCAATCGGTGTGACCTTCAAGGGACAAGGTCGCCTTGCCTTGGACTTGGAAATGGTTCCGTCGATCGCAGGCAGCCCACAGACCGTCACCCTCACCGTTGACCCAGGAGTTGTGTGGAGCCTGTCGCACGGCGTTGGTATAGGCATGCGGATGGCCTTCGACGTCAATTCTTCTCAGTTTGGATTCATCCCCCTGGTGAACAAGGGCTGGGACTTCAAAGCGCCGAAGGGCATATTCAAGCGGTTCTTCGTTGAGGCGGACTTTCCGTTCAAGTTCAATCGTCCGGCGGGCGGACCCAACACCAATCCGTTTACCTTCGCCACGCACTTTGGCTTAGGTTTCTGAGTTAGGCCTAAACCGTCGCGAGCGTCCTTTGTGAATAGTGAAAGTCGTGCCACGAATCTTCAAGAGGGCCACGCTGTAGGGGCCAAACGTGCTTCACATCGTTTACTTTTTTTCGCCGGATTCTTCCTTTCGCTCTCGTTGTTCGCAGAGCAACCCCGCTGCATCGTAATTTGGTTGGTCGCGCTTTGGCTGAGATATTCGCCTCCAGGCTTACCAGGCATCGCCGAGATCGCTCTCTCAAGTTGCTCCACCTTGCTCCATAAATCGAGCCACATTGTTTATACCATGTGCTCGTGTAAGCCGATTCGAACGTGCCTTGCTCGAAGCGCAGGGAATTGCCGCGCCCTGTGACACAGGCTGGCTCGAAAGTCCCGCAGTCGGAACTGACGCCGTGCTGAATACAAAGGGGTTAGTCCGACAGCCTGATACCGGACCTGCGACTTTCATGAGCTTTCGCGGACCGCAGGCCAGGGTAGAGGAGCAAGCGCATGAGCAGAGCGGATGACGAACCGCGACCGTCGTTCCGCTCATAGCACGCCTCGATCTCGCTCAAGTCGAGTGTCTCAAGGATCTGCGCAACGAAATGCCCCCGATGGTTTTCCGACAGCCAGTCCTGCTCCGACGGGCTCGCCATCGCGGGGCTCAGGTATTTACCTGAGAGTTCTGCAGTTATTTCACTGATTGCCACTTCAAGGATAGGATGTTACGGAAATTCAAAGAGGGGCATTGCGCGCGGAGAGGAGCAGCCCAATGGTACGGAAAAGGAATGAGGATGTGGTCGTATTTACCCAAAACACAACCATCGAGGCGACGGAAAGCAACCAGACGGCCCCGAGGCTGCTCCGAGAGCTCGTCGCTCACCTGCGGCAGAACCGCACACCGTTGCGTGAAGAATGGGTGAGACGCATCACAGAGGCGCAGCTGTTGACGGCGATGAGCAAACCAGAAATTTTTGCTGAAGCAACTTCAGTCTATGACAGCTACGTCGTGGCGCTCGAGACCGGGACGTTCGAAGCCCTACAGAATTATGCGCGAAGTCTTTCCGAACGCATTATTCCTCGAGGTGTGGAAACGCACGAAGTCATCGGCATCGTTCTGCTGTTGCGGGACGTGTTAGCGCGTTCGCTTTTCGCGAAATACCAAGGCAATTTCGAAGAGCTGAATCGTATTCTGGACGCCTACGAGCCAGCCGCGAACCGGATTGCCAACACAGTTGCAGTAGGCTTCGTCCAGGAGCGTGAGCGCATTATTCGTCAGCAACAGGAGGCTATCCGGGAGCTTTCTACTCCGGTCTTGCCGGTCCGTGAACGGCTCCTGATTCTTCCTATTATCGGTGTGATGGATCCCCAACGAGCGCGTCAATTGACCGAACAACTCCTGCACGGAATCCGTACCAATCGAGCCAAAGTCGTAGTGATCGATACCACCGGCGTGGCGGCAATGGATGGAACGGTCGCCAACCACTTAGTGCTGACGGTACAGGCCTCCCGACTGCTGGGCGCGACCGTAATTGTCACGGGATTGTCGCCCGAGATCGCCCAGACTCTGGTGACCATCGGAGTGGATTTAAACAAGATGAATACGGCTGGCGATCTGCAAGGAGGGATCGAGCAAGCCGAACGATTGCTCGGCTACAAAGTCATCCCGATCGCAGAAGCCAGCTGAACTCTATCGAGGCAGCGACAGTGGAAGTCCCGATTCTCAAACAGGGTAGCTACTTAATCGCCACAGTACAAGGGGCTTTGACCGATGCCGACCTGCTCGAACTTCGCGCGGCTCTGCTCGAACGTGTGGTTCGAATGCGATCTCAAGGAGTAATCCTGGACCTCACGGCTCTCGATGTCATGGATTCGTTTGCGTCCCGCACCATTCGTGAAATCGCCGATATGATTCGACTTCGTGGTGCCGCAACCGTGATTGTGGGGATTCAGCCTGAAGTGGCCTTCGCTATGGTGCAGCTCGGCCTGACCCTGGAAGAGGTGACCACAGCCCTAGACCTGGAAGAGGGGCTGGCGTACCTGAATCAGAAATCCAAGGAAGCAAGGATCTGAGAGATCTATTAACGTGGCAGCGGATGAAGTGCGCGTAGCGATCAAATTGGGCTTTTCGTCGGGAGATATCACGCTGATTGCGACGGCGATCTCCGAGTTGGCGCGCAATATCCTTTCCTATGCCCGGCAGGGTGAAATCCTCCTCAGAACGGTCGACGGATCTAACCGCACTGGCATCTTGATCGTCGCCTCCGACGAGGGGCCTGGGATTTCCGATATTCGCCAAGCTCTGCGTGATGGCTTCTCAACCTCGGGAAGCCTGGGGATGGGGCTTCCTGGGGTGCGCAGGTTGATGGACGAGTTTGAGATTACTTCTGAGCCGATGCACGGCACGACTGTGAAGGTTAAAAAATGGAAACAGTGAGCCTAGGGGCTCTAGAATGGGGCGTTGCTAGCTCTGTATTGCCTGGAGAATCGCAGTCGGGAGATCACTACGTTGTTTGTGCTTTTCCTGATGGAGTTCTCGTCGCGGTCGTGGATGGGCTCGGGCACGGGGACCAGGCAGCAGCGGCGGCAAAGAAGGCCGTCGGCGTCTTAGAAGCGAGCGCCCAGGAACCGCTCATCGCACTCGTGCGGCGGTGCCACGAGGAACTTACGGCCACTCGGGGCGTGGTCATGAGTGTTGCATCCTTCAGCATTTCCTACGGCCTGATGACCTGGCTGGGTGTGGGCAACGTCCAAGGTGTCTTGCGTCACTCCGGAAGCCAGAAGCCCAAGCCCCCAGAGGTACTCTTGCTCCGCGCCGGTGTTGTGGGAATGTTCCTACCGCCGCTGGCTGCCGCGGTCCTACCCGTTCTTCCAGGTGACATCTTGATCTTCGCAAGCGACGGGATTCGAGGGGAGTTTGCTCAGGCGCCCCTTGAGGCCGATACGCTTCAAAAGGCGGCTGAGAATATCCTGTCGCAATTCGCGAAGGGCAACGACGACGCTGTGGTTTTGGTCGCAAAGTTTCTGGGAGGAGACCGGCATGAATGAAGCAGTCCCCGAGCCGATGACGCAGAACCCCGTGGAAAAGGGATGCGAAGAACGGTATTTCCAGGCTTTGAGGGCTTACTTAGAAGGTGCAGGAGAACAGGCGTTGGGACAGGCGTACGAGCTGGGGCGCACTACCGTGAGCGAGGGCAAGGGAATTCTAGAGTTCGTGGCCATGCACCATGCCGCCTTGCAAAAGCTGCTCTCCGATCACACAACGGCTGGCGATGCTACGCAGGTGTTGCGCCACGCAGAAGAATTCCTAGTGGAAGGTCTATCGCCCTACGAAATGACACATCGGGGTTTCAGCGACGCAATTGCTTCTCTCCGACACCTCAACCAGACGCTCGAACACGAAATTCAGAAGATTGCGCACGCAGTCCACGACGAAGCCGGGCAGTTGCTTGTGGCTGTCCATCTCGCCTTGGCCGAAGTAGCTCGCGACCTCCCCTCCTCCATGCGCGGCCACTTAGAGCCAGTGACTGGGCTTCTTGACCAACTCGAAAAGCAGCTCCGGCGCCTATCGCATGAACTCCGGCCAACGGTTCTCGACGATCTGGGGCTGGTGCCCGCGATCCGCTTTTTGGCCGATCGGGTTTCGAAGAGAACAGGATTGGTTATCCCCGTCATAACGAGGCTTGAGGACCGACTTCCTAGGAACATTGAGACCGCCGTGTACCGTATCGTGCAAGAAGCTCTCACGAACGCGGCCAGACATTCCGGAGCCCGGAATGTGAGAATCCGGTTGGAACGGGTGGGCCGAGTTTTGCGCTGTGCGATCGCGGATGACGGTGCAGGATTTGAGACGTCGGCGGTTCTGGCGAGCCAGCCCCGCAAAGGACTGGGGCTCTTAGGAATTCAGGAACGTCTGAGTGCGGTTGGGGGAACCCTGAAGATTCGCTCTATCCTTGGTAAGGGAACTGAACTGTTGATTGAGCTTCCACTGGAGGAATGAAATGCCTATCCGAGTCGTTCTTGGGGATGATCATACCGTAGTCCGCCAGGGCATCAAGTCGTTACTGGAACGGCAGGGCATCCAAGTCGTCGGCGAAGCCGGGGATGGTCAGGAGCTAATCCGTCTCGCCGGTCAGCATTCTCCGGATGTGGCTGTAATTGACATCGGCATGCCGTTACTTAACGGGTTGGATGCTGCTCGTGAGCTGAAGCGATCCGCTCCGAAAACCAAGGCAATATTATTGACACGTCATGATGAAGATGAGTACTTGATCGAGGCGCTGCGAGCAGGCGCCAAAGGATACGTCCTCAAAAATCAAGCAGCGAATGATCTCGTTCACGCGATTCAGTTGGTGTTTCGCGGTCAGGTTTATTTGAGCCCCGGCATGTCCAGTGTCGTGGTGAATGCATATTTGTCAAAGGCTGCACTTCCTGCTGATCCGATCACCTTACGCGAACGTGAGGTACTTCAGTTGATTGCGGAGGGGAAATCCACTAAGGATATCGCCTCACTCTTGGGAATTAGCGTGAAAACCGCCGATTCACATCGATCGCGGCTCATGCGAAAGCTGGATATTCATGAAGTTGCCAGCTTGGTGCGCTACGCTGTTCGAAAGGGTCTAGTTCAACCCTGATGGAACCCTCTTCCCGGATTGTACCTACAGGGAGGTGAGTGATTCACCTAAGTTTAATGCATACATTCACCCGCTTTTTGCGGGCCCTCAAATGAGACACCCTCCTGGCATGATGCGAGGCGGCGGGCTAGGCAAGCCCGTGGGGATGGTCGTCGAGCGACGAAGGCCGGAAGATGCGTGAGACCGGACGAGTGGAAAGACGCTTTGCGATTGGCGTTCCTGTGCACATCGCGAGCCTTGATCGACTGTCGCTGGTGGAAACAGCGATGACGGAGAACGTGAGTCTTTTCGGCGCAAGAATCCTCGCGAAGAGCACGTGGAGAACAGACGAGCGTATGGTCATCGAATCAACACGAGGGCCAGACCGATGCCCGGCGCGCGTTATATATTGTCAGGCGCTAAAGACCGGGGAAACGGCGGTCGGGGTACGCTTGGCAAGAGCATGTCCGGATTGGATGAGCCGCGCTATGCGGATGCGATAGCGTGAGCTCTCCGGACTCCCCTTGTTTGCTCGGACTCGTGGGCGTAGGACGGGCCGCAGCATGCTCACCGGCCATTCGGCTACTTGGCTTAAGCTAGCTATTTGAGCGCCAAGTTTCGAGGGGCAAACCGCCAAGCTACTGGGTCGACGAGGCCAACTGGTCCCGCGTGCTTGAGGTAGGTGTCGATGGAAGTGACCACCATGCGGGCTTCCCACCTGATCCCGAGGTCGACACCAGCGAGGACAACGCGAGCCCAGACATCAATGACAATGCCCTTGTCCAAAATCCGGTCGAGCAAGTCGACCATGTGGGGCTCGCGGGTAGCACGTCGGATCATCCTAAGTCTCGATGGCTTCTTTACCGTCCTTGGCTTCACCGCAAGAGATCGGAAGGAATACCAATCTAGAAGCTCGCGAAGCGTTATTTACACCGCTAGCTGGTCGTTCGCGATAATTCGAGAAGGCAATTACAGTAGATATCCGCCCGGAGCGGGTTCTCGCCTCTAGAATTCTATAATCCCTGGAGATACTTTGTCTGTTCGATACCGGAATCACCCTAACCCGACGAACTGTTTCCCGTATTACAGGGGGATGGACCTCGCCCACTCTGACCTCGTTCTATTTCAGCCGACCGCCACAACGTTAGCACTGCCGCTGGCTGAATTCGATAATCCTGATAAAGCCGTTGAGTTAACTATAATAAGATTAAAGCTCGCGCAGTCGAGTTTTCTCGGTGGTTCGAAGTAACGCGGCGGCAGCGGGCCATCGCCTCCGCAACTCTTGCAGGCATCGCGTTAATCCGATGCGTTTCTGCAAGCCCGTCCCGAACCCGGCTGCGAAAAACGGAACCATCGCGGCATCGCGCGCACGCTTGGTCGTGTTCCTCGACTGTAGGTCTCACCTTGACTAGTTGCTTCGCCCTGGCTCAGCGTCCGCACGCGTGCTGAAGCGTTCCCTATCCAACGCTGCCTTCCCGGACTAACGGAAGTGGTGGTGAAGTTAGCTGCGCGCTTTTCTTTCGTCTGAAAGTAAGCTGCTGATTGTTGGGACCAGCGCTTTGGCGCTTTCAGATTTCGGTATGAAAGTGCTATTCGAGAACAAGCGCGCGAGGTGCTCCGCTTCCTGCGAGTTGTAGTGGCTGCTGATGAGGACAATCTTCGTTTCAGGAGCGAGCTGGCGTATCTCGTAAGCTGCTTCGATGCCATTCATTTCCGGCATCACGATATCGAGGACAACTACGTGGGGTTTGAGTTCGCGCGTACGCTTGATGGCCGTCTTGCCGTTTTCAGCTTCGTAGATTTGCCAATGGGATTGCCGGGCCAAAAGCGAGCGCAAGGTACGAAGCACGTACGGCTGGTCATCGACTACAAGGATTTTCGCGGGTATAGGCACGGTAGCCGGGCAGGCAGTTGGGAGGGGACCACGCGATGCCCGAGCAGAATATAGCAATACGAGTGCGTCCGTTCAATAAGGGATAGACCCTATGACGGCGAGGCTGGGTAACCTCCTGTGGCACTTCTCGCAGCAATAGACACTAAGGGGCCAGAGCAGACGCTTCAAAATCGTGACCGTATGCCGATTGGTGTGCCAGCGGAGTCTCGGCCCGTCAGCAGAGCGTCGCGTCCATTTCAGCGTGCACGGCACGTCCGCATTTCCCTATATCT
>QHYS01000028.1:0-1644 GCA_003223325.1 Acidobacteriota bacterium
GCCGCCACCGGCCGTGGCAAATGGGCAAGCGTAAGATTTCAATTCCTTCAAAGGTTTCCCGTCCGGCCGGCAGGCTCCGGAAGCCTTTCATCCAAAAATACTCTAGATCGAATGCATTAGTCGTAAGAACGGTGACGGTGTTTCCGGCACTACTCAAACCACGCGCGAGTCCCAGGACATACTTTTCATATCCTCCCGGATAGGGATGAAAGCGAGGCACCACAAACGTAATATTCATCTTTAAGTGACCTATTCTTCAATGGCAGCGAACAGAATCTCTCACGTACCGCTTAGAAATATTTGCTTAATGCAATGCGCTGAACTGGCGACGCATCTATGGTATGGCAGGCGCGGATATTACGGTATCCCCTGGCTTATGCAGCAGTTCCTCATAGCGAGCTACAATTTGATCTGCTGGGCCGTCGCCCAAGAGAACCCCGTTATGGACCAATAGAACTCGACGACAGAGCTGCCGAATGGCACCCATATCATGAGACACAAAGACGATCGTTTTGCCTCGCTGACGGAAGTCGTCGATGCGTGCGGAACACTTTTGCTGAAAGGCGGCGTCTCCTACGGCCAGAATTTCGTCGATCAACAAGATGTCAGGATCTACCTCCGTGGCAATCGCGAAGCCAAGTCTCATAAACATACCACTTGAGTATTGCTTGATCGGAGAATCGATAAATTCACCTACCTCGGCAAAATGCAGGATTTGCTTTTCCAGAGCCTGCATCTTACGCCGCGACAACCCGAGCAACAGGCCGTTCAAGACGATATTCTCTCGGCCAGTCAAATCTGGGTGAAACCCGGCCCCCAGTTCGATGAGAGCCGCTACCTTGCCTGATATCTGAACTATGCCCGAAGTGGGGCGATACACGCCCGCAATGATTTTCAAAATTGTGCTCTTGCCCGATCCGTTCCGACCGATAATGCCAACTACTTCGCCATCATGGATGGCGAAGGAAACCCCTTGGAGGGCTTCGAAATTGTAATAGTCCATTCGGCTGCGGAAAAGATGAGCAAAGGCTTCTCGCAGCGTGTCCGGTCGCTCCCGAATCACGCGAAAGCACTGCACGACGTTCTGGAAGCAAATTCGCGTTGCCCTCATATTAGAATCAGACATAAAATACTAAACTGTCTTGATAATGGCGGAATAGGCGATAGCCGACGAGAAGTGCGCCTAGTCCGATTCCTAAGGACATGGCCATCGATTGCGGCGTGGGAAGCAACCCATAATAGATCGCTAGGCGAAAGCCGTTGAGTGGGTATAGCAAGGGGTTCAGACGAAAGAGCGGGCGGTAACGCTGAGGGAGGAAATCGAAAGAGTAGATGATCGGTGAAAAATAAAACCAAACGGAGAGCACAATCTGCAAGATGTGAGCCATATCGCGAAAGAAAACATTGCTCATCGCGAAGAAGAAACTGCAGCCGAGGGTAAACAGAACCAAACTGAGGAGGGGTAGGGGCAGATAAAGCCACGTCAAATGAAACGGGAAGCGGAGAATTACAACCAGCAGTAGGAGTGGAACCATAGATAGCAAAAAATTAATTCCGTTCGAAAGAACCGCCGCTACTGGGAAAACGGATTTGGCGACATAAACCTTCTTCAGAAGATCACCATTGCTCACAATTGCCTCTGCA
>QHYS01000028.1:1710-30830 GCA_003223325.1 Acidobacteriota bacterium
GATAGTTGGGTACCGGAACTCGCATAATCCTAGAGAACACCATCGTCAGAATGACCATCATTAGGAGAGGGTGCAGTAATGCCCAAAGAAAGCCGAGCGCGGAACGCTTATACCGGACTGTAAGTTCTTTCAGGGCAAGGGCCCAGATCAGCTCTCGATTCTTAATAGTCTCGCGTATTAGTTGTCCCATCAGAATCCTTCGTATATCAGCGGCGGCCGCCACTATCCTAATACAGTGCCCACGCTACCGCTTGGATTCTGTCGGGGCGGGCACGACTTTTTTCGGTCCAGGCTAAACGCAGGCCGGCCCCTGCACCTCGTTGGTATAATTCGCCGCCATGACCGTCGGTTCCGCAATCGTCGTGACCTACAATTCTGCCGGACAGATCAGGGCGTGTCTAGAAGCGCTTCGGAATGCAGCCGGATGGCAGCGGATTGTGGTCGACAACGCTTCGCAGGACGACACCATCGAACGAGCCCACAAAGCCGATCCAGCCGCCCGTGTGCTCACAAACGCCAAGAATACTGGCTTCGCCGCCGCTGCTAACCAGGGCGCTCGGTCGGCGTCCGGCAGAATCCTACTCTTTCTGAATCCCGACGCGATCGCCCAGCCCGGCGCCTTGGATGCGCTCGCAAAAGCGCTCGAGCAGGAGGGAGTCGGCGCGGTTGGAGGCGCGCTATCGCAAGGCTGCGGTGAAGTGGATCGGGGCTTTTGCGTGCGTCGGTTCCCCACAATGCTGTCCATGGCGGCCGAGATCCTGCTGGCAAACTGTCTCTGGCCATCCAATCCCCTGAACCGGGATTATCGTTGCCTCGATCTGGATTACGCCAAGGCACAGCAGGTCGAGCAACCGGCCGGCGCCTGTTTGGCAGTAAGACGCGAGGCGTGGACGAGCATCGGAGGTTTTGATGAGAGGTTTTTCCCGATCTGGTTTGAAGACGTTGATTTCTGTCGCCGCTTGCGAGCTCATAATTGGAAGATCTTCTATTCCCCAGCTGCCACTTTTCTACACAGTGGAGGCCACAGTGTGAGTCGGCTTTCCATGGGCGAGCAGCAGGTTTTCTGGTATCGCAACCTCCTTCGCTATTGGCAAAAGCATGAAAGTCGTACGGCGGTGGCAAGTCTGCGCGCGATTATTACAATTGGAATGGGGCTGCGTTCTTTCGCCACGCTCGTTGGGTCGGGTCTCGAAAATACGCCGCCCGCTGAAGCGCTGCGAGCTTATGCTCGTGTTGTCGCTGAATGTGCTCTCAAAGGTCCGGGCCGCTGGAGACCCGATGGGCAATAAAGGCGGGCAATGAAGATCGCCATTCTGGGGACGCGAGGAATTCCTGCGCGCTACGGCGGCTTTGAAACGCTCGCCGAGCAACTATCCGCTCGTCTCGCGGCTCGGGGCCACGAAGTCACCGTGTACTGCCGCCGGCCGTTTACCACCCCGCACGACGTTATCGCGCCCGGCATCACGCGCGTCATTCTGCCCACCATTTCGCGGAAGCACTTCGACACTGCCTTCCATACCTTCCTGTCGCTGATTCACGTCTCCTTCACGGCCGCTGACGTCGTCTTGATCTGCAATGTTGCCAATGGTCCCATTGCCTGGATCCCCCGCCTCTTTGGAAAAGCCACCGTCCTCAACGTCGACGGCCTCGATCGCAAGCGCAAAAAATGGAATCTGATCGGCCGCGGGTCTCTCTATTTCTGCGAACTGCTCTCGGCCATCACTCCCACGCGCGTCGTGACGGACTCCCGCATCATGCAGGAGTACTACTGGCGACGTTATCGCAGGCGTTCTGCGATGATCGCTTACGGCGCGGAAGTTCCCCCAAACGGCGGCGGCGCCGCAAGCGAGGCCGTAGATTTGCCCTCGGAGCAGTTCATCTTGTACGTCAGCCGCCTGGAACCAGAGAATAACCCCGAGCTCTTGCTTGACGCATATCGCCGCGTGCAAACAGATTGGCCGCTGGTGATCGTCGGCGGAAATGCCTACGATGCTGCTTACGTCGCGCGCTTGAAATCTCTCTCTGACGGCCGTGTGATTTTCCTCGGTCCCGTGTACGGCGACGGGTATTGGCAGTTATTACAGAAGGCCGCCCTCTATGTCTTCGCCTGTGAAGTCGGAGGCGTTCATCCCGCGCTGATCGAAGCCATGGCCGCGCAGAAGCCGGTCCTGTACCTGGATACGCCGGAAAACCATGAAACGGCCGGGGACGCCGGAATGCCCTTTCGCGCCGATAGCGCGGACCTTGCGGCAGGAATCTCACGGATGTTGCGTGATGCCAATCTCCGTCAGGAGTTGAGCCGCAAAGCTCAGGAACGGGCCGCGAGAATGTTCGGTTGGGAAGAGACGATACAAAAGTACGAGTCTCTCTTTTCCGAACTTCTGGCAAAAAACGGCCGCCCCTCATCCGGGCAGTGAGCCCCACCGCCTAGAGAGAATTGGGCAACCCATCAGCCGCATTGTCGGGCGGCAAAAGGGCAGTTCTTCGCGCCGGCCCCAGGCGGGTCATGGCGATCAGGAGCCCGCCTCGGACGCGCGCGTCAACAAAGTCCCGGCGCTTTTGCAGCGTAAAACAGTCAATCCGCAGGGAGGCTGTGCGGATGATTGTCAAACCAGCGGACAAGTTCGCCGTCGCTGACTCTACGATGGGATTGGATCCATTTCCGTTTTTCCCGAATCGCCCTGCGTTCCGACCAGAGCAAACTCAGCCCCGAAAGCAATCCCGGGTTGGAGAGTACGCAATATCCCAGAATCAGCAAGTCGCGTGCGGTGACGGGGATCAGCAAGCGCAAGTACAAGCCCGCCGAGATATTCTTGGCGCGCATGAGAAAACGGTTTCTGATGGAGTGCCGATTGATCTCATCCGGAAGTTGCCGAAAGCGCTCCGGAGTGACTCGCCTCACGTGCCAGGCGACAGCCTCCGGCACGTATAGGCAGGACCAGCCCATCAGTTGCGCGCGCCAGGCCGCGTCCGCATCTTCGCGGTAGGCAAAGAAGTCTTCATCGAAAAATTGGCCGCCGGCCGAAATGTCCTCAACCATGACCCGCCGATATAGCGCGGCGGCTCCCGTCGCGCCAAAGACGAATTCCCGCCGCGCGTATTGGCCGCGGTCCAATTGGTCGCTCCCGCGATCGAGATGCCGGAGATTGCGCAGAAAATAGATTCCTGTGGAATCGATCATAGTCGTTCGCTCGTTGCTCGCACCGGGCTTCCAGCGCAGAAGCTTGCCGCATAAGGCGCCGATCCGTCTGCTGCGCGCTGCACCTAATAACGCGGACAGGAAATCGGGCTTCAAGATTACGTCGGGATTCAGCGAGAAGAGCCAGTCACCGTGTGACTGCGCAATGGCCTGGTTCTGGCCCGCGGCAAAGCCGCGATTTGTCTCGTTATAGACCACTCGCAAGCGACTCTCGAACTCCCCCGCGCACTCCTGCCCGAACTCCTGGAGAATAGCCCGCGTGCCGTCACTCGAGGCGTTGTCTACGATGATGATCTCCCAGTCTGAATAGTCTTGCTGCAAGACCGATTCCAGGCACGTTCTCAGGACATTTGCGGAGTTGTAAGTCGTGATGAGAATGGACACCATCGCATCGTTGCGTAAAGCGGCGCTGCGCAAAGCGCCGAAAGTCTACTGAACTGTTCCCTCAACGGGCAACAGAGAAACGCATTATAAAAGGGCCCCCTTAGAGTAGGTTTTTGATCGTTTGCATCAACGCCTACAGGGTCGAAAACGATACCTCTTTCCATCATGTGTGTTGATGCATACGGAGTGCGCCCACGCCCGTGCGGTTTTTGCTGAACGGGTGAGCAGCGCGAGCTTCAGGTTGTCAGGCGTTCGACGATGTAGGACAAATCCGAACGGGCTGGCTTTGCCCTTCACATCTGGTCCAAATAATGAATGGCAGGCTCTACTGCAGGGAGGAGAGAGTTGCTTTTGCAGCGTGTTTATGAACCCAGTGAGCTACTCGGTGCTAGGATTACTCAAAGAGGAACGGAGGCAAATCATGTGGAGATCCCTGTTAGCAATCATGATCGCTTTTGTGGTCAATGGATGTTCCGGCACGATTCCGTCCCTGCAGAACGACCCGCAATTCAAGGTCCTGGTTTTCTCCAAAACTGCCGGCTTCCGCCACGATTCCATACCCGACGGAATCGCGATGATCCAGCAGTTGGGTTCTGAGAACCACTTTGCTGTTGATGCGTCAGAGGACTCATCTTCATTTAATGATGCCAATCTAGCCAATTATCGTGCCGTCATTTTCCTGAATACCACTGGCGATATTCTGGACGACAATCAGAAAGCAGCTTTCCAGCGATACATCGAGATGGGCGGTGGGTTCGCGGGCATCCATTCAGCAAGCGACACCGAGCACTTCTGGCCATGGTACGGCGCTCTGGTGGGCGCATATTTCCAAAGTCATCCTGCTATCCAGACAGCGACCATCAAAGTGGAAGATCCAAACAACCCATCCACTTCTTTTCTTGGTTCCAAGTGGCAGCGCACCGACGAGTGGTACAACTTCGCCACTAACCCACGCGGTAGTGTCCATGTATTGCTGACCCTGGACGAGAGCACATATTCGGGCGGAACCATGGGAACCGACCATCCTCTGGCCTGGTGCCAAACCTATGAGGGCGGCAGATCATGGTACACCGAGAACGGGCATACCAAAGACACGTACTCCGAAATGCTGTATAAGCAGCATGTGCTTGCCGGGATTCAATATGCTGCCGGAGTCGTGACAGCAAATTGTCAATGAAGGGGTCGTGGGTCATTAGTATAATAGGAACCGTTTTAGGGCGCCCCAACGGGAGCTGCGCCTCAGCCTACAGCAGTGCGGAGTGCTTTTGTGAAGCTGATGCACGAATTCGGCAAGGAGAAGGAAATCGCGTAAACAGTTCTAGCGTGAGCACGCTCCTGCCAGCGTTTGATAATTAATTGAGAACCGATGCGAGGAAAGTCTGGACACCGAAAGGCCCTTTCTTACGAAGCCTTTGCAGAAAACGAAGAACATACACTTCGGCTTGACTGCGTAGCATAGTATGAACTAGCGGGGCGCCAGACTAAGGCGCGATGGCGACGAATCAAGTTGCCGATGCCGTGCTCGGCGTGAGCAGCCCGCGGGACGCAAGTCTCGCTCTGACGGGCAGGCTTTCGCGCAATTTGGAGGCGATCACGGCGTTTTTCCTTTTCCTCTTCGTGATCGCACAACCCCTCTCCATTGCGGCATCACACATCGCTTACGCAGGCGCTGCTTTAGCTTGGGTTTTACGGCTTGCTTTGGTGCGCCGTGGCGTGCTGAAAAGTTCGCCGCTGGATCTTCCTATCCTGATTTATCTCTTGCTGTGCACGGTATCGACGCTGCTCTCTCCCCTGCCGGCCTCAAGCTGGGAAGGAATGCGCAAGGTTGCGCTCATTTTTCTGGTTTTGCTTGTAGCACATAACGTGCCGAATGCGCGACGCGCCAAGCAGTTGCTGGCCGTTCTTTTTCTTTCCTCGCTTGCCGCAGCCGCCTGGGCAGGCTGGAACTACCTAGATGGTGTCGGTTTACTCGTACATAATCCCATGCCCGGCACGACCTCTTATCGCGCCGGCCTTCGGGAAGGCGACGTCATTCTCCGGGTCGACGGCCATAACATCGAAAAGCCACAAGAGTTCTTGCGCCAACTGAATTCCGAGCCTGCAGGCAAGCCAATGCAGCTTCGGGTGGTCCATGGAGGCGGCATCGAGATTATGAAAGATGCCATTCTCATCGCGATTCCTTCAGACAACGGTTCGCACGCGAGGAGCTTGACAGAGCTGGGAATGCAAATCGAAACGGACCGACCGGCGCGCGCCCGGGCCTTCTACAGTCACTATGTGACCTATGCCGCGGTGCTGCAGCTTCTGGGCTGCCTCGTTTTCGGATTGTGGCTCGCTCATCGCCGGTACTCTCCGCTTTCGAGCGCGATTTTCGCGGGACTCCTGCTGGCCTTTGGCATCGCACTGGCGATGACTCTCACGCGTGCCGCCTGGCTGGCATTTGCCTTTGGATGTGTGGTGGAGCTTTGCTTCTTTGTGAAACATTGGGCCAGAACGGTCATCATTCCGGCGATTCTCATTGTGGCAATTGCCGGAACGAGTCTGGCGATGCACCGATGGCGCCGCATGGGCATCATCGATCTGAGCGATCCGGGCACAGACTATCGTCTTCTCATGTGGCGTGACGGGATCAAACTGATCGGAGCGCATCCGTGGTTGGGCGTGGGTATGAATGTCGTGCGCGACGCGCCGTCAAGGTTTGACCTGGCGGCCTACAAGAAATACGGATGGCAACTGCATTTCCATTCGACTCCGATCGAGATCGGCGTCGAATTGGGGCTGCTGGTTCTGGCAGCGTGGTGCGCCTTGATGGCGGCATATTGGCTTACGCTGGTGCGTCTGGCAGCGCAAAGCCGCAAGTTAGCCGATCCCTTTCCTTACGGACTTTCCTTGGGAATCCTCGGCGCTACCAGTTCTTTCTTGGTGAGTTGCCTTGTGCACTACGATTTTGGAGATTCCGTCGTGGTGTTTCTGCTGTGGTTTTTGGCCGGATTGGCGCTCGCACTTAACGATCAACTGGGACGCCAACAAAAGGGGACTGCGGCTTCAGCTGGCGCCGCGGCCTAGGGCAACGTGCGGAATGGTCTTCAGGAAGATCTTCAAATCCAACCACAAGGACCAATTGTCGATGTAAGCCAGGTCGAACTGCACGAGACGATCGAAGCTGAGCCGGCTTCGACCCTCCAGCGTCCACAAACACGTCAGGCCGGGACGCATGCGCAAGCGTCGCCGCTGCCACGGGGCGTATCTTTCCACTTCCTGCGGCAGCGGCGGGCGCGGGCCCACGAAAGACATCTCCCCGATCAGCACATTCCAGAGCTGCGGCAGTTCATCTAGGCTAAATTTTCGCAGCCAGCGGCCGAGGGGCGTGCACCGCGGGTCGTTTTTCATTTTGAATGCGGGACCCTCGACTTCGTTGAGACCGTCCAGCTCCGCGCGAAGCTTATCTGCATTGGCCACCATGGAACGGAATTTATAGAGCGTGAAACGACGGACATTCAGGCCGCAGCGAGTCTGCCGATACAGAATAGGACCCGGAGAAGTCAGCCGCACGAGAATTGCCAAGGCCAGCATGAGAGGCGAAAGCACGATCAGAGCCAGCGCGCTTACCACAATGTCGGCCACACGTTTCGCGAACAGAGCAAATTCGTTATTGGGAGTTGAGCCTAAGGTCAGCAAGGGGACGTGACGCAGATTTTCCAAATGCACGCGCGCGAAGGTTCTCGGGAAAAAACCCAGATCCACGCGAGTGCGAATGCCTTCCTTGTGACAACGATCAATGAGAGGCTCCAGACTTTCCAGTTCGTCGTTATTGACAGCGAAAAGGAGCTCGTCGACAACATGATTCTGCAGGATGCCGTAGGCATCGGCTAAAGCAAATATCGGATACTGCGATTTCAAGCCGCCGATTCGAGATTCCGATTCCACTCCGGGGTTCACGAAGCCGATCAGACGCAGGCCCATAGGCTCGCTCTGCTCAATCAAAGAGGCAAGTTCGCGTGCATTCTGGCCGAGTCCGACAATCAGGCAGTAGTGAAACCTTTGTAGCCTCTCTCGCAAGCGCCGGCTGCCCCCAAGCAAAGCGATCCGGCCAGCCACCAGGAGCATAAAATCGACGGCCGCGATCGTCAGAATAAAGGCCCGGCTGATGTAGTCGGCCCGAACAAAGTACAACGCCGCGTTTAAGGCCACGACTCCGAGAATAATAAGTTTGGCGGCATCGCCTATGAGCTGTTGGCGGGTGCGCAGTTCAATATCACGGTAAATGCACACAAAGTGGCCGATCAAAAACCAGAGGACCAGAATACCCGCGAAAAGGCTCCAGTACATCCCAAAGGGGTAAATCGCCGGCTGCACGACATCCGAACCCACCATGCGGGTCAGCACGTGCATCCGGACCCAGTAAGCAACCGGAAATGAGAGAGCTGTTAGGACTAAATCGACGAGTCTCGAAATGGCGCCTAGCAGCGCGGAACGTCGCTCAAACATCAGAACACTCGCTCCTGCCGGCGCAAGGTTCCGAAGGTCCCGATATTCGCGATGAGCAGCGCCGCGCGAAATTGGTTGTCGTTGCGAAGCGGCCCCAGAGCAAGACGCCGGTATTCAAAGCTGATGCCACAACAGCTGCCATTGTAGCTGGCCTGCACTACTTCGTATTGCAGGCTGTGCTGGATCGTATCATAGGCGAGAGACGTCGCCGTATTCCACCCTTTGCGATTCATCTGGCCCCAGCCGCCCGTCACACGGATCTGATTCTGCCGAGGTTGCAGTATGGGATCTGTATTCAGTCTGAACTGAGCGAGGCTAAGGAAGGACTGTCGAAAGGGATGCACCGTCCCAATCAGACCGTATGCGGACAATCGGTTCGGAAGCGGGTCGAAGTCGGTCTCCAACTGAATGTCGTATTGTGCGCTGTAGTTCATCTTTACATTACTCACGATCGGGGACCAATGCCGAGGTTCATCCGCGAAAGCAAACGGCGTAACGGAATCGAGCGCGGCAAAGACATTGCGCTGACCGGTGGCCAGTGCTCCACCAAACGTCGGATCAAAGTAATACTTTGCGGCGACGCGCCAGGTGAGAAACTCTTCGGCCTGGCCGTCACCGGTTTTGCGAAAGAAGCGCTGAGTGATGCCGGATTCGACTTCGCTCGTATGCGTAATTGTGTCGTCCTCATCGAAGCGAATGATCCTACTGAAGTCCTGAATACCGGTTACGTAGTTATAGACAATCCGAGGCTCGATCACGTGCTTCCACTTCGCCTTACCTCGGTCCCATATCCGCTCGAGTGCCGGCGGGCGCAATTCGAAACTGAACTCGCCGTCAGTGTGGACCAGGCCTCGCGCGACCGGCACGCCATTGATGAGTTGCTCGTTGTAATCTATAGCCCTGAATCCCGCTGTGCTGGTGATGCCAAACCAAGATCCCCAGCGCATCGGAAGAGTCAAGTGAGGTGCGACTTCTGAGCGCTCCACAAATTGCTGTGTATCAATGAGCGTATCGGACCGGCGCACGGCGCCGACAGCGCTATCGAATCCGAAATATACGGGCCATCTACTCCCGAACGCGCGGTCAGTGGTACTGAAGCGCACCTCCGGCGCACTACGCAGGACAATACTGGTCTCTGGTTGCGCGTTCAGGAAGTCCTGATAATTAAGTGCTGCGATATTCAGGCTGAACCCGCGAAAGTTATTCGTTACAAAAATGTCGCTGTGCTCTTCCGAACTGGTCGCCTCGGTGAATGTGGTAGCGAAAGCCAGCCGAAAAGTCAGTGAGCTTAGATAGCTCAGATCCGCCAGGCCCCGCCAGCCTTGCCTGAAATTCGAGGTGAACAGGAGGTGGGCCTGGCTGCCGCCTTCCGGAATCAAAGTGCCGTTCGGACCAGCAGGTAACCCTCGATCCTCCACGCCATAATAGGTAACGCCTAAATTCATGTTGCTTGCCGGCACGGCGCGAAGATCGAAGCTTTGGCCCCATCCTCGCTTACTTAGGATTTGGGCGCCGATCTCGGCATCCATCCAGTCCCTCGGTGCCCAATAATAGGAATCGCCGAGCACGAAGCCATTCACGGTATTGTTGCCGACCTCGGGCAGCAGAAATCCTGACTGGCGCACTCTTTGGCCCGCCGGTACGCTGGCATAAGGCAAATAGATAAGGGGCACCTTCAGCAATCGAAAATTCGCGCGAACCAAAACAACTTTGTCGTTGACTCTCAATGTGGAACGGGCGGAGTAGAACTTCCAAAGGGGGCGGTTGGGCATGCAAATGGTCAGCCAAGTCTTCTTGAAGACGTACGTCTGTTCGGCGACGCGGTCCACTTCGTCCGCTTGGAAGGAAATCGGATTCGTTGAGAAGAGGATGTTGGGGTTGGGGCGCCGGGCGACATTGATTGTTCCATGGACGTGAAGAAAAGCACCCTGATCGCTGCGGAGGTTATATTGGCCCTGGGGCGCCTCCATGTGTTGCGTGTTGTAGTCGAAGATGACGTGGCCCTTGGCGAAGACCTCATATGTCCTCGAGTCGTACTCGATGTGATCGGCCCTCAGCCGTACATCCAAATAGCGCACGACTACGTCGCCATCTGCGACGTAGCGGTCGCCCTGTTTGCTCTGCTGAGTAGCCTCAAGGCGAACAATACCACTTCCTACAGGCACTTGGACCTGAGAGCGAACCGCTGACACAGAGAGAAGTTGTAGCAGGAACGCCAGGAAACTGAAGTGGCAAACATGCCAGACTTTAGCGTTTGTGATGTTGGGGAAGGCACGCCGATCAGTCCCAGGCCGACGCAGAATCGCGAATGCCCATATTGGATTGTTGCCAGCGAAAAAGATCACTCGTTTCGTCTCTGGTCGTAAAAACCGCGATTTATTCCACTACGCGTGCTCTCAAATGATTCCTCTCGGTGCGTTTCAGCAATTGGAGTCTAAACAGACGCCCCGGGTTGGCTCCACAATAATTTTAGCGAAGGCCCTCTAACCATTCTCGAAGACACCGCTGCCCCAAAGGAGCAGACTCGGGCGCCAAACGTGCTGTCTCCGAGCGCAGCTCGGTGACGGAAAGGCCGGCTACGCGGTTGATCTCGACGACATGCCCCATCCACCAGCCTTCAAAGTTCTTCGCTGACATTCAGCCCTCCAAGTTACAATTATGATCGCGTGGTAATGGACTTCGTTTGGCGGTGCGAGCGGTGACGAAGTTCCTACCCGCCAAAAGCTATGCGATTCACTCCGTTCGCAAAATCGAGCTGCTTTACCCAGCGCATGCGTCTCCTTCTGCTGGCATTTGCATCTTTTCAGGTAATTTTTCTGCCGCTCACGTCACCTGCGCAAGAGAATGGAGCCGGCGAAATCGTAGCCAATCTGGCCACGGGTCGCGTTATTTTCTGTGTGACGCGAGATGCCATCATCGTGGCCGCAACCAGCGGTGGTGGGGAAATCGGCTCGCGTGCTCCCGCCGTCCTACCCGTCAGTTCTGGGCGCCTCGGCGTCCTCCTGGGTGCGATTGAATGGGCTGCTCCGGATATGGCTAAGGCCACACGCTTTGATGCTGAACTGCCGCCTGTCGCAGCGAATGCTCTTCGTCGCCCCTCGCAGAAGCCGGCACAGGAACCCAGCGAGATCGAAGACATTGGCGTGGGAATGCTCGAGTTGATCCGGCCTCTGGTCGATCAGATCCATCACAAGCTCGACCTGGCCCCGGATGAGCCCCTCGTTGAGCTGATTCTCGCGGATTACGTCCAGGATTACGGTCCCGAAATCTGGAGCCTGCAGTATCGCGTACGCCAGGAAAATCTATCTAATGATTTTTGGCGGACGCGCATCCTCCGGCCTGCTTATGTCCAGCTCTATCCCCCAGAAAAGGGACAGCCGCATACGTTTGTGGAGGCGGATTATCCTGCAAATATTCCACAGCTTCGGTTGAAGGAGCTCATAGCTCAACCCGATTCGCAGTTCGACCGTATTGCCCATTCCTCGCTCGATGTAGCAGACGCGGTCGCGTCGATAGCCGCCGGAAACAGCACCAAGGCTCGTTCCTCTCCGACTTCTGACTTCCTGCGCGCCGCAATCCCGCTGGCCGGGGGAAATGAGCAAAGCCTGGTTATGGCCGTGCTGGATATGAACCGTGGTTTCCAATGGCTGCTCGCACCGCAGGAACTTATCCCGCCGGGCAGGACGCAGACGCAACGCACCGAACCCGACGCGCCTTCCCTGCGCAAACGCGGACCGCGTCCGCAATAACTCCCCTATCCGCGAATATTCTGAGGCCGACCTTAATTAATTAATAAGTTCAGCTCTACTTGGCAGCCGACTTCTCAGCGAACTGCTGCTTGACTCGCGCGCTCTTTTCGGCCACCGAGCGCGCTAGTTCCTGCTTGTAGGCAACAAGTTGTTCGGCGACTCGCGGCTCGAACGTGGCGATGATCTCCGCCGCGTAAATGGCAGCGTTGATGGCGCCCGCTTTGTCTATCGCCATCGCCGCCACGGGCACACCGGCCGGCATCTGCACGCTGGAGAGCAGCGCGTCGATGCCCGACAGCACCGTGGTAGCCATGGGCACTGCAATCACCGGCAAAGTGGTAAGCGCCGCAACGACGCCGGCCAGATGCGCCGCGCCCCCCGCCGCGACGATAACGACCTTCAGTCCTCTTTCGATTGCCGAGCTGGCATACTCGTGGGTGCGCGCCGGCGACCGGTGTGCTGAAACAACCTCAATCTCGAACGGAATAGAAAACTTTGCCAGCATTTTCGCCGATTCGTTCATGGTTGGAAGATCCGTATCCGATCCCATGATGATGCCGACCACCGGTTGCTCTCTCAATGCCTCGGCTTTGCTCAAGGCGCTCCTCCGCCACCGCCACTGGTTGCACCACTCTCCCGAGTCTCAATCGCATCTCCGCGCGAAATTCGCCCGCCCTCGACCACGCGGCACAGCACACCCCTGCGATTCTTCAGCGTCTCCTGCAACCCCATCCTAATCTCATCCATTCGAACGCAGGGCTCGCATGGGAACGTTACCTCCAGCACAGCGCTGCCAATCACAAGCCTCTGTCCCGGTCCCAGATCGGCCGGGTCCAGACCCACGGTCGTTATATTCTCGCGCACCATACCCGGTTCGAGATTAAATTCGGCCAGCGTCTCGCTGTCGATGAGCAGTACCTGCCGCTTGCTACCCACCCGTCCGTGGATGCAGCCATCAAACCCTCGATCTGCCACCGCAACGGCCTGATCAACAGTCTGCATCGGCTTGCGGCGCTCCTTTGCAACGAACAGGTTGGCTACGTGGGCCATTTCGCTTTAATCCTCCCCAACGTTCGCAACCAGACATGCAGCTAGCGCGATGTCACTGCGGTAGCGGCACCCTGAAAAGTCAATGCGGTGAACTGCATCATAGGCTATTCGCCGGGCCGCGTCTAACGTTTCGCCCACCGCAGTAACACCCAGGACTCTACCACTACTAGTGTAGTATGTATGCTTATCTCGCCTCGTGCCCGAATGAAATACGCTAACAGAGGGAACCCCCTCGACGTTTTCGAGCCCAAGTATTTCCTTGTCCGTCACATATCTCCCAGGATAGCCGCGCGAGGCCATTACCACACAAACACTCGCTGCGGGACTCCAGTTTAACCTCTTGGTCCCCAGTTTCTCGGCGGCCACGGCGGCAAACACATCGCCCAAATCGAAATCCATTCGCGGTACGATGGCCTGCGTCTCCGGGTCTCCCAACCTGCAATTGAACTCAAGCACCTTGGGTCCAGTTGGGGTTAGCATAAGCCCGAAATAGAGAAAGCCACGGTACGGACAGCCATTGCGGGTCAGGACTGTCAGGATAGGCTTGACGATCCCGTCGCGAATCTCGGCTTCCATTGTAGATGAAATCATCCCGTCGCATGAGTAAGCACCCATCCCTCCCGTGTTAGGGCCTAGGTCTCCGTCGAATGCCCTCTTATGATCCCGAGTCGGAACCAACGGCAAGAAATCTTGCCCGTCACTGAGCACAATGAACGAGAGTTCACGGCCCTCTAGTGCCTCCTCAATCAATAACCGGCCCCCGGCGCTACCAAATTCTCTTTTTCGGAGAAGCCGGTCGACAAAGTCGACCGCCTCGCTGTAAGACTTAGAGACTGCAACCCCTTTTCCTCCGCAAAGGCCGTCAGCTTTGAGGACAACGGGATAGTTCAAGTTCTCGAGTCTCTTGGCCGCATCGGTACCCGAGGTGAATATGCCGTACACTTGTGCCGTAGGAATATTGTGGCGTTCGAGAAATTCCTTGGCAAAAATCTTGCTCCCTTCAAGTTGAGCGCACTTCCGCGAGGGCCCAGTAATCCGCATATTCCGACTCTCGAATTCGTCAGCGATTCCGTCCACAAGCGGCTGCTCGGGACCCACAACCGTCAAATCAATCCGAAGCTTTTCCGCCAGGTCGGCCAAGGCAGAGATATCGGCCAGATTAGCCGGTATACATTCTGCCTGCTGCGAAATGCCGCCATTGCCCGGGGCACACCAAACCTTCGAGACTAGACTACTCCGGCACAGCTTCCAGACTAGCGCGTGCTCGCGACCGCCACTCCCGATAACCAAGATATTCATAGGAGTTGGCCAACATTATGTCGGGAGTCGCGCCCTGTCAACTTTTTGCGTGGAAGTCGGCCCTTGTGTGCAAAGGCAATCGGTGGTTTGATCAGGGCTGCTCTGAAAATAGGGCTAAGTTATTTCTTTTCAGTGGAACTTATTCACGCATCGGGTCTATTTTCATGCTTGGTGGTGCGCCAACGGCGCATGAAGTCTCTTTAGAATTTTTATGTCGCCGAATGACCACGAAAACGAACGTCTGTCGCTCGATGAGATCGCCCGCACGCTCTCCCCGTTCGTTGGTCATGGGGTTTCCAAGCTGCAATTGATTTCCATCGCGAAGTATCTGGAACTATTGAAAAAATGGAATCAAACGATCTCACTTACATCGATTACTGAGGATGCGGAAATTGTGGCCCGGCATTTTGGAGAGAGCATGTTTGTCAGCTCATTACATCTAATGGAGCGTGGTCGGCTCGCCGACGTTGGTAGTGGGGCGGGATTTCCCGGAATTCCCTTAAAAATTGCCCATCCCGATCTGCACGTCACGCTGATAGAACCCAATACCAAGAAATGCGCATTTTTGCGTGAGGTCCAAGCAGCATTGCGCTTGTCTGGAATGCAGGTTATTCGCAGTCGATATGAGGATTTCGACGCGCCACACAACTCTTTTGATTTCATCTGCTCACGGGCTTTAGGAGCGTCCAAAGGGCTATTACGGTGGTCAAAATGGGTACTGCGGGCGGATGGTCATGTGATCCTATGGCTGGGCATTGAGGACTCAACGCTCCTGGCCAGCAGGGCAAAGGGTTGGAATTGGGAGCGTCCCGTCAAGATTCCAGAATCTCGTAGGCGAGCTGTCCTAAGCGGTAGACCTTTGGGCTAGCCCGACTTTGACAACTGGGCCTTAATTTTCCCGCATGTTATTGATTCTACGTCCGAGACTTCAAAAGGTCTTCACTACAAGTTTTCCCCTTCCACAACACTCTCTAATTCCTGCTGGAGGATCCTCGGGGGTGGCTGAGCCGGGAGCTGCAGGTGCAATTCGTGGAGAAGCATCGGGTGATCCGTCTCCGGTTGCGTGTATCGCGGGAGAATCAGCAACCGCCCATCGGTCGTCGGCACCCGTACATCCACCATTTGGATAGCGGACAGCTTTTCCAGCACGGCTCGAGGAGTCAGGCCCGGTGCCAGAGCTCGCAAGCGCTGCCTCAGCGTGACTACAGACGATAAGCCAAGAACGATACGAAGATATGGGCCTCAATGCGCGAGTCCTTCTGGTGAGGAATGGGGCGGATAGCCAGATCGCTCTTCAGAGCGCGAAAGACGGCTTCGATCTCCGTGAGTTGAACGTAGTGTTGCCACAGCCGGGCCGGGTCTTCCTCGGGTAGATTCGAGCGCAGCAGATAATGACCTTCCCGGCGAAAGGCTTGCCGGAGCTTGTCCTTGCGCAACCGGAAGGCGAACGTCTCCGCGTTGACCGGCTGCTCCGGCTTCGGCACTTGCACTTCGACCAGACCATAGACGCGGCCCGCGTCGGCTTGGGCCGCTCCTAGTTTGAGCAGCAACTCGTCGCGTGTCCGCTCCTGGCCTTGCAGTTCCCGAAGCCTAGCCCAGAGACGTTTAAGCCGACGCTGGCGGATGGCATGTTCCTTCTGCCGGCGTCCCTCGCTGCGGGCCAAAATGTAGAGTTCTCCCTCTCGAGGCAGCAGCTTCACTTCCACAGACTCTTGGACCTGCCCCCAAGGCCGTTCGAGAAACTGCTTCTCCAGTTTGCCCAGCCGACGCCGCGGAGTGCCCACCAGATACGCCACCGGCGAGGTGGCTTCGCGCATCTCTTTCAGCTGTTCCTCGGTGGGGATGCCTCTGTCCATCGCCCAGATGCGCTGCGCTTGTCCCTATTGCTTCTCGATCTTGTGCAGAAAGGACTTCCGCGTGGTCTTCTCACTGGTGTTCCCCGCCGGCACCTCATAAGCCAGCGGCAGGCCGTCGGGCGTCACCACCAGAGCGATGATGACCTGCACGCAGTCTGGGCGTTTGTCCCGGCTGTAGCCAAAGCGCCTCTTCCCCACTCGCCGGCGGATCGCACTCGAAATAGGTGCTGGTCAGGTCGTACAGCAGCACCTCAAATTCCGCGTGGAATAGGTCCTCTGCCAGCGTTCTCGCAGAAAGCTGAACAGAGCGGTCTTGTGCGCGAGCAGCTTGTCCTGACAGCGGTACAAGGACTGCAGTTCCATGGCTTCTCCCGATCGGCCCAGCAAATCGGCCATGGCGCTATGCAGATACCACTCGCGGTGTAGACGCCCACTCGCTGCCCGGAGAGATCAACCGATAACTCACCAAGGTCTGGAGCACGTCGAGCCAGTCGGTTCCCTCGCGGCTCACCCCCAGCCGCTCTCTCCAGAAATCGTCTCGCTGCAGTTGCTGCCATAATTCCCCGCTCAACCAGCACGCTCCCCACTGACGCGGACGCTTCACCTGGAGCTCACTCAAACGGACATGCACCACTTCGTGCGCCAATTCCGGGGCCTGCCGATCCTCTGGGAAAAGTGCCACCTGACGCCACTCGCCCTGAGGCTCTTCGAAAACTTCGATGCACCGGTACCAGGCGGCTTTCTGGCTGTCGTTGATTTCCCCAAGGTAGAGCACTTGCCTCTGCACGATACGCCGCGAGGAACCCCGTCGGTTCTCCACAATGCTCCAGTAGCGATGCTCCTTGCCATTCTTCACGCGAAGCGTGCCGCGCAGAAACATGCCGCCATTGTGCATGGGCTCATCGCGGCAATCAAGGGGTGGGTCTTCACTACAACCACTTGCAGGGAAGGCTCTACTGAAACGAGTACACTTATCGCTTGGAAACCGCCAAAAATCGGCAAAATCAACGCCCAGTTGTCAAAGTCGAGCTAGTTCGAAATTGTTTCACATGAAACAATTTTGCGACGAAAAATCCCGGCAGGGGTCGCGCCCCCCGAAAAATGTTTCACGTGAAACAATTTCGAACGGGAACGCCGGTGGACTCAGCCTAGCGCAAGAATGTCCAAGGTGAAACATCTTGCACAATAGAGCGAGCTCTGTTAAATTGCCGCACCAAAAGCAGGCCCACTGTAAGGAGACGATTTGGCGCGCGTAATCGCTGTGGCCAATCAGAAGGGCGGCGTAGGTAAGACAACAACGGCAATTAATCTCTCCGCTTCGATTGCAGCAGCAGAAAGACCGACTCTTCTGATCGATTCCGACCCGCAAGGAAACAGCACGACAGGCTTGGGATTTCAGAAGGACCCTTCGCGCCGGACGCTATATCACGCGCTGGCACTCGGTGAGAGTCTAAGCAAAATCATCATCAAGACCCAAGTCGAGGGCTTGGACCTCGTTCCATCGGATAAGAACCTCGCCGGAGGAGCTGTAGAACTTGCCAACGCCGAGAACCGCGAATATCGATTCAAAGAGCTCATCGAGCATCTTCGCTCGAGCTACTCTTTCATCATTATGGATTGCCCGCCAACCCTCGATCTGATCACTCTCAACGCTTTAGTGGCCAGTGATTCTGTGCTGGTCCCCATTCAATGCGAATATCTTGCATTGGAGGGCGTTTCGGAGCTTCTGGACACATTGATGCGAATCCGCCGGACGCTTAATCCGGGCTTGGCTATTGAGGGGATCGTTCTGACGATGTATGACGAGAGAACGACACTCTCCCGCCAGGTGGCTGCAGACCTTAGAAGCTTTTTCGGACCGCAAGTCTTCGAAAGCGTAATTCCAAGGAACGTGCGGCTGGCCGAAGCACCCAGTCATGGAAAGCCGATCCTATCCTACGACATTAATAGCAAAGGTGCTGAAGCCTACATTCAACTCGCAAGGGAGGTAATCGCTAATGGCCAGAAACGCGCTGGGGCGGGGGCTGGGAGCTCTCATTCGTGAGCCACATTCGCAGGCCGCCGACGTTACGACGCTTCCCGTCCCGACACCCATCGAGACACCCTCAGGCTCAACGAGCTCGAACCTGGTAGATATCGATTTGATCGAGCCAAGTCCGTACCAGCCGCGAACACGCTTTCGCGAAGAAGCGCTGGCCGAACTAGCCCAATCCATCCAGGTCAGTGGCATTATCCAGCCGCTGGTGCTGCGACGATTCGGAACGCGATACCAGCTCCTCGCCGGCGAACGGCGATGGCGGGCAGCGCAGCGAGCGGGCCTGAGCCGTGTACCGGCAGTCATTCGCGAGGTCAGCGACGAGGCGGCACTCGAGATAACTTTGGTCGAGAATATTCAGCGCGAAGACCTCAGCCCAATCGAAGAGGCGCGTGCCTTTGATCGCCTGATGAACGAATTTCATTTGACCCAGGAAGAGGTAGCCGCAAAAACCGGGAAGGACCGCGCCACCATCGCGAATGCGACTCGCCTCCTCCGTTTGGAAAAACAGATCATCGATCTCATTGAGGACGGGAGCCTCTCGGCTGGCCATGGCCGAGCGCTACTGGCCATAGACGACCCGCAGCTTCGACTCTCACTGGCGCAACGTGCAGCCCGCGGACGCATGACCGTGCGCCAGTTAGAACGCAGTGGCTCTCGGCGGGTCCGCGCTATAGAATCCCCATCCGCAGAACCGCAGCTCGATGCCAATGCACGCGCAGCAATCGAAGAAATGGAACATGCGCTTGGAATGCGAGTTCGCCTCCGCCAGCCTACCGGGAATCGCCCTGGCGAGCTAGCCATCGAGTATCACGAAGAGTCTCAACTTGTCTGGCTGTATGATCGGCTCGTTATCCAGAAGTGAACACTACGTAAGTAGTATTTACGCTTCGATGCTTGCGTCCCCACGTTGTGCTCTGAAACAATTAACCTCGCCCAAGCAACCCTCAGAGGTGATTTCTGCCCTGGAAGTTCGGAAAGCGAGAGCCCTCAAAAGCTGTTCCTGAGTGGACTGGATTTCTCGATAAGTCGGTGCGCTTCGAGGGAACGCTCGAGTGCCCCGGCACCTTCCGTGTGGAAGGAGATGTTAAGGGCCTGCTTATTTCCACGCATACTCTAATTTTGGGCGAGGAGGCCCGAGTAGAGGGCCAGATAGAAGGCAACGACGTGGTGATCTCGGGCCGCTTCAACGGTGCCATCTTCGCAAAAGGAAAAGTCGAGATTCACAACAAGGGAATCGCCACCGGCGAGATTCACTCGCATTGCCTTGTTATCGAGCCAGGTGGCATTTTTGACGGCGAGTGCCACGTCATCGCCCCATCGGAAGCGGCAAAGTCGGTCACGATTCCCATTCGCGCCGCCCAAGCCGGATGAAGAGAGTCTTCATCTACTGACCCGCAGAATTCGGCGGTTTGCGTTCTATACGCTTTTCGCAGTGCCACCGAAAGAGCCGTTATCATTCTCACGTTGATCAGAGCGCCCACTATGAATACCTGGTGAGGAATGGTCGAACATCAAATAGGCGCGTCGCATTTATGAAGATCAGGAATCACGTGCCGAGGCCGATCCATGAGGAGCGGATTCGAGGGTTATCGCCTTCGCTCTCGTTCAAGGCCATCTGAGATCATTGCACCTGAGCATTGCGCCTCGCTACGCTAGCATCTGCATCGGGCTCGGTAATTAGGACCGCAGAGAGCCGGCCAACGGCGGAGATGCTGGTTCGGAAGCGGTCGGTTTCGGTTTGCCCATGGCCGCATCGACTCCCTTGCGAATCGTATCGTTCCAATCTTGGTGCGGAACGGGCGAGTTCTGCGCCTCGATATAGAGTCGCAGGGCTTGTTGGGGCTGGCCGAGCTGCCTGAGCTGAATTCGTCCCGCGGAGATTAACGCGAGCACAGAGTTGCGGTCCTGGGGCCAAGCCTCAGCGAGCTTCTCGTATTCGGTGGCGGCGCGTTCCCACAGCTGAATGTTCTCGGCGTGGCGACATAGTTCGAGCCAGCTCGCCGCAGGCATTTTGTTGCCACCAGCCTGCACGTAATCCTCGTAGTCCTGCCACGCGGCTTCTGTGTCGTGGAGTTTCAGGTGAATCTGGCAGACTGTTTCCATCGCTTGCACGTAGGATTGAGTATCGCCCTTGCGCCAGTAGACACTTGGCAGCATCTCGTGAGCGTCCACCGAGTCTGGCTTCTCAGCAATTAACGCCTTCAGCTCGGATATGGCTCCATCGAATTGCTCCTTCTCGAGCAGGTCAGTGGCCTTGACGATGCGAGCACCAGCAGACCAACTCACCTTTTCCTGTATGGCCTGATCGGCCTTTTGTTCAATCCCGCTGTAGCGCAAGATTAGTGCCGTCACCAGACCAAAGCCGAAGCCGCCAATGTGCGCCCAGTAGGCTACCCCACCGCTTTCGCCGGCCATCACTCCCGAGAGAAGCTGGATAGCAAGCCATAATGGCAAAACAGTGTAAGCGGGAGCTTTGAAACGATAAAGCCGCGGCCGCACGATCCAATAGAAAAACCCGAGTTGAATTTTGGTTTTCGGAAAACGGGCGAGAAAAGCGCCCATGAGAGAAGCAATCGCACCCGATGCGCCAATAACCGGGATCATGCCATTTGGATAGACCATCGCATAGCCCCACAGCGCCGCCACACCCGAGACGAGGTAGAAGGCGGCATACAAAGGCCTGCCCCAGGTGTCCTCGAGTATTGCCCCCGCCAGCCAGAGGAACCACATGTTAAAAATCAAGTGCAGCCAGCCGCCATGCAAGAAATTGGCAGTCAGATAACTGATGACCGTGCGGTGAGACGGATAAAATGCAAAGCGTCCAAGGGTCGATTCAGCTTCGATTTGGTCGAGCTGGCCGCCGAATCGATTCATTTCTTCCTCGCAGCGCGGCCCTGTCCACGCTCGCATGTCTGCATCCCAGGCATCGAGAGGGGTGTGATTGGGCGAGGCGAACAAATCCCAAACCTTAGGTTGGGAATGGCGATAGTTTTCGACCAATTTCTGCTCCGCCGCGTTCATGGGCGCATCGGGATGCGCTGCGGCCAAAAGAATGATGTGTTCCCGGACCTCGCCCATCTCGCGGGTTTCGCGCTCGACGGTCCAATGAGTGGCGAGAAAGAAGATCCCGTTCAGGGCAATTATGCCGATCGTCACGAAGGGCCAGCGGCGGCCGTGCATGTTTTCGTGATTCAGCGGAATGATCACGGCGTTGCCTCCACATCGAGATGAGCCAAGGGGCTCGGGCGCCTCGAGTGACAGCGAACAAAAGCGCCTTCTGGCAGGCGCGATAGCACGCGCAGCGCAAGCTTGTCCCATTCTGGCAGCCGCTTTGGAAAACAGACCTGTACTTCCTTGGAATTTCCTCTATCGGTTACTCCCGTGACGCCTCCGACACACAATCCCAGGCGGAAAAACACGCGCACGGCTGGTCTCGACATACGCGAAGGATTTGCGGAGGGTCCCTCGGTATCGCCAAATCGCAACTCTGCCGGCAGAGTGGAGCAGATGCGCAACCGACGGCGTGAGACCAATTGCGGCTATAATCGAGACCTGAACGGCAGGGGAGCCCATTGCTCGAGCAGGTGAAACTCACAGCCACGGTAAAGGCGGCAGGCTGTGCGGCTAAGTTGAGCCCCAGTGTGCTGGATACAGTCCTGCGGCGGTTGCCCCAGCAAATCGACAACAATGTCCTTGTCGGATTTGAAACCAGCGATGATGCCGGCGTCTATCGGCTAAGCGGGGGACTTGCGCTCGTGCAGACGGTGGACTTCTTCACTCCGATTGTCGATGATCCTTTCTCCTTTGGCCAGATTGCTGCGGCCAACGCGCTCAGTGACGTTTACGCCATGGGCGGGCGCCCGATCTCGGCCCTTTCGATCGTGGCTTTTCCCGAAAAGGGCGCCCTCGAAGTTCTTGAGCAGATCCTTCGGGGCGGTTTGGCAAAAATGGGTGAGGCGGGCTGCACCGTCATTGGCGGTCACTCCATTCGCGACGACGATATGAAATTCGGCTATGCAGTTACAGGCCTGATTGATCCGACACGCATTTGGCGAAATATAGGCGCGCAGCCCGGCGACGCTTTGCTGCTCACGAAGCCACTTGGTGCCGGCGTGATCTCGACTGGGCTGAAACAAGGGCGCATTCCCGAGGCCGCGGTTTCGGCCGCGACGGCGGCGATGTCCCGGCTGAATCGAGATGCCGCCGAAGCACTGACCGAAATCGACGAACGAAGCCCCGGAACGATTCACGCAGTCACAGACGTCACAGGCTTCGGGCTGCTCGGCCATGCGCGCGAGATGGCCGTCGGAAGCGTCGTGTCTCTGGAAATCGAGCACGCCGCCATCGAATACCTGCTCGGTGCGGTCGCCGCTTCCCGCGAGGGCTTTTACTCAGGCGGACTCAGGAATAATCGGCAGTTCATCGGCGACTGCGTAGCATTTCAGCCATCGGTCCCAGAGGAATTCCAAGGTCTTCTTTTCGATCCCCAGACTTCCGGTGGACTTCTAGTGGCTCTGGAAGCTGCGGGGGCCGAACCGGCACTCAGCGCACTGGCTGCCCGCCGGGTCTCCGCGCGCCGCATTGGCCGGGTGCTGGAAAAGCGATCTCCGCTCATGGAGGTCAAATAGCTTGGCCGCACTCGTTTTGAACTTAACGGCTCCAGCCTCCTGATGGATACAATCACTCACGGCATCGTTGGCGCCCTGATCGGCAAAGCCCTCTTCGCCGAAGAACCGTCGCGAGCGCTGATTTCCTGGCTCGAGCCACCCCGGACTACCGACCGCGTCGCTATTCTCTCTTGCGCGGTCGGTGCAATTTTTCCGGATATCGATGTCTTCGCCGGACCGTTGAGACACAACTATCTCGCGATAATGACCTGGCACCGCAACATAACGCATTCTTTGGTCATGCTGCCCGTCTGGGCGCTGGCGCTGGCCGCGGTAACGTGGTGCATAGCGCGCCGCGCCCGCTGGCCAACTCCTCAATTCAGCGACCTATTGGCAATTTATCTAGTAGCGATCGGAAGTCATATTTTTCTCGACATCATCACGAACTTCGGCACGATGGTATGGAGTCCGCTGAACTATTCGCGAGTGGCCTGGGACTGGATTTTTATAGTCGATCTCACTTTGACTTCGCTCGCCCTCATGCCGCAACTTGCTGCTTGGGCCTTCCGACCGCTCAAAGATAGCTGGAAGCGCGCCCTGCCGCTGTGGGCCGTGTTTTCCGCCGCCGCGTTTGCAATCGGACCGCTGGTGCGGCCGCTCGATATTCCCTTTCCAACCGGAGCATCCTTCGTCCTGGCAGGCGCTTTAGGCTGCTTTTTCCTGCTGCCGCTCAGGCGCGGAAGTGGTTCGCGCGCAGGACGCGTGAAGTGGAGCCGCATAGGAGTTGTCTTGACGGCGGCGTACCTGAGTCTTGCCGCGGGGATGCACCATTCGGCGTTTCAGCACGTATCCGAATTTGCCACTCAAGCCCACCTTGATGTTCAGAACATAGCTGCATTACCTCAGCCACCTTCGTTAGCACGCTGGGCGGGTTTGATCGAGACGTCGGACGGGATCTATCGCATTCAGTTCGCCCAGCTGGGAGACGAACCTTTCCACATCGACTTCTTTCCGCAGGCGCCGGCGAATCAGTACGTTGCATCCGCACGAGGGCTGAGCGAGGTACAAACGTTCTTGCGGTTTGCGCGCTTCCCACTTTTCAAATTCTTCGAACGCGACGGCATGCCGGTGGTGGACATCAGCGATATGCGCTTTTACGGACAGCGCCGACCGCCACCATTACAGGGTGATATCGACCGCCCCCCGAATTTCACACTCGAAGTCGTCTTTGCGCCCGATGGCAGGATTCTTTCTCGCGGGTGGCTTCGGGAAGAATAAAGGCCGAAGTCCAACGGCAGACCTTTAGCCGAAGATGTCTGGCGTGAAAATGACTTCGCGCAATCCGCTACTTTGCATCGGCGGGGAAAATCACCACCTGGCGCATGTCACCTTCTCCTTCACTACCGGTACGCACCCCAGGCTGATCCTTCAGCGCCAGATGGATGATGCGCCGGTCGCGCGCCGCCATCGGCTGGAAGCGAAACGCTTCACGAGTTTGGCGCACGCGCTCGGCGGCCACTTCGGCGGAGAGCCTCAATTCGGCGATGCGCGAGGCGCGAAAGTTACCACAATCGAAACGCACCCGGTTGTGGAGTTGCGGTTCGAGCCGCAACCAGCGAACGGCAATGTGCTCGAGGGCCTTGAGCAAATCTCCGTTGCGCTCCAGCAGGAGCGGCTTGTCAGGTCCATCAAAATTGACCGCGATTTCGGCGGTTTCCAGATCCTCGGCCTCGAGCGTCGGTGCGATGTCCACTCGATAGTTCAGGTGGAAACGCGCACATCGCAGGATAGTATCGAGGCATCGGCGAATTTCCGCGGCGGCGGCCTCACGGTCGAGTCTGCCATCACGAACAAAACTGGCGGGCATGGCTGATTCTCCGAACGTTCCTGCAGAACTTACTTCGTCAGCGCCGCGCGTGCCACTTGTTTTTTGCCCCTTAGGGGAGGAGGAGCCTTCAGGGGCGAAGTTCGATTCAAATGCCACTGCTGGATCACAGCCATGATATTTTGTGTAACGATGTAAAGGATCAGGCCGCTGGAGACCGGGATCATGAAAAACATGCCCGTGAACATGATGGGCATCAGCATCATCATGCGCTGCTGGGCCGGATCAGTGACCGTCATCGGCGTCATTTTTTGTGCCGCATACATCAATATGGCCATCGTGATGGTAAGTATGAAGTAAGGATCGCGGCCGGCAAGGTCATGAAACGGGCCAAACCATGGCGCGTGGCGCAATTCAATCGTGACGTTCAGCATTCGATAGAGCCCAAACCAAATGGGCATCTGGATCACTTGCGGCAGGCAGCTGCCCATGGGGTTGACGCCCTCGCGGCTGTACACCGCCATGACTTCCTTGTTCATCTCCTGCTTGCGCGGATCGCGCATGGAATATTTCTTATAGCGGTCTTGGATCGCGCGAATTTCCGGCGCCACTTTCTGCATCTTCTGCATAGACCGCCAGCTTTTCACTTTCAGCGGGTAGAGCACCATGTTAATGGCGATGGTCATGACCACAATGGCCCAACCGTAGTTAGGAATGAAGTGATAAAGCCAACGAAGGATGTAGAAGAGCGGTTCGGCGACGAAGCCAAACCAGCCGAACTGCACCAAACCATTCAGCGGCGGGCGAACGGACTTGAGAAAGTCGATGTCCTTCGGCCCCACATAGAGGCGTAGCGCGAGAGGCCCGGGTGTGGTCGAACCGACGGCCATTTCCGGCAGAATTTCCTGCTGCGTTTTCCCGTCACTCTGAAGCGTGTGCGTGGTCTGCCGCGCGGAAAGCGTCAGCACGTCAGGGACGGGCTGGCCCTGCGGCGGCTCTGGCGGGAGAAACGCGGCCGCAAAATACAGATCCTCGATGCCCACTGCGTCGAAAGTTCCGGGCACTTCGGCCGGGATGTTGTGCTGGTTCGGCGCGCCGACATTTTTACTCGTAATTGTGCTGACGCTGCCAGCACGGCCATTGAAGACGAGCGTCTGCAGTGTCGCACGAAATGCCGTCACATCGCCGAAACCGCCACGCCAGGCGACACTGTAACTGGCAGGACTTCCGTTTTGCCGAACTGAAGTCTCAACCCCGACGATGTAACTGCGATCGAATTTCAGGGTCTTTGTGACCTCGAGTCGGCCATCACCCCAGCGGAATTCGACCTGCGCCGGGGCCGTAATCGTGCTCTCTGTACTCTCAGCGCCGCGCTCGGAAGAAGCCTTGACTACGTAGAGGCCTTGATTGGCGGCGGACTCGAGTTGCGAATCCGCAAGCTGCAAGGAAAGTGGCCAACCGCCAGTCTGGCGAGCCAGATCCGAGTTGACTAAATCGAGCGTCCGCGGCGGATTGCCCTCGTCCGTATATTTGTTGAGTTGCCAACTGTGTACCGCTGCGCCACGATTCGAGAGCTCCACGCGATACAAATCGCTCTCGATGACGATGTTTTTCTCCCCCGTGGCTGCAACTGGCGCAGCAGAAGTGGCGCCGGTCGAGCTTGCCCCCGCCGGCCGGTTAGGTTGAGCAGCCGGCGCTCCACGGCTGCCCGGCGCATTAGGAGCTGGCTGCGTAACCATTGATCCGGCCGGCGGTTGCGGCTTCGGCGGATTCAGAAAATACCAACCGACCATCACCAGCAGCGCAAGTGCGAATGCCAGTGCGACTCGAGCCTGGTCCGAAATCTCTCTCACGAGCACACCTCGCTACGCGAGATCTCGGCCCCATCTGAAAGAAGATCCGGAACGGGATCTACACCGCCTTGCGTGAAAGGACGGCAGCGCCATAGGCGTGCGAGCGCCAGTCGAGTTCCGCGGATGGCGCCGTGACGCGCGATCGACTCGACAGCGTATCGCGAACAGGAAGGATAGAACTTGCAACCCAAAGGCATCATGGGAGCGAAAACAGCCTGATAAAAGCGGATAGCCGTAAGAAGGAGCCAGACGGCCGCGCGGCCCGCCGCAGCCCCGGTTGGCGAAGCCACTTTTAGCGCGACCCCTTTCACCGAGACGCCGTTCAACGAATGTTCCGCAGCAGCGCCAGCAACTCCGTTTCGATGGACGCAAAAGCCACCCGCGTCATGGACGTGCGTGGATGAATTACGATGTCCCATCCCGTGGAGATCTCCGAACTATTCCGCCGCAGGATTTCGCGGACGCGGCGGCGGATTCGATTGCGAACCACCGCGCCTCCCAGCGCCTTCTTGACACTGATGCCAAACCGGCTCCGCGGCCCGCCATTGGCGCTATAAAAAACCACGAACTGCGCCGAGGATTTCCGGCCGCCGCCGCGATATACTGCCTCGAATTCAGCGTGGCGCACCAGACGCACGGCACGAGAAAAGCGCTGCGGCGCACCCTCGGAAGCTTTAAATGGGCGTGAGGCGATGACGACCCTTCTTACGGCGTGCTGCCAGGACTTTGCGGCCCCCTTTGGTTTTCATTCGGGCACGGAAGCCATGGGTCTTATGGCGCCGGCGCACTTTGGGTTGAAAGGTGCGTTTGGGCAACGATGCTCCTCAAAGCGGCCCCGATTCCTTCTACCCCGAATGCACCATCGAAGGGGCCGCAGCTGCGTCCGTCATGTCGGACCAACAAAACATTTAGTGTATGCGACCACCCAAACCCGGTCAAGGCGCTGACGAGAGCCGACGAGAGCCGAGGGAGCCGACGGGATAATAAAAGATAGGGCGTTTCAAAGCCCCCTGCCCAGCCCCCTGCCCTCCGCTCATCTCGTGCGCGAGTCTCTGTAAGCTCACGGACTGCGCCGTATGCCCTTGAGTCCTTCCTTCAATCCGGAGGCTATACGCAAACGCGAGAAGAAAGAGCGATTCGGCAGCGCCATCGAGTATGGGCTGGCCAAAAGGGAAGCGTAGCTTCCAGGAGTGTACAATCTCGGTATGCTTGAAGAGTTTGATGTCCTCGAATCCGTGGGGCTTGTATCCGAGGAGCACGTTGCCTTAATTGAGGATCTTAGCACCAAGAATACTGTGCACGTTTTAGAAACACCCACCGAAGCCTCGCCGGGTAATGCCGTAGACGTGGTATTCGGAACTTAGTTTGGGGAGCGAAATCGCCCCAGTGGAGGCACTTCCAGTTTCACATCGTCGTCGACCGTTTACAAACTCAACGACGTGGGGGGGGCACGATACAACCCTCCTCTTCGAATTCTTCACGTCAAATCAGCTGCGGCTGACCGGGTTCGGCTGGCAACGAGCAACGGACGCGCTAGATGTCAGATCCCTGAGCCGGTTGCTTGCTGGTGTGGGTGACGACTCGGGTTTTCATCCTTGTTCGCGTTGAACTGAAATGATCCGCTGCTCTTATCATGCTTGCATAGGCTTGATCGCAGGCTTCCACCAGCGCATAAGCCAAAAGTAGCAAGATTAGAGGCTCAATGGCGTGTCGATAGCGTGATTGACTGAACGTGAGATAATAAGGCATCGGGTATACGAATAGTGCGCCGAAGAACGCTTGCCATGCGTGTAACCCTTGCCGATGCGCAACCAGTAGGGCGGGGAGCAGCAAGAACGACAGCGCGCCGAAGCTAGAGGGCACCCAATGCCTGGCGATTGGGGGGCGATAGCCGATGGCGCTCCCATCCCAAAAGTAGGCAACCCGCTTGGCCGTTAGCGAGATGAACTCGCCAGGATAGTTACGCACGAATTGAAGGGCCAATTTCTGCTTTGAGTGAATGTAGACCATTTCTCCCTTTTGCTTGTAGTCGGCGTACTCTCTCAGACTTCCTCCCGGATGGAAACCGCCCCATCCACGTCCAAAACTGTTATGGTAATTCCCCAGAGCAAATTCGAAACCGAAGTTGCCACGCAAGAAGACCCACTGGCCAAAGACAATGCGGTTCCGGACGATCCAGGGAGACATTACAATCAAGCATGCTAGCATCGCCGCCGCAGGCTTGAGCCATTCCCTGCGCTGGAACCGCAACTTGTAGACATGCCAGGCAAGCGTAACGGGAACGATGGCGCTTAGCGCCGGGTTAACCAATAAGGCGAAGCCTTCTAAGGCTCCAAATGTCATCCAGGACTTCAGGGTGGCTGGTTTTTCGAGGCGCAACGTGTACCAGAATATAAGGGAGAGGAGTAGGGCGCTCAGGCTTATTTCCCACTCCCAGGTGACGGCCCATTTGCCGAACCAAGGGAACAAAATCCATATCCAACCGGCTAGCAATCCAGCACGTTTCCCGACCGTTCGGTCAGCGATACCAAGAATTGGGATGATGGTAAGGGCGGAAAACCAACCCTGCACGGTAAAAATGATGATCGTCGAGGTCTGTGAAAATATCCCGAAACAGTGGAAAACAAGGGCAATGAAATAGGGATAGACGGGTGCAATCCAGGCTGTAGGCCCGGTGTACTCGTCGCCGAAAGGTGAACTAAACCCATTCCCCCGTGCGATTGATGCTGCAATACGGGTGGCCTCACCTGTTTGGGTGAAGTCATCGACTCC
>QHYS01000028.1:30968-157961 GCA_003223325.1 Acidobacteriota bacterium
TGGCGCTCACGGGAATTCTCCGTGTGGTGATTGTGAGCGCCAGGAATGCAACAAGGGATGGTACTTTACGGCCAAAATCGGTGAGAGCGTCCAAAAAGGTTAACCCGTTGTGTAATCGGCACCGCCGACGACGAGCTGGGAGGAAGGAGGCGACTTTGGACGTGGCATCGCTGACCCTTCGCTATGGGTTGGAAACGCTTAATTCGGTATCATCGGGCAGCCCGAAAAGCCTGCCCGAAAAAGCTGGACGACAGGTGGACGGGTTCCAGGAGGATTGACGTGAGGAAAATTTTTATGATTGCAATGCCTGTCACAGGATTGGCGCTGTTGCTATCCGTGCAGTCGCGCGCTCAGCAGCAGGCGCACTCCGTATCGGCGAAGCAAGCGACGAGGGATATCAGGGTCATCTCGAGCGCCGGCGCACGCGCCTTGGCGGACGCCTGTACCGCTTGGGCTGAACAGAACAAGCAAGTCGTGGCGATGGCGATTCTAGATTGGGGTGGTAACCTCATCGAGTCCCACGCCATGGAGGGTGCGCCGATGAACGCGATCGACACCGCGCTGCTAAAGGCCAAGTCGGCTTTGCGCTGGCGGCGGCCGACTTCGGAGACCAATAAGATGGTCCGGAGCGGTCAAAATTTGGCCCCGACCTTCATGCGCGACTTCCCACAACCAGGCGCGCTTCCCATCGTGGTCGATGGTCAGGTCGTAGGAGCAATGGGCGTCTCCGGCGCCGACGGAGAGAAATGCGCCCAGGCGGCAATCGACGCGGTCTTCAAGGGACAAGCGACCTCTTCGTCACAGTAGACGCACAGCGCAGGACGCGCTCGCTAAGAGAAAACGATCGCGGGCCCGCGGGGGTTGCCGCGCAGCTGACTGCCCAAAGCTTGCCAAGTAAAATCGCGTTTGAGGTGGATCAGCCGCGGGACTGCTGGGACCATTAGCCAGGAGCGTCAGGCGGGGTCGGAACCTAATTGTTGCCGGTAATGTCACGCAAAGCCTGGAAGATCCGGAACTCTCTTTAGAATGTGTATATTCGAAGATACCACAGGAAGTCGGGTAGATAGGGAAGTCCGGCGCGATGTTCCCGAGGCGCAGAACTGGCGCAGAACGCGCTCGTTTGACCCCGAGGTTAGCGTCTCCTAGAATGAAGCGAGGCGAGGACCTCAGCGCTGCGGCGAGTTCCTAAATCATGTTTGAAAATCTGACGGAGAAATTTCAACGCGTTTTCAAGAACCTGCGCGGCCAGGGGAAGCTCACCGAAGAACACCTGGACGCGGCGTTGGGCGGCATTCGCGAAGCGCTGCTGGATGGCGACGTCAACGTAGACGTTGCCGACGAGCTTCTCGCCCGCATTCGCGCCAAGGCCTTGGGCTCGGAAGTCCTGCTGCAGCTTTCCCCAGATCAGCAAGTACTGAAAATCGTACGCGATGAGTTGCTGGAACTGCTCGGCAAGCATGCGAAGCCTGTCTTTGCGGCGCGGCCCCCTTCGGTGTGGCTGATTGTCGGCTTGCAAGGCTCCGGCAAAACCACCACCACGGGAAAACTTGGCAAGTGGCTTACCCAGGGTCACCGGCCGCTGGTCGTCTCGACGGACGTTTATCGGCCTGCGGCGCGGGAACAGCTCGCCCAAGTGGCGAAAGCGGTAGGCGTGAGTTGTTGGCCGGGCGCGGGCACAGATAAACCTCTGGAGATCGCAAAAGGGGCGATTCGCGAAGCCAAGCTTTCCGCTTCTGACGTGATCCTCGTCGACACGGCCGGACGCTTGCATATCGACGATGAACTGATGGCCGAACTCGGCAATCTCAAGCGCGAGCTACAGCCAAGCGAAATCTTGTTTATCGCCGATGCCATGGTCGGGCAGGACGCAGTGCACTCGGCCGGCGACTTCCACCGCCGGCTGGGACTGACCGGCGTGATTCTGACCAAGCTTGATGGGGACGCGCGCGGTGGCGCGGCGCTTTCCATTGGGAGAGTGACAGGGGCCCCGGTGAAGTTTGTGGGCGTGGGCGAGAAATATGACGCGCTCGAAGCTTTTTATCCGGAGCGCATTGTTTCTCGCGTGCTGGGAATGGGCGACATGCTCACGCTGATTGAACGCGCGGAACAGGCTATCGATCAGAAAAAGGCCGCAGAGCTGGAGCGCAAACTTCGACACAGCGAATTCACGCTCGCTGATTTTGGCGATCAGTTGAAACAGGTGCGCAAGATGGGCCCGCTCGAGCAGGTGCTTGGCATGCTGCCAAAGGTAGGCCCATTTGCCAATCTTCCACGCGACGCGCAGGTCGATGAATCGCGATTGAAGCACGTGGAAGCAATCATCAATTCCATGACTGCCGCAGAGCGCGAGGACCACGACTTGATTGACGGCAAGCGGCGCAAGCGCATCGCGCGCGGGAGCGGCACTTCCGTGCAGGAGGTGAACCAGGTGCTGAAGCAATACATGCAGATGCGCAAGATGATGAAGCAATACGGGGCCCTGGCGGCGCAAGGTCGGCTTCGCGGGTTGAACAAAGTGCGCGGGGCCCTTCAGCAGATGCGGCAAGGCGAGGAGGCCACCGAGGAATGAGCGCAGCAGCGAAACGCGCGGCCGCAGGCGGGCGGCCACGGTGTGCATGGCCTTCGAGCGATATCTCTATTGCCTATCACGATCGCGAATGGGGCGTGCCGCTCAAGGATGACCGCAAACTTTTCGAGTTTTTGGTCCTGGACGCCGCGCAGGCGGGCCTCAGCTGGGAGATCATCCTTCGTAAGCGCGAAGGATTTCGCGCCGCCTTCGACGATTTCGATCCGGAAAAAATCGCACGCTACGACGAACAGAAGATCAAAGAGTTGCTGGCCGATGCGCGGATCATCCGCAATCGCCTGAAAATCGAATCTGCGATCAGCAACGCCCGCGCCTTCCGAACCGTCCAGAAGGAGTGCGGCAGCTTCGCAAGCTATATATGGCAATTTGTTGGCGGCAAGCCGAAGATTAACGCCTGCCGGTCTCTGAAGGATATCCCCGCAACAAGCGCGGAATCGGACGCCATGAGCCGGGCCCTGAAAAAGCGCGGATTTCGCTTTGTCGGATCGACCATCTGCTACGCCTTCATGCAGGCGGCGGGGATGGTCAACGATCATGTCATCAATTGCTTTCGTCATGCGGAACTTACGCGTCGAACGCAGCGTTGGCGAATCCGCTGTTCCGAGATACAATAAATCAAAGGAGGAGATTTCGAGTGCTCGCTATCCGCCTGGCTAGATATGGCAAGAAGAAGATGCCGAGTTATCGCATCGTGGTGATCGATAAAAGGCGTCCCCGCAACGGCCGGTTCACCGAAATTGTGGGAACTTACGACCCACGCAAGAACCCGGCAGCAATTAAGCTCAATGCCGAACGGATCCGGTACTGGCTTGCTCGCGGTGCACAGCCCAGCGACACCGTCCGCAGCTTCCTGGTAAACCGGAAGCCCGCCTAAGCGCTGCACTCTCACGTCCGGTCTCTCATCTCATATTCAGAAGATTCCCGCTGCGGATCTTTCGTGCAGATGCGACGAGACCCGTGCAAGTGAAAGCTCCTGCTGACTGCTGGTAGCTGCGAATGGCGGAGGGCCCATGAAGGAATTGGTTGAAGCCATCGCGAAGGCGCTCGTGGATAATCCTGAACAAGTGCAAGTTCGAGCTGTAGAGGGTGAACAAGTTACGGTGCTGGAACTCCGCGTTCATCCTACCGATCTCGGAAAAGTGATCGGAAGACAAGGCCGAACGGCAAAATCCATCCGCACCATCCTCGGCGCGGCTGGAATGAAGCTGAAGAAGCGCCTGACGCTCGAAATTCTCGAGTAAGTGCGCGCAGAACCGTTTTCCACGCTAACCCTTGCGCGTATCCTGCGTCCCTGGGGCAGACGGGGTGAGGTAGCCGCTGAAATCCTGACGGATTTCCCCCAACGGCTTGCCAAGATGCGAGAGGCCTGGCTGGCCGGGGAGCATAGTGCCCCTCGCCCTGCCAAGATCATTTCCTGCCGCATGCACCTGGGACAGGCGATTTTTCACTTCGAGGGCGTTCAAACGATCTCCCAGGCAGAAGCTCTGCGTGGGCTCGAAGTGCAGGTTCCGCTCGAGGACCGCGCACCCGTCGGTTTAGGCCGTTACTACATAACGGACTTAATCGGCTGCGAAGTCTGGGAAGAAACTGCTGCGGCCGCGCTGGGCAGAGTTCAAGATGTACAGCGAGCCGCGGAAGACAAACGCAGAGCCCTGCCGGAAGCCTGGTTCCTCGTCGTGGGCACGGCCGCAGGCGAGCTACTCGTCCCATTAGCGGCCGAGATCTGTACACGCATCGACACCGCAGCACGGCGAATCGAGGTGCGGCTGCCGGAGGGTCTGCGGGAATTGAACACCGATTGAGCAGAGGGCAGCAAATCGGTGTAATCTCATGCCGAGCTGAGAATAAAATCGCCGAGCCCATGAAGTTCCATGTCGTTACCATCTTCCCCGAGTTTTTCGGCGGGCCTTTGCACTACGGAATTGTGCGTCGTGCGCGAGAGTCAGGCCTGATCGATATCCGCGTGCACGATCTGCGGCAGTTCACTCACGACCGGCACAAAACGGTCGACGACCGGCCCTTCGGCGGCGGCGAAGGGATGGTGCTGAAACCGGAGCCAATCTTCAGAGCAGTGGAAACCATCTTGAGCGAGCCCGTGCCGCAGCAACTGGAACCAGACGATGCGCGGAACCGGCCCAACAGTACGGCCGTCGTGCTCCTATCGGCCTCCGGCAAAATATTTGTACAGGAAATGGCACACCGATTTGCCAGGCTCGACCGCATGGTCTTACTGTGCGGCCGCTACGAGGGTGTCGATGAACGAGTGGCAGAGTATCTGGCCACGGATGAGATCTCCATCGGCGATTTCGTGCTTTCGGGCGGAGAACTCCCCGCCGTGCTGGTGATCGAAGCCGTTACGCGGCTTTTGCCGGGTGCCTTGGGGAACGAGGCCTCTTCAGTACACGAATCGTTCTCTCCAGGACTGAAGGCGGTGCTAGCCGATGAGCGACGCCAAAGACAAACGGCTGTAAATCAGCTCGTCGAGGAAATATCCCGCGTGCCCGCAATACTCGATTACCCGCATTACACGCGGCCTGCGGACTTTCGGGGTTGGAGGGTACCCGACGTGCTGCTAAGCGGCGACCATGAAGAAATTCGGCGCTGGCGCGAGCGACTCGCTTTAGAAAAGACCCTGCGCAACCGGCCCGACCTCCTCTCTCGAACAAATCAGTAGTGCAGACGATTTAGTCACAATTTTACGCATCGGGAATTTGGCCTGTGCAGATTAGGCCGATTTCGTTATAATTTAACGTCTTCTGTGGCGCTGGCCCCACCGTAGCGGGTCTGCCCGGGTGAATCCATATGAGTCGCATACTTGAGAAGGTCCGTAAGGACCAGGCTCGCCAAGATATCCCCGCGTTCCGCCCGGGTGATACCGTGCGTGTGCACGTTCGCCTAAAGGAAGGGGAAGGGGAAAAAGAGCGCTTGCAACCGTTTGAAGGCGTTGTGGTCAGCAGACGTGGCCATCTTTCCGGCGCGACATTTACGGTCCGGCGGGTCAGTTTTGGAATCGGGGTCGAACGAATCTTTCCCGTTAATTCCCCCATGATCAGCTCGATCGAAATTCTGCAGCCTGGGCGTGTTCGCCGTTCGAAGCTCTACTATTTGCGCCAGCTCAGAGGCAAGGCGGCCCGCATTCGTCGCGCGGAGCAGCCGACCGAAACGGCCGCGGAAGTTGTCGAGAAGAGCTGAACGGATAAGACACCTCGGCATGTCTTCTCGCCGCAAGGCGCATGTTGTATCGGCGGGCGCCATGCTACAATCCGCGCCGATGCGGCGGCTCTGTTCCTCGCGATTCGAGCGCACAGCGCGGCACAAAGGCTGGCAGCGCATTGCCGGCCTGGACGAAGCAGGCCGCGGCTCACTCTTCGGCCCGGTGTTTGCTGCCGCGGTGATCCTCAACCCGCGGCGCCGCATCGTCGGGCTCGATGACTCCAAGAAGCTCCCTTCCGAACGCCGCGAAGTCTTGGCCCAACGCATTCGCGAGCATGCCTTGGCTTGGTGCGTAGCACAAGTGGATGCCAGCCGCATTGATGCCTGGAATATCTACCAGGCCAGCCGGCAGGCGATGGCAGACGCCGTCGTGCAGCTGTCCGTACAACCAGATTTTCTCCTGATCGATGCCATGCATCTCGACCTTCTCGTCGAACAGAAGCCGCTCATCAAGGGAGATACTCGCTCGGTCTCCATTGCCGCAGCCTCGATCTTAGCTAAGGTTGCGCGCGACGAGGTCATGAGGCAATTCGACCAGATTTATCCCGTATATGGCTTGGCCTCGAACAAAGGGTACGCTACACGTACTCATTTGGCGGCGCTGCGCACCTACGGTCCTTCGCCGCTGCACCGATTCTCGTTCGCCCCAGTACGTAATGCGGTCTGCTGGGCGGCGGCCGCGATACAAGAAAGTCTGCCGCTCCCTTCCCAAAGCCAACGACAAAGTGGCTGTCCATAGCTTGGATTCGCCCCTGTGACTAGCGCGAACGTGTAAACGTGCGTTTCGTTGACGCGTATGGGGTCGCATGCTAGCGTACATTCCGGCTGATACTCCGGTAGTTGTGCGTCCATTTTCGGCAGTTTGCGCGAGCCTGCGGTAAACCGGTCAGGCGTGCGGTACTTCGGGATTCGGCCCAACTCAGGCACCCTTGCCCGCGGGGAGAGGTCCGGTCAGGGCGGCGCGGAAGGCACGCAGAAATCGCAGATGGCCTACAACAAGACCAAGCTCGTAGTAAACGCACAGAAACTGCTCCATCAAGGCAAGGTTTCCCAAGCCATCCAGGAATACGTGCAGATTCTCAAGCAGGAGCCGAAGGACCAGGCAACGCTGATGACCATCGGCGATTTGTATGTCCGACAGGGTGAGACCTTTCAGGCTCTGGAATACTTTGAGCGGCTCGCACAGATTTATCTGGCCGATGGGTTCGTTACCAAGGCGATTGCCATTTATAAAAAGATCGCCAAACTAGCCCCGGAGGAGACGCGCCCGGTGGAGAAGCTCGCTGAGCTGTATGTCCAGCAAGGAATCCTCAGCGAGGCGCGGCCTATCTATTTGCAATTATCTGAGCTGCACCTGCGCGCAGGCCGCCAGCCACAGGCGGCAGCCCTGCTTCGCAAACTGCTCGAGGCGGAGCCAGATAACCTTCGCGTGCTCACGCGGGTGGCGGAATTGGCGATGGCCATGAATCAGCCCGGCGAAGCGGCGGCGGCGTTTCGGAGCGCGGCTGAGCAACTGCATAATCATGGTAACCATGCCGAAGCGATCAAATATGCCGATCGCGTCATCAAGATCGACGCGAAGGATGGGCATGTACTCATCATCAAAGCGCGAGCCCTGGCCGCAATGGGGCAAAATTCCACGGCCGTTTCGCTTCTCGCCTCCCTGATAGAATCGGAACACCACGACGATGCTGCCGCGCTACTCATCGATCTGTACTTGCGGGAAGAGCAATCGGCGCCGGCCATCGAACTCGCCTCGAAAATCTTCGCTCGTAATTCCGGTAATTTCGCGCCCTTACGCCAGGTCGTTACAAAGATTCTTGACGGAAAACAACCTGACACCGCTCTTCCGCTCATCGATCTGATTCGGGCCGTGATGATCGAGAAAGGCGAGCATGAGGCAGTGGCGCAAATGCTCAGCTCTGCTGCCGGGCGCCTCCCGGATAAGGTTGAGCCCCGCGAGTGGCTGGTGGAAGTCTACAAACAGACCAGCGATTCATTTCGTTTGCCGGAGGCTCTTGCCGAACTGGCCGCCATCTATAAAACCGTTGGCGACCGAAAACGGGCAGCGCAGGTTTATGAGGAAATTCTCGAACGGGATCCTGAGAATGAAAGGATCCGCCACGAATATGAAAAGCTGAAGGGCAAATCGACGGGTGAACCACATGGCAAGCCGGCAGAGACAGTGCCGCCGGCGGAGAGGCTTCCGGCAGCTCCCCAACGATCCGCCGCTCGGACCCAGCCTTTGGATTCCCATCTCGATGAAGAAACGCAGCGGTTCGTAACCCAAGCGCTCACCGATATCGACCTGTTCTCGAGCTACGGTCTAACTCAAAAGGCTATCGATCTCCTCGAGATCGTGTTGCAGCGAGTTCCAGGTCACGCACAAACGCTCGAGCGTTTGCTGGACCATTATCTCGGAGCAGGCGACGAAAACCGAACCGCGGAACTGGCCGCACAGCTCGAACAGATTCACACGGAACGCGGGAACTTAGCCGCCGCCGAACGTTTCGCCGATTTGCGCGAGCGCTTCGAACAGGCCGCGCGTGCGACGAAACCAACACCCCCTGCCAGGAAAGTGCAGTCGGCTCGAGAGTTCCCAGTCCTGCCGGATGTCGAGGAAACTAGTCAAACTGAATCGATACCAGCAGAAGTGGAGGAACTAGTGGAGCCTGCCGAGCAGGCGAGTGAAAAGACTCCCAGCCACCAGTCCGCCGTCCACGAGTTGGATCTTTCCGAAGAGTGGGCCGCACTTGCAAGCGAGGTTGATGCCACTCGAAGCGAAATGGAAGATGTGCCGACGGCGGCCGCCGGACCAAAAAGCTCTGCTGAACTACCTGGTAAACCGGCGCGGGAATTTGATGTTCCAGCGACTGGACTCCCTGGTTTGGACGGAATGACGGAGATGCGAGAGGTTCTCCGATCGGATGGTCCAGGTGCCGGACCGAAAAGTCCCTCGAAGGAAGATTACGTCCTGGAGTTGGACACTTCGCAAACTGCTAATGAAGGATCTGGCGGTGGGGCGACCGCAAAGGATTTCTTGGAGGCGCTTTCCAGCGACCTGGAGGCCGCACTGCCGTCGCTCACGGCTGATCAAAATGCGCGGCACCATAACAGCTCGCGCGATGCCAACGAAAATGTGCAATCCGTGGGAGGGACCTCATTCCCGACGTCTGATAGGCAGGCGAGCCCGCTCAGCGAAATTTTCGATCAATTTCGGTCCGAGGTTGGCGAACTGGGAGCCGAAGATGAGGATTTGGAGACTCACTATAACCTTGGAATTGCGTATCGAGAGATGGGTCTCATTGAAGAGGCCATCAGTGAATTTCAGAAAGTGGCAAAGGGCAGCAGTAAGGGACAGGCCTTCCGCTACGCGATGCAGTGCTGCACACTCCTGGGGTTGGCCTTCATGGAAAAGGGCGAGCCGGCCATCGCTGCCACGTGGTACGAGCGCGCCTTAGCCATGCCCGGGCTGGACCAAGAAACTACCCTTGCTCTGCGGTATGATCTAGGAGTAGCGCAAGAGCTCGCGGGCGATATGGCCGCCGCCCGAAAGAGCTTCTCGCAAGTCTACGGCATGAACATTGACTACCGCGACGTTGCCGAACGGCTCTCCTCACTCGGAAACGAGCGTTAACGTTCGCTCCTTCCCTGCACGACTGATTCGCGTCCTCTGCACGCTCTTTCTATTTGAAGTGGGGGTTATCCTTTTGTTCATACCGTGGGTCAGCTTGTCGTCGAGCCAATACTCTGGCTTGTGGGATCGAAACTACTTCCTGAGCCACTATCCCAGCGTTCGGCCTTTCGTCCTGCACCCATCTGTGCGCGGCGTCGTCAGTGGGCTTGGCGCGCTCGATATCATCGTCGCCGCGGGAATGTTGCGGCGGCAGTCGCATGCCGGAGAGAATGCGGGCTCCTAATCTTTGCAAACGCCTGACAAATTTATTCTTTGCTACGTAACCGACCGCCACTCGTTGGATGTTGCGGCCGGCGCGGACCGCGAAGCGACCCTGGCGCAGCGCATCCAGAATGCTGCGTGCTCAGGGGTCCTGTGGGTTCAGATCCGGGAGAAAGATTTGCCGGCGCGGAACCTGATGGAGCTTACGCGCACGGCGATTCGTGCTTGCAATAACGGCACGATGCAGATCCTGGTCAATGATCGATGCGATGTGGCTTGGGCCGCGGGCGCTGCAGGCGTGCACGTCGGGGAAAAGTCGCTGCCGGTTGCGGTGCTGATCGATGCGCGGCGTGCCTCTGGACGGACAAACTCTCTCGTGGGGACTTCCTGTCACTCGGTGAGCGGCGCTATCACCGCGGCGGAAGAAGGCGCAGATTATCTTTTCTTCGGGCCTGTTTTTGCAACACCTTCGAAAGCAGCCCTTGGCGCTCCGCAAGGGTTGGCGAAATTGGCTCAAGTGTGCAGCGCCGTATGCATCCCGGTGATTGCCATTGGAGGAATTACCGTCCAGAATGCGCGAGCGTGCCGCGAAGCAGGTGCCGCGGGAATCGCCGCCATTCGCCTTTTTCAACAGCATCGCGATCTTGCAGAAATCGTTGCGAGCCTAACTGCGTAGGGACTCAGGACTCAAGCGCCCAGCCAGCGGCCCCATGGTTGCCAATCGGGCACGTGATCGCAAATCACTTTCAGCGTCGCCGTGACGGGAATGGCAAGGATTAATCCGAAGGCGCCCCACAGCCAACCCCAAAACAAAAGTGAGATGGTGACTGCGAGCGGGTTCAGGTGAACGCTGCGGCCCACGATCGCGGGCATAAGCACATTGGCCGCGAGTATGTGAAATACGCTCAGTACACCCGCCACAATCAAAAAGGGTCCAATGCTATGCCATTTATCAAGCCCGATCAAAAATGGCGGAATCCAACTCAGAATAACCCCTATATACGGAATCATGTTGACCAGCCCCGACACGAGAGCAGCCAGAAACGCGTAATCCAAATGCATGATGGCAAAGAAAATCCAGCAGGCCCCGGCGAGAATCCCGGCCACCAGGCTGCTGCCCGCCACGTAGCTGCGCAAGACCACGTTCACATCGTCGAGCGCGCTCCTCACGTCTGCACGCGAAGTATCCGAGAAGAGCTCGATCGTGGCGCGCCAAAGCCGGGGTTTCGCAGCGAGCATGAAGAAGACGAGAAACGGGAGAAATGCCCAAAGCAACAGACCCGAGGTGATGGAGCCAATTCCATGCAGCAGCCAGTCTCGGATTTGCTGTATTTCGTTAGCGCTCACGCTGGGTTGCTGCGGAGCTTGCGCTGGGACCACAATGGAGAATTCACGTTCGATCGCGGCGACCCTGCGATCCATGGATTCGGCCGCTCGCCTTAGAACGGCGCTATAACGCGGCCAAGCGTCTGCGAAACTCTGTGTCCGGTTCACCAAGAGATAGGCCACTGCGCCGACCGCAGCTATGGCCACAAAGAGCACGACCAGAGCTCCGAGCGCGCGTGGAACGTGAATACGTTCCAGCAGGACGACACCCGGATCGAGAAAATAGGCCAGAAGCACCGCCAGTATCACCGTCATGACGATACTCGAGGCCAAGTAGAGAAACGCGAAGAGCACGCCCAGCGCGATAATGCGCTGGGCCAGACTCGATCGCGTAGGGGCGATTTGGACGTTCGTTGTAGCCATGGCTAATATTTTACTCGGGCGAGGTTAGGAAGCGTGATCACCCCGACCCCCTCTTGGCGGAAGCCTTGGTTATAACTCTAATTCCATTTTGATCGTTTGCTCTCTTGGCTTTGTAGAAATGAGCAGGCGGCTTGCTCCCTAAGACCTGCTGCGCTACCGTAAGCCTACGCAGATGATCGCCGCAATTATTTCCAATCCACTCTCGCGGCTCAGCGTGCGCGCGGCGCTGGATATCCTGATCATCGCGATGTTGATTTACTACATGTTGAAGCTGCTGCGCGGAACGCGCGCCATGCAGATGCTGATCGCCATCCTGCTCCTGGTTATCTTGTATGAAGGCGCCCGCAGAGCGCAATTCGAAATGGTGGAGTGGCTTCTGGACACCTTGCTGCCATATGTTGCGATCGCGCTCATCGTGCTTTTTCAGCCGGAAATCCGCCGCGCCCTTGACCGCTTCGGGCGGAATCTTTCATTGGCCCGATTCTCTTCGAACAGCCCCGCCTCCTCTTTCGATGACGTCGTACTGGCGGCGGGCTACTTTGCCCAGAATCGCATTGGCGCCTTGATCGCCTTTGAGCGCGACGTCGGCCTGCGCACCTATATCGAGAGCGGCCTCCCGTTGGATGCCAACCTGAGCTATGACTTGCTGCTGGCCATATTCCGCCCGGGCTCCCCGCTGCACGACGGCGCTGTGATCGTGCAAGGCACACGCATGGCTGCCGCTGCATGCTTCTTGCCCCTCACACTCAACCCCTTGACCTCCAATCAGCTCGGTACCCGTCATCGCGCAGCCATCGGCGTCACGGAAGAAAGCGATGCGGTAGCCGTAGTCGTCTCTGAGCAAACCGGGGCCATTTCGCTCGCGGTTGGCGGCACCATCGAACTTGGGTTGAACGTGGAGCAGTTAACCGAAAGGCTTGTCGATCTCTTCCGGCGGTTCCGCACAACCTTGGCCTTGCCGACACCTCTTCCAGGCGCGCGCGTGACGGGGAAAGCCGACTGATGCGCCCCATCCGCCGACTCTTCCTGCACAATCTGCGCCTAAAGCTCATTGCTTTGGGCATCTCGTTTTTCCTATGGGTCACCTATACCGCAGAACCGTTCGAGCAGATTGTCTATAACGTCTCTGTGGCTTATGTGAACGTGCCTGACGGGCTGGCTGTAGGCGGAGCACCCCCAAATGCGGTGCGGGTGGTGCTCCGCGGGCGGTCGGGGCTGCTCCGTCGCCTTACGCCTGCCGACCTAACTATTGCTGTAGATCTCGCTAACGTTCCGTCGGGTGACGTTCCCATTCGCCTTTCTCCGACCATGGTTGGCGCCCCTTACGGAACCGAGGTTATACGCTTGGCCCCCGCGGAATTCCGCGTCTCCCTTGTACCCACAAAGATACCCCCAGGGGCATCGGAATAATCCAATCATCGTGCTAGGATGACTTCAGGGTAGACCCCTAGCCCGGACCGAATTTTCGCAATGTCCAAAGAACTCTTCGGAACCGATGGCATCCGCGGCATACCCGGCGAATATCCCCTGGACGACCAAACCCTTTACTGGGTCGGCCGCAGCGTCGGAGGCTATCTCCGCTTATGCAATAACCATCCTCGGGTACTCATCGGCACCGACACTCGGGAATCTGGCACGCATATCGCCTCCGAAATTGCCGCCGGACTCGCCGAGGAAGGTATTCGGAACTCATTCGCAGGAGTGATCACGACGCCAGGTGTAGCGTGCCTAGTACGCAAAGAAGGATTTGCAGCCGGTGTGGTGATTTCAGCTTCCCATAATCCATACCATGACAACGGCATAAAGCTTTTTGCCGGGTCGGGGATGAAGTTCCCCGACGGGATCGAGGAACAGATCGAGAATGAAATCTTGGGCCATCGCAGTGGTCAGCCGCCCGTGCCGACTGCGCGGCTTACACCAGACAGACAACTGGATGAGGACTACCTCGAATTTCTCCGCGGCTGCATCATCCCTGGAGCTAACCTTTCCCGCCTTAAACTCGTGCTCGATTGCGCCAATGGGGCAGCCAGTTCGCTTGCTCCTGCCCTATTCCGCTCGCTTGGGGCGAAAGTGATCGCCATTCACGACACGCCTGACGGACGCAATATCAATGCAAACTGCGGGTCGCTGTATCCACGCGACCTACAGAAAAGAGTCCCGCGCGTAGGCGCCAGCCTGGGTGTGGCCTTCGACGGAGATGCCGACCGCGCCATGTTTGTCACAGCTTCGGGGCGCGTCGTAGATGGGGACGGCGTGCTACTTACCGCAGCCCGTTATCTGCGCTCCATGGGCAAACTGAAAGGTACGGCAGTCGTGGGAACTGCGATGACAAATCTGGGCCTGGAGCGGGCGTTGGCGGCTGGGGGTCTCAGTCTTGTGCGGGTGCCCGTCGGCGACCGCTATGTGCTCGAGGAGATGCTACGCAGAGGTGCGAATCTCGGGGGCGAGCAATCCGGACATGTAATCTTCCTCGACGACGCGACCACAGGAGATGGTCTGCTTACCGCTCTCAAGATCGCCTGTCTAGTTGTGCTGCAGGGGCCTTTGGACGAACTCGTGAAAGATCTTAAGACTTATCCTCAAGCCATTCTGAATGTGAACGTTCGGGCGAAGCCACCGCTCGAATCCCTTCCGGAAGTCTCACGCACGCTTGATGATGCCACGCGGGCCTTGGGGGAATCAGGCCGAGTGGTGCTGCGCTATTCGGGCACGGAGCCTAAAGCCAGGGTGATGGTGGAAGCCGAGCACGCGGAGGACGTACAACGATGGGCGGAGCGCCTAGCGAGCGCGGTTAGATCTGCCCTTGGTGCGTGACAAAGCGTGCTCGTGCTTCCCAAAGGCCGTATTGTGGCGGATCAAGGGCTGTGAAAAATCATATTTAAAGGCGTGTTTGGCGCTCCCATCGCATTGCAAGCTAATCCTTAAGTCACGGATATTAAACTGGTTATCGTTGCTTACAAATTGCAGCCTGGCGCTGGCACGGAGCGTGCAGTTACATGAAGCACTGTTTCCCGGGGGAATGCTTCCCGCACGGAGAGCGGGAATGGCGGGTGAGGTCGTTGCTACTACAGTATGGGGTGGAACACAAGGGGCCCGGCGCGGGCCCCTTTTATTTTTTATTTCAGTAGCCTACCGAATTCGGATCAGATCAAGCCGTTCTCCAACTGAAGACATGGGCTCGAATTGTTAGAAATTCGTTAGTTAAGTTAGCTACAGCCGGAGGTGCTGCCGCAATTTTCGCACTTATAGCACCCACCGTTTGGCGTCATCAGCATCCCGCACTCGGCGCAGGTCGGCGCGCCGTCAAAGGCAACCTGGGAGGATACGGACTCCTCCGAAAGTGATACCTTCAAAGCGGGAGAGCTGGCTACGACCGCCGTAATACCGGCAGGCGGTGCGGCCTCCATAGGGGATGGACCTATGCCCGGTATAACCAGACGGTTCGAAACGGGTGTTGATGAATTTATCGACCAGCGCTTTGAGAGGCACGCCATACTGCAGGCCAATAGAGACGGATAGCGCAAATCCATCCATGAACCCGGAGAGCGTCGAGCCTTCCTTGGACATCTTGATGAAGATCTCACCGGGCGTTCCTTCCTCGTACATTCCGACAATGATGTAACCCTCATGCCCCCCGACCGAAAACTTATGGGTGATCGATTGGCGTTCGCTGGGCAGCTTATGCCGTTTGGGCACTTGGAGGAAGAGCTCCTGTTGCTGAGCAACGGGAGAATCCACAGAAGTTGTTGCCGCGGCAGGTTCCTTCTTGGCGCCGGCAGCAGAAAGCGGCTGGGTGCGTTTCGAATTGTCCCTATAGATGGCCACGGCTTTCAGGCCCAGCTTCCAGGATTCGATGTAGGCCTGCATGATGTCTTCGACCGTGGATTCCTCAGGCATGTTGATCGTCTTACTGATTGCTCCAGAGAGGAAGGGCTGCACGGCAGCCATCATCTTCAGGTGACCGCGCCAGGCAATCGAGCGCCCGCCACCGGCAGGTGCCAGCGAACAATCAAAGACGCGCAAGTGCTCAAGCTTAAGGCCGGGCGCGCCTTCGATCGTCCCCTCAAGATCAATGTGAGAAACGATCTGTGAAGTTTGTTCGGGCGAATATCCGAGACGTATCAGCGCCTGCGGAACCGTGTTGTTGACGATCTTGATCAGGCCGCCCCCGACCAGCTTCTTATATTTCACCAGGGCCAGATCCGGCTCAATACCCGTCGTATCGCAATCCATCATGAAGCCGTAACGCTCTCCGAATGCGAGGGCATCGTCCCAGGCTTGGCGTGCTCCGGCGAGCAGAGGGGCCTGGACGTTTTCAGACTTAATGGGCCGCAAAGAATCGCGATGCATCCGAACGACTTCCAGCATAGCTTCGCGATTGACCGCAAATCCCGGGAAAGGCCCCAGCCGCTCGGCAATACGGGCCGACTGAGCGTAGGCTTCGCCGCACATCAAGGCGGTGATGGCGCCGGCCATGTCCCGGCCGCCCTCGGAATCGTAAGGCAGGGCCAGGGACATCAGCAGCGCGCCCAGATTGGCATATCCCAGGCCGAGTGGGCGGAAGTTATGAGAATTTTCGGTAATCTTGGGCGTCGGATAACTGGCGTTGTCGACCAGAATTTCCTGCGCCGTAATGGTGATATCGACGGCGTGGCGGAAAGCCTCCACATCAAACGCACCGTTCGGCCCCAAAAATTTCATCAGATTGAGCGAGGCCAGATTACATGCCGTATCGTCCAGGAACATGTACTCAGAGCAAGGATTGGAGGCATTAATGCGGGCGATCGCCTTGCAAGTGTGCCAGCGGTTGACGGTCGAGTCGTACTGCATGCCGGGATCACCGCAATGCCAAGCAGATTCGGAAATTCTCTTCAATAGATCGCGAGCACGGAGCTTCTCCGCCGGAGAGCCATCGGTGACGTTGCGCGTCCACCAGTCGAGGTCTGCTTCGACGGCTTGCATGAATTCGTCGGTCACGCGCACGGAATGATTGGCATTCTGGAAGAAAACGGAGCTGTAGGCTTCGCCGTCGATCGAGCTGTCGTAGCCTTGCTCGATCAGCACGTGCGCCTTGTGTTCCTCGCGCATCTTGCTATCCACGAAATCTACGATGTCGGGATGGTCGGCGTTCAGGATGACCATCTTGGCGGCGCGTCGCGTCTTTCCACCGCTCTTGATCACGCCGGCAAAGGCATCAAAGCCCTTCATGAAACTCACCGGCCCGGAAGCGATGCCGCCGCCGGAAAGGGCCTCATGGCTTCCGCGTAGCGCGGAGAAATTCGTGCCCGTACCCGAACCCCACTTGAAAAGCATGCCTTCGGTTTTCACCAGATCCATGATCGATTTCATGTCGTCTTGGACGGAGTTGATGAAGCAGGCCGAGCATTGAGGTTTCGCTTGCACGCCCACGTTGAACCACACCGGCGAATTGAAGCTCATTTTCTGCTGCACAAGCAGGTGCGTGAGGTCATCACTGAAGGCATCGCGGGCAGCGGGCGAGGCGAAATATCTGCCGAGCTCGCCCCAGTGGACGATCGTGTCCACAACGCGGGCGATCAACTGGCGCACGGAGTTCTCGCGCTCCGGAGTGTCCAGCTTCCCATGGAAATACTTCGAAGCCACGATATTGGTGGCCGTCTGGGACCAGGATTTGGGCACTTCCACATTTTCCTGGCGGAAAATAACCTGTCCCTTTTCGTTACTAATCTGGGCCACGCGCCTCTCCCATTCCAGAGCATCATAGGGAGACGAGTGCCCGTCGGTAAAATAGCGCTTAAAGTCCAGGCCAGTTTTCGAACGGGCTTCGTATGTGGCCACAGTGAACGCCGCTTTGTCATTTTGGAGCGCCATCTTGGGGTCCGCCATCTTGCCTCCGCGCAGCTTGGGTTCCCGCGGGACGGGAACCCTAATATTTTACCAAGCGGCCGAGCTAGCCGCATGGACGCAGCTTCCGCTTCTCCGGCGGGAACCGCGTGATTCGAAAGAGCCCATAGTTAGGTTTGAGACGCCAAAAAGCACAAAAGGGCCACCTCTAGAAGATGTGGCTATCGCCTCCGAAGCCGCTACACGAGGCACGCCCGCCCGTGGCGCCGACATGGCGGCTTATGGGTTGGTTGTCTCGGTGAACCCGGGCTGGCGCTTGGCTGCTCACGAAACGCCGGAGCCGAACGGATCCGGCAGCACAGCCATGGTCTCCCGAATCTGACTTGGCACGATAGCGATGCGCCAAAAGCTTGTCAAGGAAAAACGGCGCTAATTGTACAAAGTGTTGAGGGAATCCTGTTCCAAATGTCCACATATTGTGGTGCATTTTCAAGCGACCCACATATGTGGAAGGGATCAAAGGGATCTCGAATCGAGGCAGGGCACATTTTCCAAGCAGGAGGCCCACAGCGGCGTCCCGCGTTTTGGCTCCCGTATCATCTCAGACTTTAGGGAAGAAGCCCCACTGCGAGGAGACCAGGCTTGGCATGTTTGGACTCAGGCACAGTCCAGGCGGGGGCGGGTATCGGTCCTAGCAGCTTAATGAGATAATGACGTCATTCACCGCAAGGGCGGCCAACCCAGCCGCCGGGACGCCCCCAGTGAGGATTCGGATGAGACAGTCGACACAGGTCGGCTTCAGCTTGCTGGCCATTCTGGCCGCGGGGATGACCCTTTCGGTGGCCTGGCCCACAGCTTGGCCTACCAGCGACGCGGATCAGGACGAGGGGCCCCATTCCGAAACCCCGCTTACCGCGCCACAGATTCAGAACCTGGTCGATCGCGCCATCGAGAATCAACGTCGTAACGACCTCCTGCTCGATCAGTACGCGCGCACCGAACGCTCTTTATTCCACGGAAGTGCCAAAGAGCCCGAGAGAAACGTCGTTTGCAGGGTCATCCCAGCGGGCGACGGGATCATTCGAGTAGAACTCGAGCGCGATGGCAAGACGAGCGACGCCGCCTTCATTGAAGGGCAGTGGCACGGCGCGGTACAAGCTCTTCTTGCCGAGGCTCACGGGCGGGACCCCCACGTCGCCAATTTCTTCGAAACCGGACGGCACAGGCACGAGCGCGCCGGTATGGTCACTGCCATCGGCAAGGCGTTTCTCTTCCAGTGGGCGGGACGCGCCTCGATTAACGGCCGCACAGTAGTAGAACTGAATTTCGTGCCCGATCCGACTTACCGGTCGGTTGCACGATTTGCCATCCTCTACGCGCACAGCAGGGGCACAGCCTGGGTGGACGAATCGAGCGGACAGCTGATTCGTGCTGAAGCGAAGTTGACCGACGATGTTTCCTGGGGCGCGGGAATTATAGCCAAGCTCTACCGGGGCGGACAATTCACCTTCGAGCAGCGCGAGGTCGAACCCGGCGTTTGGATGCCGGCACACTATTCTTATGATTTCGACGGGCGAAAATTTCTCTTTAGCCTGAGCGTGCACGAACGGATGGAATACACGGACTACGTGCGCGTCGGGCCGCCGGAAGAAGCGATCGCCGTCATCCGGCGCGAACACCCCAGCATTTTCGCGGACCAGAATTAGCAGCTCCGCGCTCAAGATACGGGGACGAGTGCGCCTGATTCAGACTCGAATTCGACTCGCATCAGCCAATCGTAATGAAACCCTTCGGCTTCTAGCCACGCTTGGAGCGTATCTCGATCGGACGCTTCGAATTCGACGAGCATCTTCCCTTCCATCATATTCACCTGCACGCGGCGCGCTTTGACGCGGGTGGAAGAAAATATGCGGTTGGTGAGTTGGGCAGCGCCCTGGCGCGTCAGGCAAGCGAGTGTGTGGAGTGAAAGATAGCGTGGCATGGAACCTCCTCCTGGTTGAAGCGCGTCCTCGAGACCGGCACAATACCGGAGGCGCGGCGAACCCTGCAACTCCGTCGATCCGCGGGAACAATAGTGGCCGTGCGAACAGTTGATCTTTTGGTCCCAACGCTAGCTATCGCCGTGCTGAGCCACGATAAGATGAATGGAACAGGTAGCTTCGAGGTCCACTCATGCGCAAACCTCGCTTCATCGCGGGAGCAGTGGCTCTGTTGTTTCTGGCAGCATTTGCGTACGGCAAAGTTGCCGAGGGCGTCCTGGATGGAGTTGTGCTCAACGGCAGGGGCGTTCCCGTGGCCTTTGCGGAGGTCTTCTGGCAAGCAGCAGACGGGAAGGCCCCACATGCGACTCGCGCCAACGGGAAGGGACGTTTCCGGATCGCCGGGGTGAGTCAGGGTCTGTATGATCTGCGGGCTCAAGCTTCTGGGATGACCTCGGAGTGGGAGCACAACGTGCTGGTGCGTTCCGGCAAAGTTTCCACCGTGACGCTGCACTTGATTCGTCCCAAATCGTCAAGTAGTTCCAGAGACAAGCATTGATTCGCTGGACTGTGTCCTTCGTACTAAAACGCCAGTACTCTCTCTTTAGGGCTTGTGATCCATTGGCGGGACTCCATGCTCGCTGCGACTATGCCCGCGGGTTGGGAGCCGCTGCGGGGACAACGGCCTCGAGAAATCGATGTCGTAGGCAGCTACCCAACCCACTTGAAGATCCGCGCGCCAAATTGCGCAAGGCACCAAGGGTTGCGCAATAATCCAGGCAACAATCCTACCCGCGTATCCGTTACGCAGTCGTCGGCACCGATATCATCGGAAAAGCCGCCAATTTGAGTAAAATTCAAATGTGGCGACTCTTATCCCACGCTCCGACCGTACCGCGATCGAAGCCCAAGTGCTGGCCATCACCCGCGATCTTCTCCGCGAATTAGGGAACCGTACAGCAATCGAAGCCCTGAAGGGCTCCGCCGATCTGGAGCGCGACCTCGGACTGGCAAGTATCGAGCGCGTGGAGCTCATATCCCGGATTGAACAGAGCTTGGGGACGTCTCTGCCAGAGGGTGCCATTGCCGAAGCCACCCGCCTGGATGACATTATCGCGGCAGTCACAGGGCCGCGTGGAACCGGAAGCGCAGACGCGAAGGAGCAAATCCCCGCCAGGTCCCCGAGTGGTGCCCAGCGGAATCCTGAAGCAATTCAATCGGGCTTAGGCCAGGTGAGCTCAGATGCACGCACGCAGGGTTTTGCCGAGGCCGAGGCGACTTACGACCACGGCGCGCTCTTTTGGCGCATTTTGCAAACAATTTATGGGATTTACGCGGCGACCATATTTTTCGTTTGGCTCGTGGTCACTTGGCTGGTTGTCCTGCTGATGCCGCGCGGCCAGCCCGCGGCGCGTATGAGTTCAGCGGCGCTTCGCATCTATTTCAGAATCATCGGGTGCCGGATCAGTCTGGAAGGCCGCGAGCGTCTAGATGCACATGGCGCCTGCATCTACGTCAGCAATCATACGAGCTATAGCGACGTGCTAGTGGTCATGGCGCTCTTCCAGACGAACTATCACTTTATCGCCAAGAGCGAAATCAACGATATGCCGTTCATCGGAACTTTCCTGCGCAAACTGGGGCACTTCGCTTTTGAGCGCACCAAGCTGCGGGCGCGGTCGCGCCAAGCTGAGCAGATGGAGAAGGCGTTACTTCGAGGCGAGTCCATTTTCGTGTTTGCCGAGGGCACGTTTACGGCGCAGCCGGGAGTGCGCCCGTTTCAGTTGGGGGCATTCCGGGCTGCAGTCAAGACCAGAAGGCCGATCGTCCCGGTTGCCCTGCGAGGCGCCCGGCGCTTCCTGCGGGACGGGACTTTTCTGCCCAAGCCCAGCCGGATCACTGTCATCGTTCGCCCAGCGCTCTTTGCGGCCTCGGACTCAGGTGGCCGCGAGTGGAGCGAGGTATTGCGGCTACGCGATGAAACCCGCAGAATAATTTCCGGCCATTCGGGGGAACCCTTGCTTAACCCATCAGGTGGCGGCGACCTCTCTGGGACCGCCCCTTCTTGATAGCCTATTGTTACTGCTGGAATTAGGCAAAGCGGAAGAAAACACCACCTCGCTGCATCAATTCCTTCCAACTTGGCATCTATACTTTTGTTGTTAACCATAGATTCGAGGGCCTTGGCGATGCGCAATTCTCATTCTGAAGACATCGTAGGAGTTCGGTACACAGGTTGGGCCGCTTTGGATCGGGACCCGCAGGAAGATGTCGTCGAGTTTGTCTGTCCGCATTGCGGCAACAAGGGAGTGAAACCGGCCCGGCGGGCCCGGTCGGAATATCACTTCACCGACGGTTTCCTACAGGACATGCAAGGTGAAGCCACCACGTGCAAGGTGTGCCGCAAGGCGCTCCACGTCGCTCCCGTCGTGCTGGTACACGACCGCGACGAAAAGCAACGCTTTGAGGCCATCTTCACCGAAGAAGCAGTTGCGGTGCCCAACTAAAGGGCCTTCGAGTTCAGTTCGGCTGTTTCGACCTGGCTGGGCTCACGCAATAGCCGAGCGCGCGTGGTCGCTACGCGTGAGCGTGCGGTACGCTTCGGTACGTTGCACGCGACTACTCGTCAAACAGCGTGTCGGGGGACATGTGGAACTCCTCAAGACCGCTGCGGATACGGTCGAAAGCCTCGTCCACGCTGTCGGCAAACTGCAACAGATTATATTCTCGCCGGTTGATGGTGCCCCAGTTGAGCATCTCCCGCCAGTCGATTACGCGATTCCAGTAGCGGCGGCCGTAAATGAGGATGAGATTTCGGCGCTGCAGTTTGCCCGTCTGCATCAGCGTGAGCATTTCCCAGAGCTCGTCCATGGTTCCGAAGCCGCCCGGAAAGACGATGAGCGCTTTGGCGAGCTGCGCGAACCACAGCTTGCGCATGAAGAAATAGTGAAACTGAAAGTTGAGCCCGGGACTGATGTAAGAATTGGGCCATTGCTCATGCGGCAATTCGATGCTCAAACCAACGGTTTTACCTCCGGCCTCAGCGGCGCCGCGGTTGGCCGCTTCCATAATGCCTGGACCGCCTCCGGAGCAGATGACAAAGCGCCTAGGATGCTCACCGAGGGTTAGCGACCAGGCCGTGATGCGGCGGGCAAGTTCGCGGGCCTCTTCGTAATAGCGCGACATGGCCACGGCTGCGCGAGCATACCGCAGGGCGATGCGCCGGCGGGAGGTTCCTTTTCCCGAAAGCGATTTCAGACGCCGCAAGTGGGCTTGGGCGCGCTCACGCCCAATGATACGCGCCGATCCAAACATCACGATGGTGTCGCCGACCTCCTCGCGCCGCAATCGAGCTAGGGGGTCGAGATATTCGGTAAGAATGCGCACCGGCCGCGCGGCTATACTCTCCATGAACAGAGCGTCGCGATAGGCGGGCTTCTGAGGCGTTTGATGACTGCGAGTCATGAATCCTCCCGGGAATAGACGCGGCATCATTCTACGTAAGGCGCGAAAGCCAATCCAACACGAGTGGCTCCCGACGCGTCCAATCTAGTAAGCTTGTGGGAGGGACGAAGGGCCCACTCGGGCGGAGGCTCAATATGAACGCTATCGCACGGGGACACAAAATTGGGCTCGTAACCGCAATCTTTGCCGGATTCGCGTTGCTGGGGGCGAACCCTGCACTGGCCCAGGCTCCCTCGGGTCCGATCGCCCCAAAGCCGGGCCAGCCAATCCAACGGCCGCCGCAAGGGACACCTCAGAAGCCGCCCGATCAGTCGATCCGCGTGCGCGTGAATCTGGTGAACACTCCGGTGGTCGTGCGGGATGCTCGAGGCGAGTTGGTGCTAGACCTGCTTGAGAACAATTTTCGCGTCTTCGACAACGGCGTGCAGCAAAAGCTGGAAGGATTCGATATGGGCGGCGGGCCGCTTTCTGTGGTCATCGTGATGGAGACGAGTTCGCGTATCCAAGCGCTGTTTCCGGCGCTTCGCCGAACGGGAGTCTTGTTTACCGAAACGGTTATGGGGGAGAGCGGCGATGCGGCAGTCATCGGTTACGATGATCAAGTGAATCATCTGCAGGATTTCACCACCGACCATGACGCCATCGAAAAGAGTATCACGAACCTGAATCAGGGCACATCGGGAACGCGGCTCTATGACGCGCTTTCGAGCGCGGTCAAAATGCTAGAGAACCGCTCAGAATCGCGCCGGCGCGTGATCATTACCGTGGCGGAAGCGATCGATTCTGGCAGCGAAGAAAAGTTAGGCCAAGTACTAAGAGACGCGCAGCTTGCCAACATCACGATTTATTCCGTCGGTCTCTCGACGACGGCCGCGGAAATGCGCGGCGAGCAGAAGAGCGGCGCGCCCCCGCCCGCAACGCCTCCAGGAGTGTTTGGGCGGCCCCCTATTCCCGGCACACCGCAGACGCCAACCACAGAAGAGCAGCGCAGCGGCAGCGTCGACGTCATGGCTCTAGCCGTTTGGGTGATACAACACGTGGAGGCGTCGGTTAAGGAGCGTCCGCTGGAGGTAGCTACGGCGGCGACCGGCGGATCTTACCGATCCACTGTCAAGGATGCTTCTATCGAAAAGGCCATTGACGAGATCGGCGGCGAGCTGCACGCGCAATATACGCTGAGTTACCGTCCTACGGGGACCGAGCCCAGCGGGTATCATGAAATTCGAGTGCGAGTGGTCGATCGGCAGGCTTTGACAGTTCGCTCGCGACCGGGCTACTACCTTAGTTCACCGGGCGCATGAGAAAATGCGGAGGAAGGTCGCTGGATCAGGCTAAAAAGAACAAGAGATTCTCGTTTCGCTCAGAATGACAACTACAGTTATCCGTTAAGGGGTTTGTTCGCTCAGGACTTTTCTGGTTCCTTGCTCCCGCCGGGCGCTCCAGCGGGGCTCCCACCTCCCCCATTCGCGCCGTTAGTGTCCTCTTCGAGGATCGCAGCAGCAGCGGCAATTTTATCTTCATCTTCGAGACGAAGCAGGCGTACGCCTTGCGTGGACCGGCCTGCCTCGCGAATCTCGCTGGCATGCACGCGAATGATCTTTCCGAATTCGGTGATGATCATCACGTCAGAATCTTCGCTGACTTGGAGGGCGGCGACCACCGGACCGTTGCGGTCTGTGGTCTTCAGGTTGATCACGCCTTTGCCGCCGCGGGAAGTGATGCGGTATTCGGCCAGCGGGGTGCGCTTCCCGTAGCCCTTTTCGGATATGGTCAACATCAGGGAAGTGAGGGAATCCTTGACGACTTCGTTCTCCAGTTCCTCCAGGTTCTGCGTATCCTTCTTCGATTCCTTCCGGACAATCTCGAAATCCGGCTGCACGGCGTCCATGCTGACCACGTAATCATCCTTACCGAGATCCATGCCGTTCACGCCGCCAGCTTGCCGGCCCATGGCGCGTACTTCCGATTCGCGGAAAAGGATGGCTTGACCTTCGTGGCTGGCAAGAAAGATCATCTGCTTACCGTCGGTGAGCTTTACGCCGATCAATTCGTCCTTGGGTTCGAGATTGATGGCGATGATTCCCGAGGGCCGCGGATTGCTGAATTCGGCGAGCTCGGTTTTCTTTACGGTGCCGTTGCGGGTGGCGAAAAAGACATAGCGCCCGGTCTCTTCCAGATTGTGCGTTGGGACAAGCGCCGTCAGGTGCTCGTCTTCCTGGAACTTCACCAGGCTAGTGATGGCCCTCCCGCGCGTGGCCGCGGCAGCCTCGGGGAGTTCGTAAACCTTGAGCCAATATACGCGGCCCTTGGAGCTGAACAGCAGGATGTAGCTGTGCGCCGAAGCGACGAAGAGGTGCTCGACGAAGTCCTCTTCGCGTGTGCGCGCGCCGATGCGCCCTTTGCCGCCACGCGACTGATGGCGATAGACGTCCACGGGCGTGCGCTTGATGTAGCCAGCGTGGCTAATAGTGATGGCCATATCCGTATCGGCGATCAGATCCTCGACTTTGATCTCCTCCACCGCGTCGACGATTTGAGTGCGACGGCCATCGCCGAAGTCTTTCTGAATGTCCCGCAGCTCAGAGACGATCACCTGCTTCAGTTTCTTTTCGCTGGCCAGAATTTCCTTGAGCTCGGCAATCCTGGCCTGTATCTGCTTGAGTTCTTCGGCAATCTTTTCGCGCTCCATCTGGGTGAGGCGATGGAGTTGCAGGTCCAGAATGGCCTGGGCCTGGCGGTCGCTGAAGCTCCAGCGGGCCATCAAGCCTTCTTTGGCTTCCTTGGGCGACTTGCTACGGCGAATGAGCTTGATGACTTCGTCGAGGTTTTCGAGCGCTTTGGCGAAGCCCAGCAAGATGTGCTCGCGCTCTTCGGCCCTGCGCAGGTCGTGACGCGTGCGGCGAATCACGACTTCGCGGCGATGTTCGAGGAAGAGCCGCAGCAGTTCGAGCAGTCCCATTTCGCGCGGCTGGCCGCCGGTGATGGCCAGCAGGATCATGCCGAAGGATTCCTGCATCTGGGTGAGCTTGTAGAGGTGGTTGAGGACGAGCTGAGCTTCCTCGCCGCGCTTGATTTCAACCACGACGCGCATGCCTTCGCGATCGGACTCGTCTCGCACGTCGGCGATGCCCTCGATTTTTTTGTTTTGCACGAGCTCGGCGATACGCTCGACCAAGCGCGCCTTATTTACCTGGTAGGGAATTTCCGTGATAACGATATTCTCGCGATCTTTCCCCACCTGTTCGATGGAGGCCTTGGCGCGCATGATGAAGCTGCCACGACCCTTCTTATAGGCCTGCTCGATACCATCGCGGCCGGCGATGTAGCCGCCGGTGGGAAAGTCGGGGCCGGGAACGAGCTTCATCACTTCCTTGAGCGAGGCGTCCGGCTTTTCCACGAGCAAAACTGTGGCGTCGATGATTTCCTTCAGGTTGTGGGGAGGAATGTTCGTAGCCATGCCCACGGCGATGCCGCTCGCGCCGTTGACCAGCAGGTTGGGCACACGCGTGGGCAGGACGAGCGGCTCGTGCTCGGTTTCATCGAAATTGGGGATGAAATCAACGGTCTCTCGATCGATATCCGCCAGCAGCTCTTCGCTGATGCGCGCCAGCCGCGCCTCGGTGTAACGCATGGCCGCGGGCGGGTCGCCATCGACCGAGCCGAAGTTGCCCTGCCCATCGACCAGCGGATAACGCATGCTAAACGGCTGAGCCATGCGCACTAGTGCGTCATAGACAGGAGCGTCGCCGTGCGGATGGAACTTGCCGAGCACCTCGCCGACGATCTTGGCGCATTTGCGATAGGGCCGCGTTGAAGTCAAGCCTATCTCATTCATGCCATAGAGAATCCGCCGGTGCACCGGTTTGAGGCCGTCGCGCACGTCGGGCAGGGCGCGCCCGACGATGACGAATCAGCATGGCGGGTGTCTTTTCGTCAGCCATCGCTTCCTCTTGCGCCTGTCTATCTCTTCGCGCTTCTGGGCGGCGTCTTCGACACTTAACTCTTTATAGCCAATCCTCGGCCAGACAAATTGCCGCCCTCGACGTTACCAAACAACACCGATCTCGCGAGCGCAGTGGCAGCAGAATCCGACTCCGCCAGAACTCCTCTACGAGCTCCCATGTCTCGCTTTCGGTTTGCGGCACCATCAGATATCGAGGTTCTGGACGTCGAGGGCGTTATCTTCGATGAATTTGCGGCGCTCCTCGACATTTTCGCCCATGAGCGTGGTGAACATCTTCTCCGCCTCGACCACGTCTTCGAGCTTCACTTTCAGCAGCGTGCGGCTCTCGGCATTCATGGTGGTGGCCCAGAGCTGTTCGGGATTCATTTCCCCCAACCCCTTGAAGCGTGTGATCGTGAACTCTTTCTTGGCATCCTCGAGCACGAAGGCGAGCACTTGCGCGGCACTCTCTTTCGTCACTTTGTCGCCATTGCAAGAGACCGTAAACGGCGGTTTATCCGAAGTGGATATAGCCCGGCCGAGCGTACGCAGCCGCTTCACATCGGGCGTCGATGCGAGAGCCCAATTAATTCGCGCCGAGTGTCCCGACCCATTGCCGAGCACCAATTCGTACAGGCTGTGCTCCTCGTCGTAGGAAAGCGTCGCTTCTATTTTGAGTTTGGCTCTCTCGATGGCTTTCAGCAACCTCTCGAGCGCCTTCTTATCTTCAAAGTCGGACTTTTTCTCGAGATCACTTGCCGCTACCAAATCCACCACTGCGCGTTCCCGCAGGCGCCGGAGCAGCTTGGCCGCGATCTGATCATATTCCTGCACATTGAGGAGGAACGTGGTGAGCGCCGCGCCCTCGAGCGAGACGCCCTCTTTGGCCTTGACGATGTGATCCTCGGTGGCCCGCCGCATCAGCTCATGAGAAAACTCGCGTTCGTCACGGATGTAACGGTCTATCTTGCCGCGCTTGACGCGATACAGCGGAGGCTGGGCGATGTACACATGCCCACGCTCGACGAGTTCCTTCATGTGGCGGAAGAAAAAAGTGAGCAGCAGAGTGCGAATGTGACTCCCGTCCACATCCGCGTCGGTCATCAGAATGACTTTGTGATAGCGCAGACGGCCGGCATCGAAATCGTCCTTGCCGATTCCTGTTCCCAGGGCGGTAATGATGGCGCGAATTTCCTCGTGACCCAGCATCTTGTCGTACCGCGCCTTCTCCACATTCAAGATCTTGCCCTTGAGCGGCAGGATGGCCTGATAGCGGCGGTCGCGGCCCTGCTTGGCCGAGCCGCCTGCCGATTCGCCCTCGACGATGAAGATTTCGCAATTGGCGGGATCGCGCTCCTGGCAATCGGCCAGCTTCCCGGGCAATCCCCCAGAATCCATGGCGGACTTGCGGCGAGTGAGCTCGCGCGCCTTGCGGGCCGCCTCGCGGGCTCGGGCCGCGTCAATGCACTTTCCGATGATGCGTCGGGCGACGGTAGAATGCTTATCGAAGTACTCGCCCAGGCGCTCGTTCACAAGCTGCTCCACCTGGCCCTTGATGTCGCTATTCAGCTTGCCTTTGGTCTGCCCTTCGAACTGAGGCTGCGGCAGCTTCACCGAAACGACCGCTATCAAGCCTTCGCGCACATCGTCGCCGGTGATGGAGACGCTATCCTTCTGTTCCCTGAGCATGCCCGCAGAACTGGCGAAATTGTTGATGGAGCGCGTGAGCGCGGAACGGAAACCGGAGAGATGAGTTCCGCCATCGACCGTGTTTATGGTATTGGCAAAAGAAAAGACGTTCTCCGCGTAGCTATCGTTATATTGCAGCGCGATTTCCACCTCCACGTTATCGCGCTTGCCTTCGATGTAAATCGGAGAATCGTGAAGCGTCTGCTTGCCGCGATTGAGGTGCTTGACGAACTCCACGATGCCGCCGGTAAAGCGAAACTCGGTTGTTTTGTCGCTGCGCTCATCCTGGAGCGTGATCTTCAGGCCCTTATTCAGAAAGGCCAGCTCGCGCAGGCGCTGCGCGAGGATGTCGTAGCTGAAATCAATCTTTTCGAAAATGCTGGAATCGGGGTGAAATGTGACCTTCGTGCCGGTCTTGCGCGTCTTGCCGGTGACAGCGAGCCTTGACTTAGGAACTCCGCACTTGTAGGACTGTTCCCAAACCTCGCCATCACGCCAGATCTCCAGGTCCAGCCAATCGGAGAGCGCATTCACGACAGAAACGCCGACGCCATGAAGGCCGCCGGAAACTTTGTAGGTTTCGTTATCGAATTTTCCGCCGGCGTGAAGAACGGTCATGACCACTTCGGCAGCGGGCTTTTTTTCCGTGGCGTGCATGTCCACAGGGATGCCGCGACCGTTGTCAACCACTGTGACGCTGTTGTCGTCGTGAACGACGACGTTGATTTCGTCGCAGTAGCCGGCCATGGCTTCGTCGACCGAGTTATCCACCACTTCCCAAACGAGGTGGTGCAAACCTTGCTCGGTGGTCGAGCCAATGTACATTGCGGGGCGCTTGCGCACCGCCTCGAGGTCGCCCAGAACTTTGATGGAGGTGGCGTCGTACCGATGGCCCGCGGCTTTGCCGGTCACCGTCTCTTTCTCACCCATATTGTGCGTCTCCTGACTAACAGTGGAGGGGAAGGCTGCAGCGGAACGGTTTTTTCCCGCCTTAACATGCAATCCTGGTTTCGATTCGCGAACCAGAGGCGCTTCTGCTCCATCCCGTCCGGATTTCCATGGCGCGAAAGCGGACGCGGCGAAGACTATGGTTTGGCCTGACCGCGCCGCTCGTTCTGGCGCAAACGAGAAAACCTCGGGCGCAGATCAGAGCCAAAAAATGCCGTTCCGGAGGACCCAAAGGCATTGCACGATTATTTCTATATTCTAAGGCTTTATCGTTCAGTGGTTTACGGCCACTGTCGGGCTGGGGCAGGGCATCGGCGCGGTCGTGTGAAAGAGAAACTGGGTGCACACAAACTCGCGCAAATTTGGCGCCGGAAACGCCTAAATGCGCATGGGCATGATGATGTAACGATAGCGGTATTGGTCATCCGCCAGGGGGCGGAATTGACCGGCGGATTGTTCATCTTTCAGCTCCACGCTGATCGGTCCGTCCGGAGCGGCGGCGAGAAAATCCAGCAGATATTGGCCGTTGAAGCCGATCGTAATGGGCTCTCCGCCATATTCTTGATCGATATTCTCGGTGGCTTCGCCGTACTCGGGACTCGAGGCAGAAAGTTCTACGCCCTCCTGGCCGACGGAGAATTTCAAAGCGTGCGAGCGTTGGTCCGCGAGCTGCGAGACACGGCGTACCGCGTCGTTGAATTCATTGCGCTCCAGGACAATTTTTTTGTTGTTGTCCCGCGGCAGGACGGCTTCGTAGTTGGGAAACTGGCCGGTGAGGATGCGCGAAATCAGCAGGCGCGATTCAACCTGAAAGAATAGATGACTGTCATCTCTGGCAAATTCGATTTGGCCGTTTTCACCCGCCTCGCCGGCAAGCCGCTGGATTTCCGTCATGGCCTTTTTGGGAACGAGGGGACGCGTCTCGTTCGAGAGTCCCGCAAAGGAGTGATCGGTTTCAGCGAGTGCCAGGCGATGACCGTCAGTTGCGACCATAGCAATCATATCGGGCTTCAAAGTCAGTTGAGCGCCGTTTAACGTGTAACGCGACTCCTCCATGGAAATCGCAAATGCGGTCCTGGCAATCAGGGACGAAAGAATTCCCGCCGGTATTTTCACGAGTGGGTGGGGGAAGGCTGGAATGGCCGGAAAATTGTCCTTGGCCATGCCGACCATCTTGTAGTTCCGGCGGTCAGAGGTGATTTGCACCCAATGATTTTCGAGCAGCCGGAAACGAATCTCGGCCTCAGGCAATAAACGCACTAATTCGAGCAGTTTTTTCGCAGGGATGGTGCCGGCGCCCTCTTTTTTAATTTTGGCTTCGCACGAAGTACGAATACTGAGCTCGAGATCCGTGGCTGTTAGGGTGACGCGATTGCCTTTCGCTTCGCACAGAAGATGCGAAAGAATGGGGATCGTCGTCTTTCGCTCGACGACGCCCTGCGTAAGATTGAGCTCCGCCAGCAAGTCGTACTTTTTCACCGTAAATTCCATCTACGATTTCCTCCGCCGGAAGCCACGGATTCAAACCGGCTACTCTACCCTGTTTTAAAGAAGGGATAAAGATAGTAGTAGTCGTCGTGCATGTCGCAAAAGAGGATATCGGTACAAAGCGTGCGGTTTGAGCACCATGTCTTGTGGACGAAACGAGTATGTTTGCCGCGGCCGGTGGAAAAGCGGCGCCTGCGCTTTGCCCGCGGTGAAGCTTTCCACAGTGGCGGGAAACCGCTCACATCGTTTGCACAGGGTTTTCCTCGTAAGGGGTGAGGGACAAAGGACAATAGAGAATACTGGAGCTCAGAAAGTGGCAAAAGAAACGCTGGTTTGATTAGCCGAGGGTATCGAGCAGGCGGCTGATCGTGCGGTTTAGATCTTTATCGCTGCGGCGCAGAGTTTCGATCTTGTTGATCGAGTGCAACACAGTGGTGTGGTGTTTGCCGCCGAACTGCTTTCCGATCTCCGGCAGAGAAGCAGAAGTCAATTGCTTGACCAGGTACATGGCGATTTGGCGCGGGAAGGCGATGGCTTTGGCATTCGAGCGCACCTTGAGGTCCTGGTCTCTGAGGCCAAACTGTTCGCCGACGCGCTTTTGGATCAGCTCAATGGTGACCTTCTTCTCTTGAGTGGCGATGATGTTGCGCAAGGCTTGCTGTGCCGTGCCGAGATTTACAGGCGCGCCGGTCAGCGAAGCGTATGCGACGAGCCTGGTCAAGGCGCCTTCCAATTCCCTCACGTTGGATTTGATCGAGCGAGCGATGAACTCGGCGACGTCATCAGCAAGCTCGAAATGTTCGGACTCGGCTTTCTTCTGGAGGATGGCGATTTTGGTCTCCAGATCGGGAGGCTGGATATCCGCGATAAGTCCCCATTCAAAGCGCGAACGCAGGCGTTCTTCGATGGCGGCAATCTCTTTGGGTGGGCAGTCGGAAGACAGCACAATCTGTTTTTGCAGGTCGTGCAACGCGTTAAACGTATGAAAGAATTCCTCCTGGGTGCGCTCTTTGCCAGCGATAAATTCGATATCGTCAACCAGTAGGACATCAACGGAGCGGAAACGATCTCGAAAACTGATCATGCGGTCAAAGCGGAGGGAATTGATTACTTCGTTGGTAAATTTTTCGGCACTGACATAAGTGAGCCGGAGGCCCGGATTGCGTGCTTTCACCAGATGGCCGATCGCCTGCATCAGGTGAGTCTTTCCCATCCCCACGCCGCCGTAGAGATAAAGAGGGTTGTAAGCTCTCGACGGAGCTTCGGCCACCGCCCGCGCCGCTGCATGCGCGAACTGATTGGACCCTCCGACCACAAACGTTTCGAAGGTGTACCGTGGATTGAGCTGATGATCGACACCATCAAAATCGAGGCGCGTTTGTTTAATCGGCGATGTTGCCACCGGAGAAGGCGGCTCCGGCTCGCTGCAAACGAAACTGAGCTGCACGTCTGGCATGCCCACTTCCACTAGCACGGCCTGCAGCAATTCGCCGTACGTCTCGGTCAAGCGCTTTCGAAAGGGTCGCGAGGGAACTCGGACGACCACCGTCCCATTCTCGGCACCCTCCTGTTTAGTCGGAAGGAACCACGTGGCAAAGCTGTGCGGATTAACCCGCCTCTCCATGTGCTGCAGGATTTTTTCCCATGAATTCATGTTCTAAAGGCCATAAATAGAGCGGCACAGCATTTCCACAACCTGTGGAAATGCTGTGGAAATAGCGCCACAGCAACCGCACTCTCATGAATGCTTAAGCCTAGGACCGGCCTAGTTGTTCCCCTGATTTGCCAGTGCCGCGAGGGTGGCCGGGGCAGTTACAGGACCTTCGCGTCTATCACCGACGAGGCTCGATTGTCCACGAAAGCTGCCGTGCGCGGCAAGGAAAAAATCGCGGAGCATACAAGGAACGCTGCACAGGAGATGCACAGGATTTCCACAGGGCCAAATGTTCTTGTCCGAGTAGAAAGGCTAACTAGTTGGCTGTGCCACCCGTGCGTCCGCGAAATCATTGAGGCCGATGAACCTTGCTAGATGACCTGGGGAATTCGTAAATTCCGAGTGGGTCGTTACCTAAGAGCAAATCGTCCTTTTCCACGAGGACGAAATTGGGAACCATGCGGGTGCCCCCCGTCGTATAAGCGCGATTGCTGACCCTAACATTATCGGCGTTATCGAAGTGCAAGAGTAAGTTCCCTAAGGCCAGCCAGAATTCTTGAGTTTCTGGATCGATTCCCAAAGAGGAGATGATCTCATGGGGAGAGATTGCCTTTCCGGAGGCGGACCGCGCGATTTCTTGGCGCGCGGATTGGGCCATAGACTGGAAGTCGAGGGTCGTGAGAGATACCTCATCGAGCAGATAGCCCGACGCGGGATCGTATTTTCGTACCGTTGGCTCCGGCAAATACCGGAAGGCAAAGTAAAGAGCTCCGGCCTTATCCGACGCCAAATGCCCAAGATTGAGCCGGTGGTTGATTTCCACGTCATCGCTCAGGTCGGCAAGCTCGCCAAATTCACGCACAAGCGTGCCGTGGACATCGTAAACGGCAATCAGATGATTGCCATTGGCGCTGCTCACGGCGACTTGGTAGTGCGGCAGCGCGATGATTTGGGTGGGTTTAGGTACTGGGAAATGAGCGAACAGCTTACCATCTGCTGTGTAGACGCTAACGGCATTGCCACCTAGATCGGCGATGTACACGTGGCCGGATGCATCCAGGTCAAACGAAAGGGGTGAAACGATCTCGCCGGTCCGCGGCTCCGCCGGAATCTGGCGCAATTTTCTCCCCTGTGAGTCGAAAACAAGCACGCCAGCCGTAGGTGGCGTAGCAGGCTTAGAGGATTTGGAAGAGTTAGAAGGAAACGTGGTCGCCAAGACATAATAGGAGCCGTCAGGACCACGGCGAACGGCGCGAAATCCGGCGCCCACGTCGGGAAATCGGCGCCGCGTCGCATCCAACGTCGGATCCTCCTGTGCGCGCACAGAGATAATGGCCACGATTAAAATCGCAAGACCGAGCAGGCGGGCTTCGGCGCACCGTTTCATTTTCGGGTGAACTATATAATGCGGTGGTATTGGCCTCGGGTTGCTCGGGCAGGTGGCATCAATGCTCCAAACGATAGCGACGCCGTGCGATCGATACCGCGCGGCCGCTCACGGAATCCACCTCGATGAGCACGGCATTCATTTGGATATCACCCGTGGCGACCTCGAAGCGGGTCGGCATCCCGTCGAGGAACCGCTTGATGACTGCGCCCTTCTCCATGCCGATTACGGAGTGGTGCGGCCCGGTCATGCCTACGTCGGTGATGTAGGCCGTACCCCCGGGCAGGATTTGTTCGTCCGCGGTAGCCACATGCGTGTGCGTTCCGATCACCGCCGAGACACGCCCATCAAGATACCAGCCCATGGCCTGCTTTTCACTCGTGGCTTCGGCGTGCATGTCCACAATGATGACCTTCGTTTCGGTCTGCAGCTTGCCTACTTCGCGATCCGCGACGCTGAAAGGATCATCGTTTGATGCCATGAAGATACGTCCCTGCAGGCACATGACTGCATAGGGAATTCCCTTCTGTGACGTGCCGCAGAAAAGACCGCTGCCCGGGCTAGCCGCCGGGAAATTGGCGGGACGCAGCAGTCGTGGCTCGCGCGGTATGAAGTCCAGAATCTCTTTGCGGTCCCAGATGTGATTCCCTCCCGAAAGAACCTCGATTCCGGCGGACAGGAGTTCTTCGGTGAGCCGCGGGGTAATGCCGAACCCCGATGCGGCATTCTCTCCATTGGCGATCACGAGATCGGCCTGCTCGTTAGAGACGATATCTTCCAGGCGTTCGAGCACAATACCTCGGCCGGGCGAACCGACAATGTCCCCAATAAACAAAATGCGCATGGATTGATCGGTGGATGGAGTGGTCCACTTCGTCGTGTGGAGCTAGATCCTGAACCTCTGTTATAAGGTGGGTGCCCTGCGCCGGCCCTTAGGCTTTCCCGCCGCCGGGGCATGCCCGGCTGCGGGCCATGCGCACAGGCCGTCTGACCCGGGCACCACAGAGATCCAGCATTGGTTCAAAAGATCGTCGCGCCAATCACGCGCGTTGCAGGCCTACTCCTCTTACATTCTAGCGGTCTCAGGGCGAGGGTCAAACCGATTTCCCAAAAGGGCGTGTCTTGCACCGCGGCTCAGGCGGATTGCTGAAGCGCCCGGTCGATCAGCTTAAGGCAACGTTCGGCGGTGGCACGCAAGGGCGCTTCGTTCTGTTCCCGGCTTTGCCGCAGGGCGTGGAATTCGTCGGCAATGGACAAAGCTGCAAGCACGGCCACTTTTACCGAGTCTACGGCTCCGGTGCCTCGGGCGATCTGACGCATGCGGACGTCCACGTACTTGGCCAACTGCTCGACGTAGGCAGGCTCGAGGTCCCCGGCGACGTTGTACACCTGGTCGTAAATTTCCACTTTCATCCTTGCAGGCCTCCCGGCGCATGAAACGCGGCTGGGCGGCGCTATTGTGCGACACCGGGAAGCCTTGAGCAAGGCTGATGAAAAATTCGGAAACGAGCGAGTTTCGTATAGGCCCGCCGGACCAGCATGAGCCGGAATGTCGACGCGAAACCTGGCGACGTGGCCCGATTGACCGACCTGACCACAGGCGGTGTGACGCAGGCGCTCGACCGACTAGAAAAAGCCGGTTACGTGCGCCGCGATAGAAATCCCGAAGACAGGCGCAGCGTCCTAATTCGGATGGTGCCGGAGGGGCGGCGCAGAGTCCTCGAGCAGCATCAATCCGCGAGTCAAATCATGGGACGAATTGTTTCCGCTTACGGAGAGAAGGAACTGGCGCTGATCCTGGATTTTTTTGCACGAACGAACCGCGCCCGCGTGGAACACTATCAAGCCAGATTCTCAGGCGCCTTTTAAGCTGTGCGCAAGGCGGCACCTAGCTTTTGTTCCAAGGCGGAAATGATACGCGAGGAGAAATCGCTGAGCTGCCCTTCGGTCAGGGTGGTGTCGTGGCTCTGAAATGTGATGTGGACGAGCAGGGAAAACTTCCCTGGCGGGATATTCCGGCCACGAAAAAGGTCGACCGCATCGACAGAGATGATTTCAGCAATTCCCAGAGCCGCAATCACCACGCGCACGGCGGCGAAGGTGGTCCCGTCGCTGAGGATGAGGGAGAAATCGCGTTCCACGGCCGGGAATCGCGAAATTGGCTGGTATTTCCGCGCTTCGCGACCTAGCTGGTAAAGCGCATCGAAAGGACCGAGCAGGAATTCGGCGAGAAAAACGTCCTGACGTAGCTTGAATTTTCCGGCGACGCGGTCCGCGAGCTGGCCGCCAGCGCCGATCAAGGTGCCACCCGGCCACTCGATACGGCGCGTCTGACCACCTGCAACCGATACGACCAACCAGCCCGGCTTGTCGTTCGAAAGAGAGAACTGGCCCGCTCGAGTTGGACTCTGCCAAGTCAGCGTATCGCCTTTCCACACAAACCCGCCGGCGAGAGCGCCGATTTGGTCGAGATCGCCTTTGAGATCGGCGAAATCGTAGTCCCGGGCGGATTCCGCGATGCCTTTTTCGCGCGCCAACCCCGTTGCGCCGATCGTGACAATGCGCGTCTCTTCGGGCGCGCCATTCTGCACACGATAGGCGCGGCCGATTTCAAACAGCCGGAGGCTCTGCTGCCCCCGATTCAAATTCCAAGCCAGCGCGTGGGCCATGCTTACAAGGCCCGTGGAACGCAGCAGCGACGCATCTTCGGCGAGAGGATTGGCCACTCGCGCGGGCAACACGCCGGCAGGCCGAAACAGTGCGTCTTCTTCTTCGTCGACCAGGGGGATGGAGACGATCTCCTGGTAGCCCAAGCCAATCAGCCGCTCGCGCAGCCGATCCTCGGGCAAGGCGTGAGGCAGCCGCGCCGCCGGCTGTTTTGAGGGATGAAGCCGCGGCGGAAATTTGTCCAAGCCGTAATGACGCGCAACTTCTTCGATCAGGTCCACTTCGCGCGTGACGTCCTGTCGCCACGACGGCTGGCGGCATTGCCATCTTGCGAGCAGCGAATCGGGGGTACCGCGCGTTTCATCCGTGCGCCGAGGAGCAAAGCCCAGCGCGCCGAGAATTGTCTCGATCTCGCTGTCGGGCACGCGGGCTCCCATAACCCGCAGCAATTCCTTGCGCGAAAGTTCCAGAGGCAGGGGTTCGCGGCGCGCCGGATAAACGTCGACCACTCCGGCCAGGACCTCGGCCTGGGCCAATTCGCGGATCAATGCCGCGCATCGCCGCGAGGCCAACTCGGCCATTTCTGGGTCGGCTCCGCGCTCAAAACGAGTGGACGCCTCCGTGCGCAGCCCGAGCGCTTTCGAGCTCCGTCGAATCGAGATTGGATCGAACCAGGCAGATTCCAAGAGCACGTTGCGCGTCGAGAAACCGATCTCGGTTTCTGCGCCACCCATAATGCCACCGATGCCAACGGCGCGAGCCGCGTCGGCAATGACGCAGACGTCTTGTGAGAGGATGCGCTCGACGCCGTCGAGCGTGCGGATTCTCTCTCCGGCCCGAGCGCGGCGCACGACAATGCGATGTTCCGCCAGGCGATCCATATCGAAGGCGTGCATGGGATGGCCGAGCTCGAGCATGACGTAATTTGTGGCGTCCACCACGTTGTTAATGGACGCCTGCCCGAGAGCTTCGAGACGCTTGCGCAGCCAATCGGGCGAGGGCTGCGCTTTGACGCCGTTCAATAGGCGCGCTGTGAACCTGCCGCAGAGATCCGGGCAGTCGATTTCCACGCGTGTAGCGCGGGCGGCGCTCTCGCTGACTTCCGGCAGGACGATAGAAACAGGTCGCAACTCGTTTCGCGCCAGAGCGGCCACCTCACGCGCAACACCATAATGGCCGAGGCAATCAGGGCGATTGATGGTGAGGTCGAGATTGAGCAGGGGACCCGCGGGTGTGTGTGATACACCTTCGACGGCGATCCCGACCAGAGACAGTCGCTCGCGCAGCTCTTCCGGTGAAAACGGGACAGCGACGAACTCCTTCAGCCAATCGTAAAGAATCTTCATCGGGCGTCAGGACATCTGCGCGTCAGGGGAATTGCCGCAGGAAGCGCACATCGTTTTGAAAGAAGAGCTGCACATCATCGATTCCGTATTTAAGTTGCGAAAGGCGATCGACGCCCAAGCCGAAAGCGTAGCCGGAGACGCGCGTAGCATCGTAATTGACGAAGCCGTAGACGGCGGGATCGACCATGCCCGCGCCAAACAGTTCGATCCAGCCGGAAAATTTGCACAGCCGGCAGCCCTTGCCCATGCATACGAAGCAACTCGCATCCACCTCCACGGACGGTTCAGTGAACGGAAAATAGCTGGGGCGCAAGCGCGTCTTGGCCGCGGACCCAAGGAATTCCCGTACGAAATATTCCACCGTGCCCTTGAATTCGCAGAAGGTAACGTCGGTATCGACTGCCAGGCCTTCCACTTGGTGGAACACGTAGGAGTGCGTCGCGTCAGGATTGTCCCGCCGATAGACCTTTCCCGGCACGATGATGCGCACCGGAGGCTGCTGTTTTTCCATGGTGTGCACTTGCATCGGCGACGTGTGCGTGCGCAAAAGATGCGGCTTCGATCCCGGTGGAAGGTCGAGATAGAAGGTATCCATAGTGTCGCGCGCCGGATGATGTTCCGGGATATTCAGCGCCTCGAAATTGTAGTAAGGCGTTTCGATCTCATTGCCTTCCACAACGGTAAAACCAAGCGAAAGAAAGATGCGCTCAATTTCCTCGAAAGTCTGCCGAACCAGATGTCGCGAGCCGAGCGGCCGAATAACCCCTGGCAAGGAGAGGTCCACGCGCTCGCGAGCAAGCGCCGCCTTTTCCGCCGCGGCGGCAATGGATCGCTGAAGGCTCTCGAGCCCCTGCTCGACGTGCGCTCGAAGCTCATTGAGGGAGCGGCCGACAACAGGCCGCAGTTCGGGCGGGGCAGACTTCAGCCACTGTTCGGTGATCCGATTCAACACGCCGGACTTGCGGCCCAGCCAGGCGTCGCGCAGCGACTTCCAGGAGGCCTCATCGCGTGCGGATGTGGTGTCCCGCTCGAACTCCGCACGAAGAGCATCGAAGCGGGCGGTCACTTCCGCAGGCGTGGAGACACCCAGTGCGGCGAGCGTCTGTCGAATGATGTCCGCTATTTCGGGCATGCTAATGGTACGCGTGAGAGCTTACACCAAAGGGACACGCCCAAACGGAGCTGCCGCGCCGCCTTTGGTGGAAGAGGTCTTGCCGGGAAAGGCAGGATGCTCAACCTCGAGTCCCGGCCGCCTGCTTCGCCTGGGCTGCAATTTGAGTGAAGGCTGCGGCATCTCGTACGGCAAGATCGGCCAGGATTTTGCGGTCGATCTCAATCCCGCCCGCCTTGAGGCCGTGCATGAGCTCGCTGTAGGAAAGCCCGTTCAAGCGCGCGGCGGCGCCTATGCGCTGAATCCAAAGACGCCGGAACTGCCTTTTGCGATTGCGGCGGTCGCGATAGGAATAGCGCTCGGCGCGATTGGCCGCCTCCTGGGCGGACTGGTAGAGCTTGCTTTTGGTGAGGAAGAAGCCTTTGGTGCGCCGCAAATATTTCTTGCGGCGTGCCCTGCGCTTGGTACCACGTTTCACTCTCGCCATTGCTATGTCTCCCGCGCGGAGATCGCACGAAACGGTGTGACCTTGGGCGCGCCGATTTTGGGCGCCGGGAATGCGGCGCGTATAAATCGGCGCGGCAGACGGCCAACGACGGTGTCGAGCGTCTCCACGGCGTGTTGAGGATTCGCTCCACAGCGCCCGAACGCCAAGCGGAGCGATGCGGCGGCGATCAACCAGTTACGACTCGCAGCCGCTGGTCGGCAGGCCCGCCGTGGCGGATAACGCTCTGCCTGGCACAAAATTACAAAATCACAAGATCAGCCGTTCGGCAACATCCGCCGGACTCGCGGTGCGTCCGCGGGATCGACCTGCACGAGCTTCTTCAGACGCCGCATGCGCTTGGGCAGCTTGGTACCCAGCAGGTGCCGCTTGCCCGAATGCATCCGCAAGATCTTGCCGCCGGCCGTAATCTTAAATCTCTTCGCCGCGCCGCGATGTGTCTTTATCTTACGTTTCGTTTTTTGCTTTCTTGCCACGGATTATCCTTTTAGGCTTGACTCAGACCGGCCGATGCCGGAGGCCGCACGCTCACTCCGCCCTTCTTGGGTGCTAGGAGAGCCATCAATATATTAGCCTCCATGCGCGGCCCGATCTCCACCAAGGCGTGATCGGCTATATCTTTCAGTAGCCGCTCCATCTTCGCGCGGCCCACTTCCTGGTGAGCCATCTCGCGGCCGCGATGGAAGATCATGGCTTTCACTTTATGGCCCTCGCCAAGAAACTTTATGATCTGGTTTTTGCGAACCTGGTAATCATGCTCGGCGGTTGCCGGCCGAAATTTCACCTCCTTGAGCTGCGTGCCCTTTTGGTGTTTGCGCTGCTCGTGCGCCTTCTTATTCGCCTGATAAAGGAATTTTCCGTAATCGGTGATCTTACAGACTGGCGGCTCTGCATTAGGCGAAATCTCCACCAGGTCCAAGCCACGATCCCGGGCTAGCCGCATCGCTTCAAACGGCTGCATCACGCCCAATTGCCCGCCGTCGTCGTCTATCACACGAACTTCCCGAGACCGAATGCGTTCGTTTACCCGGGTGCGTTCTGTGGCCCGAAAACTTCGTTCAGCGATAAACCCACCTCCGCAACGGCGCCACGAGCGGCCGGTTCAGCCGTACTTTGCACCAGGACAGGGTCAGAAAGTATAGCACGGTTGTCCGGGCCGATCATTGTCCCAGCAAGTCATGCAAAGTCATGCAGCGATTCCGCAATGAACGCTGATTCGCATGACTATCGGGAGAGAGAAAAAGGGGCGGCAGGGCCGTTCGGAAGAGACCACGGCAAGACCTCGGTTGAGATCCTTAGGATGAGCAGAGATACCCAGGCCAGGGTGCGAAAAGAATCTCAGGGCGACGAGCTGGCGGGAATCACCTCGCTATAAAGTTCGGCGGCGATGAGTTTGGCCCAAAAGATTGGCGGTTGGGCGACGCACCCGGCAACAACAGCAGCGTGACTTGCCGGTGAATCCGATCGCCCTTCTCACCGTGGATGGTTCGCTGCAGGCAGCCAGGGCCATGGCGTAAATAGCTGCCGTGGCTTTCGTGGCCATCCAAAACCGCTACGCCGAGGCCATGAATATCCGGCAAAGCTTGTTGCGTTTCAGGCGCTCATAGAGGAGGTGAATTCCTTGGCGTAGGCCAGGCCCTCGGCATCCAGTAGGGCATGAACGCGGCCCAGGGACTCTCCCAGCCAGCGGGGCCAAAAGGCCGACTTCCCCAATTGTTCCCAGGAGTTGATGCTACCCAGGTTTCCTCGAGCCTCTTCCATTCCAGTTCGGAGACTTCTTCAATCAGCTTTTGCATGCGGCGATAATCCCGGACCGCTTGGCGAACGCGCTCCTGCGCTTTGGGGACACAAATCTGGCGCAGTTTTCCATCCTGCCTGGCTCTGCACTAATACAAGGATTTATGCAGTTGCCCTTGGGCGCAGCGGCAATTCGCCTTGCCGCACTTGCCGGAACGTTCCGACAGAGTGCCGCGAAGGAACCATCGACCGGAGGCGAGCTGCACGATCTGGGAACGGAAGTTGCGCTCGACGGCGGAAAGCTTGGACCGGCTGAAGGACTTGCTCATCTCTTGTATCAAAGACAGCCGGATTGACACTCCGCAGACGCGGTGGGAGAATCCCCCCTATCGTAGGGAGGTCTTTCGCGATGCGCAAATATTCATTCACCCTGATCGTCTTGTCGGTGGCTCTTTCTGCCCTTTCGGCGCCCGTTTTCGCGCATCACGGCGGCTCTGCCTATGACAATTCGACACTGACGACGCTGACGGGAACGATAACGGAATTTCAGTTCATTCAGCCGCACCCGCTCATTTTCCTCGATGTGAAGGATGCGAACGGCAATGTCACGAAGTGGTACGTGGAAATGACCGCCCCCAATCACTTGGTTCACTACGGATGGAACGGGCACAAGCTGCACGCCGGCCAAATGATCAAAGTTACCGGCCATGTCGCTAAGAACGGCACCAAGGTTTTGAATCTCCGACAAATTTACGACGCGGACGGGAAGGAAATTCCCCTCGGCCCGCCTCCGCCGCCGGGCCAGAGCTGAGTCGTGGAGTTCAGCTGGACCTCTGACGGACTCGGGGCAAGTCGAAGACATCCAGAAGGAGGCTTGAACTATGCCTCGTCGATTCCTGCATTGGACCACCGCACTGAGCGCGGTGCTCGCTTGCTCCTGCGTGTTATTTGCTCAAAAGGGCGGCAACAACCCGGGAAGGGCAGAATCAGGCGCTGCCAAGGCTGCATGGGAGGTGCCGAAGACTGCGTGGGGCGAGCCGGACTTTTCCGGCATGTGGGAGCCGAAAATGCCCCCCAGCGCGCGCGAGTATGCCGGATATTCCTTCATCTCGCATAAAGACGCCGTTCCACTCATGACGCCTTGGGGAAAACAGCAATACCTGAGCACGAAGCCGTCTTGGGGACCACTCGCCACCCCGGACTCGACGGATCTGGTGAACCCGACTACCGGCAAAGAGATCGGGTGTTTCCCAACTGGCGTGCCTCGGATTTGGGTTCACCCCTTTCCTACCAGGATTGTACAGATTCCTCACGTCGTCTATTTGCTCTACGAATTCAATCACTTCGTCCGCGAAATCTATACCAATGAGGGCCGCGAGCATCTCAAAGACGAAGATCCCTGGTGGATGGGGCACTCGGTAGGCTGTTGGGAGGGCAATACACTGGTCATCGATACGGTCGATTTCAATGACCAGACATGGATCGACCGCGCAGGCTTGCCGCATTCCGATACGCTGCACGTGATCGAGCGCATTACGCGCCCGGAACACGACAAGCTGCACGTGGACATTACGATCGATGACCTGAAGGCCTATACCAAAACTTGGTCCGGCTTCCGCGAGCTCGAGTTCAAGCCCGATTGGCATATCACGGAAATGATTTGCGAAGACAACATCACCTTCAACGACCTTAAGAACCAGGGCAAAGAGCAGTAAGACTCAGAGGATTGAACATCGAAAAGCGGCCCCGTAGAAGTGGCGGCCGCTTTTCTTTTGCGGCGCTAAGACTTGGACGCGGCCGAGCGGGCGCTCTCCACAGGATTGAACTGCTTGCTTAGCGCCAGCCCCTGCTGTTGATACGACGACCCAATCGCCTGACCGTAGAGCTTTTCCGGCGTGTTGGCCATCCTGTGATAGATGAGCCGTCCAATGATCTGCTTGTTTTCCAGCAGGAGCGGCACCTCATGCGCGCGGACCTCTAGTACTGCCTTCGTGCCTTTGATTTCGCCCGCTGTGCCGTAACCAAATCCGGGATCGAAGAATCCGGCATAGTGGACGCTAAAATCGCCGATCGACTGATCGAACGGTTCCATCTCGGCGGCGTAGGAAGGCGGCACGGAAAATCTTTCCTTTGAAGCCATCAAGTAGAAATCCCCGGGATCAAGAACCACCCTCTTTGACTTTGGGCTGTGAATGGGAACCCAAAAATCCGCGGGATCGTAGATGCGCACCTTGCTTAGATCGACGGGAGCACAATATCTCTTCGCTTTATACGCCACGATGCTCGAGCTTTCGTTCCCCTCGAGATCGGTAGTCGTGCGCAACCCGCGATCAATAATCGCCTGCTGATCGCCGCCTTGCCTGGACACAAATTTGCTCAGCCCGCGCTCAATCACAGCCTCCGCCGGACCTCCTCCGTTTTCATAGTAGACCAGCTGTTCTTTCTCGGCCAATTGTTCGAGTATCCCATCGGTGGATGGTGGCTTTCCCCGGATGAATCGGAGCTGGTTGAGTTTGGTCCCAGCGGTCACAACGATCGGAAATGTGCGCGGTACGATCTCCACGTATAGGTCGCCCGCATATCCCTTTAGGACGTGCTCAAATTCCAATCCGCCGTCTGTGATGAGGCGCGTGAAAATATCCAGCCGGCCCGTGGTGCTTTTCGGGTTGGCCTTGCCGCCAATATCTCGCGGCAGCGCGAGGCTCTCCAGCAAAGGCACGACGTAAACGGCGTTCGTCTCCAGCAGTGTCGGTCGGCTCAGGTCGTACTCGGCAATTTTCAGCTCGGCGATTTTGTTCCTGAGTGTCGCGGAGCGGCCCGGCAGGAAGCTGGCCTGGACGCGATACGCAACGTTCCCGAGTCGCAAATCGATCGAGGCCGGTTGGATCTGGTCATCGGGAATGTCGGCGCTGCAGCGAATCTTCCCATTCGCGATCAGCTCGCGGATTTCCTGTGATGGTAATATCCCGGTCTTGCGTTCCGAACGCCGCGTCTGTGGGAAGAGGTGCAAAGCGCCTTGATGTCCTTTCTTGTGCTTTCGGATTTTAGCATGGGGCAAAAGGCAAGGTCGGCAGAGCCGTTTGAGGAAAAGTCCCTTACGCCCCCCTTTTCAGAAAATTTAAGACACGCTGCGGGCGTCGACTTCGGTGCGAAGTGCAGCGAGAAAGGCCGCCAGAGGCTGCGGACCCAGGTCGCCCTTGCCGTGATGGCGCACCGAAACAGTGCGCGCTTCGGCTTCCTTACCGCCCACGACTGCCATATACGGAATTTTCTGCAGTTCCGAGTCGCGAATCTTGGCCTGCAGCTTTTCGTTGCGGTCATCGAGCATGGCGCGAAAGCCCGCGGCCCTGAGCTCGGACGTGACAATCTTGGCGTAATCCGAAAATTTGTTACTCACGGGCAAAACCGCCACCTGCACCGGGGCCAGCCACAGCGGAAAAGCGCCGGCATAGTGCTCGATGAGAATACCGAAGAACCGCTCCACCGAGCCCCATAGGGCGCGATGAACCATCAGCGGCTGATGCCGGCTGCCGTCTTCCCCGACATATTCAAGACCAAAGCGTCCCGGCAGATTAAAATCGAACTGCACAGTCGTAAGCTGCCAGGGCCGGCCGATAGCGTCGATCAGTTTGACGTCGATTTTCGGGCCATAAAATGCCGCTTCGCCTACCATGCGCTTGAACGGAATGTGCATGCGTTCGAGCGTCGAGGAGAGCGCCTGCGTAGCGCGTTCCCAATCTTCGCGGGAGCCCGCGTAATTTTCCGGAAGCGCCCCATCCCACTCCGAAAGCTCCACCTGGTAGCGCGAGAATCCGAAGGTCTTCATCACCGCAAAAGCGAAATCGACGCAGGCCTCGACCTCGGCTTCGATCTGGCTGGGCATGCAAAAAATGTGCGCGTCATCTTGCGTAAAGCCGCGCACGCGTAGCAGCCCGTGCAGCACGCCGGAGCGCTCGTAGCGGTAGACCGTGCCGAGTTCCGCCAGGCGCACCGGCAAATCGCGATAACTGCGCATGCGCGATTTGTAGATCAAAATATGCCCGGGGCAATTCATCGGCTTGAGCTGATAATCGGCGTTCTCCACCTCGATCGCGCCAAACATATTCTCGCGATAAAAATTGGTGTGGCCGCTCGTCTTCCAGAGGTCCAACCGCATGATGTGCGGCGTGAAGACGAGCTGATAGCCGCGGCGCAGCAGTTCATCGCGCAGCCAGTCTTCCATGAGTTTGCGCACTAGGCCGCCTTTGGGATGCCAGAAGATCAGCCCAGGCCCAGCTTCTTCCTGAATACTGAAGAGATCCAACTCGGGACCCAGCCGCCGGTGATCGCGGCGTTTGGCCTCTTCTAGGCGGTGCAGATATTCGTCGAGTTCGGGTTGTGTGAAAAAACAGGCGCCGTAGACCCGCTGCATCTGCGGATTGCCTTCCTGTCCTTTCCAGTAGGCGCCCGCCACATTCATCAGTTTGAACGCGCGAATGCGGCCCGTGCTGGGGATGTGCGGCCCGCGGCAGAAGTCTATGAATTTGCCGGTGGTGTAGAACGATACCATCGGCTCGACCGCTTTCTCCTGCACCAGCTCGCATTTGAATCTCTGATCCCAGGTCTTGTAGAGCTCGATCGCCTCCGCCTTGGGCACCAGCTTGCGCTCGTTGGGCAGATCGCGCGCCGCGAGTTCGTGCATCTTTTTCTCCATGCGCTCGAGGTCTTCCGGCGTGAAGGGCTGCTCGCGCAAGAATTCGTAGAAAAATCCGTAATCGATAGGCGGACCAACCCCTAGCTTCACGTCGGGGAAGAGTTCCAGCACGGCAGCGGCCAGCAGATGCGCTGCGGAATGGCGGAAGACCTGAAGCGCCTCGGGATCTTTCGACGTTAAAATCCGGAGCGAAGCGTTTTCGTCGAGCGGCCGCGAAAGATCGATCAGCTCGCCATCCACCCGCGCCACCAGTGCTTCGCGGGCGAGGCCTTGCGAGATTTTTCGAGCAATCTCCGCCGGGGTCGTGCCGCGCGGCACCTCCTGCTTCGAGCCGTCAGGAAGTGTGACTTGAATGGTGTCCATGAGCAATTTCGCCACTGCGAGAAAATCTAACGCTAACAAATCGTTTCCGGCAGGGTCAAGGCGCTGCAGCGCATCCCCAACAGAATTATGATAGTGTCGCCATCTACATCCGGGTGCGGAGAATGGATTTGACAAGCGATTACAGGCCGCGACTAAAGGGTCTGCTGCAACGCAAGTCGATCGTGTGGGGGAAGGTGAAGCTCTCTTCGGGGCAGGAGAGCGACTACTACTTCGATTGCAAGCCTACGACTCTCGACCCGGAGGGCGCTTTTCTCACGGCGCATGCAGTGCTTGATCTTCTCGCGGAGAAACGAATTCGGGCAGACGCGATCGGCGGTCCTCCCATAGGGGCGCATCCCATCGTCGCCGCCGTTGCGACCGTGAGCTATCTGCGATCAAAAGAAGGAAAAGGCCGACCGCTTCCCGCCTTTTTGATCCGGAAGCAACCCAAAGCCCACGGTCTCGAAAAACAGATTGAAGGCATCGACATTAAAAAGATTCGCGACGTGGTGATCATCGACGACGTTTGCACGAAGGGCGAATCCACATTGGAGGCGCTGAATATTGTGGAGGAGGCCGGCCTGCGGGTGGCCGCGGTGCTCAGCATCATCGATCGCGAAGCGGGCGGCTCAGAGAAGCTGCGCCAGAAATACCCTTACTTCGCCTTGTTTACAGGCAGAGAGCTTCTCGAAGAACAATCCAGCAAAGCAGCAGAATCTCGCTAGATTTTGCTTCTTCGTATACCCCTTACTGACGAGCCCTCCAACATCGGAGACAGATTGTCAGGGCGCAGATGAGACTCCGTTCATCACCGGGGTAGCCTTCGCCAACTCCTTTGCGAATAGCGCATTCTCCGGGAACTCCGCTACGAGTTCCTGAAGTTGCTGGCGCGTAACATCCGGATTCTTTTCCCTCAGCGCGGCCAGCGCCAGCATCAATCGTGCAAAGGGCCGCAGGTAATGGGCGTGCTCGCTCGAAGCTGCGCGCGCGAGTTGCCGTATGCCCCGTGCTTTATCGCCGTGAACACCACCTACCCACAGCATGGCCCGCTTATATCCGGGCAAGCATCCGATGATGTAGTTCGCGGATCCCAGTGCGACGTAAGCGTCGTCTGGGTGGGGCGCGACTTCCAGCAGGATGCGCGCATTGCGATCGGCCTCGCGCAAATGGTGCAAGCTCTCGAGCTGGCGTTTTTGGATCAGGAAGAGATCGTCGGCTTGCATGCCTTCAACCAATGTGAGGGCAAAGAGCGCATCCGGATCTTTCGGCTGATTCTCCAGGCGCTCATGTGCCATTTTCTCAGCGCGCTGCGCGGCCGCAGCAAATTGCCGTTCGAGATTCGCATCGGGTCGGTCTTTGATCCCGCTGAGCAGGCGCTTGTCGTCGAGGAAGAAATCGGAAGTCAGCACGCCCTTGCGATAGAACTCCTCGAAGAGATCGGAAGCTGCCTCAAGTGCCAGGCCGAGAGGTTGTCGAGGCCGTTCCTGCTCCCACTGCATAAAGAGTTCCCGCGCCTGATCGAATTTCAACTGATAAAGGAGCCGAAATCCGGCCTCCAACTCCGCGTCGTTCATGATGCTTGGCGCTGCCAGTGCGCTTCCGTCGCCTGCAGATAGCCATCGAGCTAGGGTTGTGTTCGCAGGGCTCGCCGTCATCATCGCGCCGACCAACAATGACCAAGCGCCTCGGCCCAGCCTGCCGCGCAGCATGCAGGCCAACGCTTTGCCCCGCTCGGCGCTAGCCCAACGCATGCGGAGTGCTCGCATGGTGCGTTTAGATGCTTAAAATTACCCGTGTGTCCACCTAGCACTATCGAGGGTGGGATAAGAGCCTCTACTTCTTTTGCCCCGACGAACCGGTGCGGCAGGTCCTTGATTTCCGCTAACTTAAGGATGCGCCATAAATAAAGGTATCAACCAATCTCCATCCTTTGACGACCTCGGGGCTGATGAGGTCTGATGACATAGTTCCATTCACCATGAAACCGATCCGGTTGAAGATTGATGCCCTTCATTTCTTCCTTGCTGACTTTGCGACCGGTTGGATATTTGCGGCGGTCCAATCGGCAGGTCACTGTCAGCCCTTTCGCAGTCGTCGTCTTGGCAATGAGATGGACGACGGTTTCGTAATCTCGCAGTGGCTCGCCACGCCAATTCGATGAGGACGCGCACACTAAACAGACAGAATGGCCGTCCTCGGGCTTTTCCCAGCCAGAACCCTGGGCTTGCGGCTGAGTGCTAATTGGGCCCGATTCGCAACCGAACCTGAAGGCCTTGGAGAAGGATGCGAGCGACTTCAAGAACTTTGGGCAGTTTGTCGCCGCAGTGCACGCGCATCAGGCGAAGTACTTCCGTACCGGTCTAATGGGTCCGCTGGGCTATCGACCCGGTACGGTGCAAAACGCAAAATGTATGCGTGTTCGGCGTGATGTGCGGTAGTTCGGGGCCTCGCGGTAACCTGCCCTTATCGCTGAGGTTCCTGAGCCGGCCAGTCCGGCCGCTGCCGCAGGTTGCGTCTGGCACATTCCTTCCAAAACCCCATGCCACGAGCGGCCGGGCCCCCACCGGCCGCTCACTATTTGACTGGACTATGCGGCGGCTGGTTAGCGAACGTGCCGGCTCGGCCGGTAGGTGGTCAGAGGACGCGGCCTCAATCTGAGCTGTGGACTCAGTGGTGGCGGCACATTGTGCAGCGGCTCGCCACAATTGCTGCAATGCTCCCCTGGAGCTGTATCGGCCCGCAACCAATGTCCGCGTGCCTGGCACTCCGGATTGATGCACTGCACGGTCCATCCCGGCAAATAACGCACGATGCCTCACAATATGTAGTAGTCCATTTCCCGAACCTGTGGAAATCGTTTGAAGACCGCTGAGTCCATGAGGCGGGGTTCGGGACACGGAAATCCCGCATTCTGTCGAGTAGTGAAACCCGAGAACCGGCTTTTTCGTTCCCTGCAGCGTCTGGTACGGAACTGGGGGCGTCACAACCCCTGTGATATAACGTTTAGGTCGGTAGGGCCAGCGAGCTTGAGCCCAGTCAACTGCGGTGGGAGAAATCATGAGCAAGGTTTTCATTCTGGGGCTTCTTGGATCTGTTTTGGCAATTCCTGCTGCCACGCAGACGGGTCAGCCATCCGGCGCGAGTTCCGCCAATCCGCTATCCACTTGGCTCCGCAACGCCTACATGGGGAATCGCAACATCATTGTGCGATCGGCGGAGAAAATGCCGGAAGAAAATTACGGCATGCGCCCCGGGACGCAACAGGAAGTGCGCACGTTCGGCCAACAGGTCGGGCACGTCGCCAATTACAATTTTCTGTGGTGTTCTCAGGCCAAGGGCGAAAAGAATCCCAACGCCGGCAATAATCTCGAAAAGCTGAACACCAAGGCTGAGTTCCTCAAGGCTTTGAATGACGCCTTCGCTTATTGCGACGGCGTTTACTCTTCGCTGACCGATGCGTCCGGAACGGAGATGATCGACATCACCCAGGAAAGCGGCCGGCAAACTCGCAATTTGCGCATGGCTCTTCTGATCCTGAATTTTGCACATAACAACGAGATCTACGGGAATATAGTCACTTATATGCGCATGAAAGATATCGTTCCGTCGTCTTCGGAGCCTCGGCCCCAGCCGCAACAACCACACTGACCCGCGGGGAGACATTCACGTCCGTGCGCCTTGGCGTCTGATGCGTTGCTCTCATGGCTGCATTTTGGAAAATTCGACTTCTAGGCATGGTCGGCGTTCTTCTCCTTGCCCCGGGAGCGCCGGCTCTTGCAACACCCTCCGGCTCAGCGGGTATATCGGCCGCCATTGCCTTCCAGCCGCTGGCCCCAAACGCTGAACAGGTGGCTCCTAAGGAGCCACTACGGGCCTACAAGCTTCCGCCTGACAAGGAAGCTCAGGCCGTTGCCTACGCACACTCGCGCCACGAACTCTATTTCCTCGACTTTCTCTTCAGCGTGGTAGGGCTGGTCCTCTTGATTCAACTCGCGGTGGCCCCCAGACTGCGCGATCGGGCTGAGCGCCTTTCTCGTAATCGATTTCTTCAAGCCCTTGTGTTTGCCGGACCATTTTTCATTGTGCTCGGTTTTTTGAGCCTGCCTTCGGCGGCCGCCGGCCACTGGCTGGAGCGCTACTACGGACAATCGGTCCAGGGTTGGGGCTCGTGGTTTTGGGACGCAGTGAAGGGTGGTGCGTTCGCGCTGGTTCTGGCCATCGTGCTGGTCTGGCTATTTTACGGCCTGGTGCGCCGCAGCCCACGCCGTTGGTGGTTCTACGCCTGGCTCGGCTCGCTGCCAATTTTGATTTTTCTGATTTTTGTCGAGCCGCTCGTTCTCGAGCCCCTTTTCTTCCGGTTCACGCCGCTGGCGGCCAGTGACCCGCAGCTCACCGCCGAGATTGAAAGGGTGGTTCAGCACGGCGGCCGGGAGATTCCCGAAACGCGCATGTACCGGATGAATGCCAGCTCCAAGCTAAACGCGCTGAACGCGTATGTAACCGGCATCGGTGCCTCGGAACGTGTGGTCGTGTGGGACACGACGATCGCGCAGTTGACCACGCCCACCACATCCGCAACGGAATGATTTTCGCGGCAGGCGTTCTGCTCATTTTTCTTTTTGCGGGCTTTCACGCTCTGCACTGGGCGATCGGACGATTCGGAGGGAGAAGGAAAATTCGCGGTGCGGGCGACTGGGCCTCGCTGCCCGTGTTGATATTCGCGATCCTGATTTTCAATTTCCTTTTCACCCCGATGGATAACGCTTATAGACGCCATTTAGAGCATCAGGCGGATCAGTACGGCCTCGAAGTGGTACATGGAATCGTGACTGATGCGCCTCAAGTGGCCGCGGAGACTTTCCAGATTCTAGGCGAAATCGATTTGGCCGAGCCCTCGCCTTCCACCGCCGTAAGAATCTGGTTCTACGATCATCCGCCGCTCGACGACAGAATTCTCTTCGCACAAACCTACGATCCCTGGCACACGGGTGAAGCGCCGGCATTTGTGAAATAGTGCTGGCGTGCTCGAAGCAACGAAGCTGCGCGCACAATCGCTCGTGATACAGTGCAAGGGGTCCGATGAGGAGAATCGTGCTGACCCAAATCGTTGTAGCGGCGCCGGAGGATGTGTTCATCTTTTTCGTGCCGCAATGGATGCCTTACTGGTATGGGCCGGAGATGCGCAGCTCTTTCGAAACGCAGGGCTGCGGCGGACCGGAGTTTCGAGCCGGATCCAAAGTACGGATTTCGGGGCGACTGGCGACTCGAACGTTTTCGCATACTGCGGTCGTGACGGCATTCGAGAATGGGAGGCTTTTTGAATGGCGATTTGAAGACGCCTACGGCGTGCGCGGCAGCGAACGCTGGGAAATGGAACGGCTGGAAAATTCCTCGGGCGCGCGGACGATGATTCGCTTTACAAACGACTGCGAAGTTCCGGGACGCTTTGGCCGCGTGATCGATTGGCTGTTGACGCGACATGCGCTCGCACGCAGGAATCGCGACTACCTTAACGAGCTGGCGCGCCTGGCGGAGCGGCGACCGTGAGGGAGCGAGGCATGATCGGTTCAGAGTTGCTTTCGGTGGCGCTACTTTCCCATGAATTACGCCGCCGACGAAATCCCGGCCATTGATTACATGAACACCTCCGAGCCTTCACATTCCGACGGCGCTGCGCCGCAGATGCTTTCCGGGTCCCGGCCGTTCCTGCTGGAATCGATTTTTCTCGCACCGCACGGCCTGCGCGCCGGCTGGCGCGCCGTTTTCTATGCGGCCCTCTTCTTTCTTTTGCTGTCCACTGCGGCAATGGCCGGCAGGCTGCTTCATCTTGCAGCGCTCGCGCTCGGCGGAGCGATCACGCCGGCCGTGCTGGCTACGCAGGAGGGTCTGGCGGTCGTCTGCGCGATTGCCGCGGCCCTGATACTCGGCCGCCTGGAGCGGCGCAGCTTCGAGGCCTATGGCATGCCTTTGACGCAGTCATTTGGAAGGAACTTCTGGCTCGGCATCATGTGGGGAATCGCGACGATCAGCGCGCTCATGCTGGTCATTCGCATGCTGGGCGGGTATTCCCTCGGCACTCTAGATCTTCCTCCCACCGATGTGGCGCGCTATGCGCTCGAGTGGTTGGGGGCCTTCTTCCTGGTGGGAGTGTACGAGGAGTTTTTCTTTCGCGGCTATCTGCAATTCACTCTGACCTCAGGAATAGGTTTCTGGCCCTCCGCGGTGCTCCTTTCCTTGGCATTTGGCGCTGTGCATCTGCGCAATCCAGGCGAAGGACCGGTGGGCGCGCTGAGCGTATTCGTAACCGGAATGTTTCTGTGCTTCACGCTGCGCCGCACCGGAACGCTTTGGTTCGCTATCGGATTCCACGCAGCCTACGATTTCGGCGAAACTTATCTCTATTCTGTGCCGAATAGCGGCATCGTCATGCCGGGGCATCTGCTGGCGTCGTCGTTTCACGGACCGGCGTGGCTGACCGGCGGTACGGTTGGTCCCGAAGGCAGCGCGTTTGATTTCGTAGTCATGGCGATTCTGTTTGTTGTCTTCGATCGCGCTTATCGCGTCCGCCGCCTTTCAAATTGATCGGTTCTACGCCCGCTCGGGCTCACGGATGCGAATTTGGAACGGCGGCTTTTTTCCGATCCTCAACGTGAGCGTTCGTGGAGAAGTGATATCCAACGAGTGCGCGGGGTCCCGAATCAGCACGCCATCGATTTCAACCGCTCCCTGTCGAATCAGACGCTCAGCTTCCGTTCGGGAATTTATTCCGGCCTTCATCATCAGCCGCGTCAGTCTAACCTTGCCGGTGAGATCGAAATCGTACTGCTTCATCTCGTCAGGAGCTTGCCGCTTCCGGTAGACCTGGTCAAATTCGTCCGCAGCTTTCTTTGCGGCATTCTCCCCGTGGAATTCGGTAACGATCGTGCGGGCAAGCTGAGTCTTTACTTTTTTGGGATGGAGCACGCCAGTGCGGACTGCTTCTTTAAGGCGCACGATGACGGGCGGCGCGAAATCGGTGAGCAGGTCGTAATACGACCACATCAGCTCATCGGAAATAGACATGAGCTTGCCGAACATCTGGGTGGGCGATTCCGTGATGCCCACGTAATTGCCGAGGCTTTTGGACATTTTGCGTTGGCCTTCGGTGCCCACGAGAATGGGCATGGTTAGCGCCACTTGCGATTCCTGGCCATATTCGCGCTGGATATCGCGGCCCAGCAGCAGATTGAATTTTTGTTCTGTGGCGCCGAGTTCCACGTCAGCCTTCAACTCCACTGAGTCATACGCCTGATAGAGTGGGTATAGCAGCTCGTGAACGGCGATGGGTTCCTGCTTTTGCAGGCGAGAGCGAAAATCCTCACGCTCGAGCAGCCGCGCGACACGATATTTGGCGCACAGCCGAACGATCTCCTGATTGGTGAGAGGGTCGAGCCAATCGGCGTTGTTGCGAATTTCTGTCTTGTTTGGGTCGAGCAGCTTAAAGACCTGATCCAGATATGTCTTGGCGTTGGCCTGTACTTGCTCCGTTGTGAGCGGCGGGCGAGTTTCGGATTGTCCGGTGGGGTCGCCGACAAGGGCCGTGAAGCCGCCGATTAGAAAGATTGCCGTGTGGCCTTCATCCTGAAAATGCTTGAGCTTGCGCAGCACGACCGTGTGGCCGAGATGCAGGTCGGGCGCAGTGGGATCAACTCCGAGCTTCACTCGCAACGGCTCGCCGGAGGTGCGGGAGCGTTCGAGCTTGGCGCGCAACTCTTCTTCACGAATTACTTCGGCAGAGCCTTTGCGGAGGGCTGTGAGCTGCTCGTCTACGGTACGAAATTTGTGCGGCGCTGTCATGGAATCGGAATGGCGTAGGACTCCGCCGTGGGCAGGACGCGGCGGCCTTCGATGAGGAATTTGCCGGAGAGCACGAGGCGAACGGCTTCCGTGTAAATGCGGTGCTCTTCGTTCAGAATGCGGGCGGCGAGGGTCTTTTCCGTGTCGTCGGGTTTGACGGGGACAATCGCCTGCACAACGATGGGACCCGCGTCGAGATTTTCGTCCACGAAATGGACCGTGCAGCCGCTGAATTTCACGCCGTAGTCGAGCGCCTGGCGCTGTGACTCGAGTCCGGGAAACGCTGGCAGCAGGGACGGATGGATATTGAGAATGCGACCGCGAAACGCCGCAACGAAGTAGGGTGAGAGAAGGCGCATGAATCCGGCGAGGCAAACCAGATCCACGCGCGCCTCGTTGAGCGCGGCAACCACCAGGCGGTCGTAGGCTTCACGCACCACTCCTTTTGACGGAATCACGCGCGCGGGGATGTGGCGCTCGGCGGCGCGGAGGAGGCCGGGAGCGTCTTCGCGATTGCTGATGACGATGGAAATTTCAGCATCCGGAATGCGGCCCGCCGCGACGCTATCCGCGAGCGCCTCAAAATTGGAACCGCGTCCGCTAAGCAAAACCCCAATTCTCTTGGTCATGAGCCAGTCACGTTAGCATATCCATCTCGGGCCGTCTAAAAGACACAGCCGAAACGCGCCATGGGCCGGGAAGGCGAAGTTACTTGGCGGAGTCGGCGGCGGATTGGAGGGCGTCGCCGATGAGCATGACGGCTTTCCACTCATCGAGGAAGACGGCGCCGAGGTGCTTATAAAAGTCGATAGCTGGCTTATTCCAGTCGAGGACCTCCCAACGCATGCAGAAGTAATTTTCATTCCAGGCGATACGCGCCACATGCGCGAGCAAAGCCTGGCCGATGCCCTGCTTTCGAAGGTTCGGCCGGACATAAATATCGTCGAGAAACAACCCGGCGCGTCCCTGAAACGTGGAGTAGAACTCAAAGAAAACGGCATAGCCGGCGGCCTTTCCATCCAATTCGGCGATGACCGCGCGAAATTTGGGGTGCGGGCCGAAGCCGTCGCGAGCGATAGATTCCGCGGTGACCGCCGCTTCGTGGGCGAGGTGCTCATACTCGGCGAGCTCGAGGATCATGGTAGCCAGGAGCGAGGCGTCGTTGATCGTGGCGGGGTGGATCTTGAGCATAGGCGCGAACTTAATTGATATCAATTTGAAGGCCGCCGACCCATCTTGAGGCGACGTTGTAAATCAGAGCGCCCAGGGCTGCAAAGACTCCATCTATAAGCGCGTAATGGGCGGAAGAACGATGATGGCTGCAGGTCCGAAGGGGGAAGATGTTGCGGGGAGGCTGGTTTGCTCCTGGCAAGTCCATCCGCGACAGCACAACCAGCTCTATAAAAAAGGCCAAAGCGAACCCGAGAATAAACTCGTATGTCATAAGGGCAGGGAGCCGGTGAAGACCATGGGGGCCTTGCGGGAGTCGGCGTTGCGGATTTCGCCGATGCGGTAGCACTTCTCGCGGCGGCGTTTCAGTTCGGTTTCGACGGCGCGCAGATTGGCGGGCGGGACGATCAGGATCATGCCCACGCCGAGATTGAAGGTGCGCAGGAGTTCATCGCGCTCGATCTGGCCGAGTTTGGCCAGATAGGAAAAGATGGGTAGGACGGGCCAGGAACCCAGCTCGACGACGGCCTGCGTGCTGCGCGGCAGGACGCGCGGCAGGTTGCCGGGAATTCCGCCGCCGGTGATATGCGCCATGCCGTTGAGAAGCCCCTGGGCGACGATCGTTTTCAACATGGGCCAATAACAGCGGTGTGGCATGAGGAGCTCGGCGCCGATTTTGTTGCTGATTTCGGCGACGTAGGCGTCTGGGGCAAGCCCGGCGCTTTCGAAGACCAATTTGCGGGCGAGCGAATAGCCGTTGGTGTGGAGTCCGAGCGACGGCAGGGCCAGCAGGACGTCGCCGGCGCGGACGGCGTTGGTCTTGGGGATGCGGCTGCGCTCGACGACCCCAACGACGAAGCCGGCGAGGTCGTATTCGCCGGGAGCATAGGTATCGGGGAGCTCCGCGGTTTCGCCTCCGACCAGGGCACAATCAGCCTGATGGCAGGCGCGGGTGATGCCTTCGACGATCTGCTCGACGACGTCGGGATCCATGCGGCCGAGCGCCAGATAATCGAGAAAGAAGAGCGGCTCGGCGCCCAGCGTGAGGATGTCGTTGATGCAGTGATTGACCACATCGCCGCCCACCGTTGAGTGGATGCCCATAGCCGCGGCGATTTTTAATTTGGTGCCAACGCCGTCCGTGCTGGAGACGAGCACGGGCTCGCGCCAGCGTTTGACGTCCAGGGCAAACAGGCCGCCGAAGGCGCCGATACCGCCGACGACGCCGCGCGTGAAGGTCCGCGAGGCCATGCGGCGAATCCGTTCCTTGGCTTGTTCGGCGCGAGAGATATCCACGCCAGCGTCGGCATAGCGCATACGTTTTAGGCCTTGTTCCTGGGAACGCGGGCGTCAGCGCGAGAGTTTAAACAGGCCTCGCGCATTTTCGCAAGAACGAGAGAAAAAAGCAGATCCCACGCCCGCCTGCGGGGGCTCGGGATGACATCAAAAGATTTCCGCCAACATGCTGCTGCCGCAGGCAGGCTCCCGAAAACCACCGCTAGAACGTTGTGAGGAGGCGGCGCCAGCGCACTAGTCGCGGGTGCAACAGGGCGTTGGCATATGCGTAGATGCGTTCGCGCACCTGACCTGGCTGCCAAGCGTCCTCATTCGCCTGCACGGACATGTAAATCACCACAGGAGTGCCGATGATATTGGACTCCGGCACAAAGCCCCAGTCGCGGCTGTCCCAGGAATCTTCACGATTGTCGCCAAGAACGAAATAGCTGCGCGCGGGAACGGTGACCGGACCGAAGTTATCGCCCGCGTTGGGCGGGTCGTGGCGATATGGCTCGCTAAGGGGCTGGTCGTTCACGAAGACGCGGCCCTGGCGAATGGCCACGGTGTCTCCGGGCATGCCGATCAGGCGCTTGATGAAATCTTCATCGCGGTCGGGAAGCGGCGCGTGAAAGATCACCACCTGCTGGCGGCGCGGTTCGCGCCAGAGGCGCAGGTGATAACGCGTGAAGGGCAAGCCGATGTCGTAGCCGAAGCGGCTCATGAGCAGATGATCGCCCACGAGCAGGGTGCCCTCCATGGAAGCGGAGGGGATCACGCGCGCTTGCACCATCGTGCCGGTAATCAGGAAAAAGGCCAAGGCCACCCAGACCCAGGAAAGTAGTTCACGAACGACGATTTGGCGGAACGTCCTGGACTGACCGGCGGGCGAATGGCTCTGGGGGCCGGCGGTCGCCAAAATAGTGCCCCCGGAAAGTTTGGCCTCCGCGCCTGGGCTCGTGGGATCAACGCTCGCGAAATTATCACTCACGATGTTTTCCTTCTGCTTCCGGAACGGGAACCGGCTCGCGAGTCCCTGCGGGCACGGTGACTTCCAGCTGCACGTTTTCGGGGACGTAGGCACCGGTATAACAGGAAGTGCAGAAGCTTCCAGAGGTGTCGCTCACGGCACGGCGCAGGCTTTCCAGTGAAAGATATCCGACGGAATCAGCGTCCAGGAAGAGGCGAATCTCTTCGAGAGTGCGGGCGGCGCCGGTGAGATCGGGTCGGCTTCCCGCGGGTAGCCGCGGGCGGACGCAGGAACCGTCCGACGCGAGCAGCTCTTCGCGTGTAGGGGTATCGACGCCGTAATAGCAGGGCGAAATCGTAGGGGGGCAACTAATGCGCATGTGCACTTGGGTGGCGCCGGCTTCGCGCATCATGCGCACGATCTTGCGGCTGGTAGTGCCGCGAACGATGGAGTCGTCGACCAGGACGACGCGCTTCCCTTCGAGAAGCGCGCGCACGGGATTGAGCTTCAGCCTGACGCCGAAATCGCGGATGGACTGCTCAGGCTCGATAAACGTGCGGCCGATATAGTGATTGCGAATCAAGCCCATGCGAAAGGGCAATCCGGATTCAAGGGCGTAGCCGATGGATGCGGGCACGCCGGAATCCGGGACAGGCACGACGAGATCGGCCTCCGCGGGCTGTTCGCGCGCCAGCAAACGGCCGAGCATCTCCCGGCTGCGATCGACAGGCCTTCCAAAGACCAAGCTATCTGGGCGCGAGAAATAGACGTGTTCGAAGACGCAGAACTGATGCTGTTTTTCTGGAGCGAAGCGCAGGGATTCGACGCCGCTGCGGGAGATGCGCACTAGTTCGCCGGGCTCGACCTCACGGAGGTACTGGGCGCCGATAAGATCGAAGGCGGTGGTCTCCGAGGCGACGATCCAAGCATCGCCAAAGCGGCCAAGGCAGAGTGGGCGAAAGCCACGAGGATCGCGAATGGCGTAGAGCTCGTCGCGCGTGAGCACAAGCAGCGAATAGGCGCCTTCGACCTGATTGAGCGCGTCGCCAAGAGCGCCCTGAAGATTATGAGCGGCGGTGCGGGCCACCAAGTGCACGATGACTTCGGTATCACTGGTGGTTTGGAAAATGGAGCCGCGATGCTCCAGGCTGCGGCGCAGCTTGGCGGCGTTGGTGAGATTGCCGTTGTGCGCCAGCGCCAGCTTACCCTTGTTGCAATCAATGACGATGGGCTGCGCGTTGGTAAGCGAGGTATCGCCGGCCGTGGAGTAGCGGGTGTGGCCTGCTGCCGCGGTGCCGGGCAAGCGCGCCAGGACGCGGGGCTGGAAGATTTCCTGCACCAGGCCCATGCCCTTCTCAAGATGCAGGGTGGCGCCATCGGAAGAAACGATGCCAGCTGACTCCTGGCCGCGATGCTGGAGCGCATAGAGACCCAGGTAGGCGAGCTTGGCGGCCTCGGCGTGGCCGAAGACGCCAGCGACACCGCAGTGGTCGTGGAACCGATCGTCGTCGAGATGGTTCATGTTTGTTTTGGTGCTGGCTCGTTGAGAACCGCACGCTCGATCGCTCCGCTCCAGACTTCGCGGAGCGAGTCGGCATGATCGCGAATTATCGTGACGCCATTGAGAGAGACCTGGAAATACCCACGCGTGACGCGACCGATTACCAATGCAGCGATCTTATATTGTGCCGCAAGGGTCTGGAGGCGGGCAAGTGACGGTTGCGGCACGGAAACAACAGCACGCGCGCCGGTCTCGGCGAAGAGGGCAAGCTCGGCGGGTGCGTCGGTGTGCCACGCCGCCTCGGCAGTCAGTCCGTCCGAGGCAAAGCCGCATTCGGCGAGGGCAACGGCGATGCCGCCGTCGCTGAGGTCGTGCGCCGAAGCGAGAATGTTATCAGCGGCGAGCCCCACGAGCGCTTCGATCAGGCGCAATTCGGCGGGTATATCGGCGGCAGGCGGAGCGCCACCCACAATTCCGGCGATGGTGCGCGCGTATTCGGAGGAAGCGAATTCTCGCAAGGATTCGCGTTCGCGCGGCCCCGAGCTTGTCGCGCGCGTGGAATCGGCGCGGCCATCGAGCAGAACGATAGCGTCGCCTTCGTTGCGAAAGGCCATGGTCAATGTGGCTGCAGCGTTTTCGATGACGCCGAGCACGCCGACAATGGGTGTCGGATCGATGGATTTGCCGAGCGTGTCGTTATAGAAGCTGACATTCCCGCCGGTGATAGGAATGGAAAGCCCGCGGCAGGCTTCGGCCATGCCGTCCACGGCTACACTGAACTGCCACATGACTTCGGGCTTTTCGGGATTACCAAAATTGAGGCAATTCGTGGCGGCCCAGGGGCGGGCGCCGACCGCGGCTACGTTGCGGGCGGCTTCCGCGACCGCATGCATGGCGCCGGCGCGCGGATCAAGCGCGCACCAGCGGCCCTTGCCGTCGGTGGCGAGCGCAAGGGCGCGCGTCGTGCCCTTGAGGCGAACGACGGCAGCGTCGGCGGCGCCCGGGAAGACGGTGGTATTGGTGCGAACCATGTGATCGTACTGCTCGAAGATCCAGCGCTTCGAGGCAATCGCGGAAGCGGTGAGCAGACGTCGGAAATTCGAAGTGAGATCGGCACCGGCGGTGGAAAGCGCGACGCGAGCGTCGCACGCAAGCGATGGCTTTGGCGGCGCGATGGGACGCTGGTAGACGGGCGCTTGCTCGGCCAGGGCGTTAGCGGGAATTTGCGCGTCGATTTGACCGTGGTGCTCAACCCGCAGCATGCCGTCCGAAGTGACGCGGCCGATCTCGACGGCGTCGAGCCCCCATTTGCGGAAGACGTGAAAGACTTCAGCTTCGCGCCCGCGCTCGGCGACAAGCAGCATGCGCTCTTGCGATTCGCTGAGCATCATCTCGTATGCGGTCATGCCGGTTTCCCGCTGCGGCACGCGATCGAGTTCGATCTCGATGCCCACGCCTCCACGCGAAGCCATTTCGCAGGAGGAACTGGTAAGCCCGGCGGCGCCCATATCCTGAATGGCAACGATAGCGCCGGTGGCCATGGCTTCGAGACAGGCTTCGAGCAAAAGCTTTGCTAAAAACGGATCGCCGACTTGCACGTTGGGGCGCTTCTCTTGCGATTTCTCGGTGAATTCGGCCGAGGCCAGCAAAGAGGCGCCGTGAATGCCGTCGCGGCCGGTCTTGGCGCCGACATAGATGACCGGATTGCCTTCCCCGCGAGCGCGGGCGAAGAACAATTGATTTTTCGGGGCGATGCCCAAGGCGAGAACGTTAACCAGCGGATTACCCGCATAGCTAGGCTCGAATTCGACTTCGCCGCCGACGGTCGGCACGCCGAAGCAGTTGCCGTAAAAGGCGATGCCACGAACGACGCCGTCAACGAGGCGGCGATTGCGTGCGACAACTTCGGGCGCTGCGCCATTGTCAGACGTGATCGTGCCGAAGCGTAGCGAATCGAGCACGGCGATCGGCCGCGCACCCATGGTGAAAACGTCGCGCAGGATTCCGCCGACGCCGGTAGCCGCGCCCTGGAAGGGCTCGACGTAACTGGGATGATTATGCGATTCCATTTTGAAGACGGCGGCGAGGCCGTCGCCGACGTCGACCACGCCCGCATTTTCTCCCGGACCCTGCAGCACTTGCGGCGCGCGCGTCGGGAGGCGCTTGAGATGAATGCGGCTTGATTTATAGGAGCAGTGCTCACTCCACATGACGCTAAAAATGCCGAGTTCAGTGAAATTGGGTTCCCGGCCGAGGATTTTCCGGATGCGCGCGTATTCCTCGGGTGTCATGCCGTGGTCAGCGACGATCTCGGGCGTCACCTTAATGGCGGTTTCGACGATGGAAGGCGTGCGGGCCGCGTGCGACAAGCGTCAGCTCACGGCGGCGGCCGGTTGCCGCGCGAGGGACTGCACGAGGGAGCGGAAAACGACCAGACCATCAATTGAACCGAGGGCGGCTTCGACAGCGCGTTCGGGGTGCGGCATCATGCCCATGACATTGCGCTCGCGGTTGCAGATGCCGGCGATGGCGTCGAGCGAACCGTTGGGATTCGTAGCAGGATTAAGGCGACCGTCGGGCGTGCAATAGCGAAAGATGATCTGGTTGTTATGTTTTAGACCTGCGAGAGTGGCGGCGTCGCAGACGTAATTTCCTTCGGCATGCGCGATGGGAACGCGAAGCACCTGGCCGGGCCGGGCGGCGGAGGTGAACGGCGTGGCCGTCGTCTCTACGCGGATGTGCAGGTGGCGGCAGACGAAGCGCAGTCCTTTATTGCGCATCAAAGCGCCCGGGAGCAGACCGGCTTCACAGAGGATCTGAAAGCCGTTGCATATCCCCAGCACAAGCCCGCCGCAACGGACGAACCGGGCGATGGCGATCATCACCGGGGAAAAGCGTGCGATGGCGCCGGTGCGCAGATAATCGCCGTAAGCGAAGCCACCGGGCAAAATGACGGCGTCAAAACCGGTGAGGTCTGGCGATTGGTGCCAAATGAATTCGGCCGAGGTGTGGAGGATTTCGCTTAGCGCATGCTGCGCGTCATGATCGCAGTTGGATCCGGGGAATACGACAATACCAATTTTCATCGCAGCTCCTGCGGAAACTTGATTATAGCAGTTTAGGAAAGCGCGCGCCGATTTTGGAATTGCGAGCAGGACAATCACTTTGGAAATTCGGGTCGGGGCCATTCTGAATCATGCCTCAAACGCAAAAGCAGATTCCTCGTGGTCTGCGCTTCTAAACTAAAGCGCCCCGAAGTGCGGGGACTCCACGGAATGACATTGCTAGCTACGCTGCAATTGGTCAGCGGCGGCGGGAGGGCTTGCGGGCGCGCTTGGCTGCAGCAGCGGCTTTGCCACGGAAAACGCGCAAGGAGCGAGTGCGGGAATGCGCGCGTGCCCTAGGACGAACCCTTCGTTTCGGCTTGCGGGTTGCTGTGTGCTTCGCGACCGCGCCCATTTCACGGCGGCGTGCGGCGGCCCAGCCGGGCTTATTGACTTGGCGGCCGCGGGCGATGGCGAGGGCATCAGAAGGGATATTTTCGGTGATCGTGGAACCTGCGGCGATGTAGGCGCCATCTCCAACTTTCACGGGCGCTACTAGTGCCGTATCGCTGCCGATGAAGACGCGACGGCCGATGGTGGTGGGATTCTTGTTCGCGCCGTCGTAATTGCAGGTGATGGTGCCGGCACCGACATTGGTTTCACTACCGATGCGCGCGTTGCCGAGGTAGCTGAGGTGCATGGCCTTGACGCGCTCTCCGAGCGCGCTCTTTTTGACTTCGACGAAATTGCCGACACGGGCGCCTTCGAACAAGCGCGCGGCATCGCGCAGATGTGCGAATGGTCCAACCTGCGCATCAGCCGAAAGATAGCTCGAAGAGATCACGCAGTAGGGTTTGACGACGACGCCGTCTTCGATGGTCACATCGCTCAGGATGCTGCCGGTGCGGATGGTGCAGCCCGCCCCGATGCGCGCTTTGCCGAGCAATTGCACGCCGGGTTCGAGAAGTGTGTCCGGACCGACAGCCACGTCAGAGTCAATCAATATGGATTCCGGCATGAGCATGCCCACGCCGGCGGCCATCAGCTCGGCGCGCTTGCGGCGGCGGAAGGCCAAATCCACGGCGGCCAAATCCGCCCGTGTATTGCAGCCGAGGACTTCATCAGCATCGGCGGCAACGAGAGCGTGCACTATGTCTCCCTGGGCGCGCAGCAGCGCGATGCCGTCGGTGAGGTAAAGCTCACGATGCGCATTGTCGGGGCGAAGGCGCGCGAGGCAGGGCCAAAGCTTGTCGAGGGTGAAGGCGTAGATACTGGAATTGATTTCGTTGATGCTGCGCTGATCGTCGGTGAGCGCTGCGTCCTCGACAATAGCCTGAACCGTGCCGTCTTCTCGCCGAATAATGCGGCCATAGCCGGCCGGTTGTGCCCATTCGGCGGACAGAATCGTGGCTGAAGCAGCGCTTTGGTGATGCAAGCGCGCAAGTTCGGCGAGAGTCTCCGAGCGTACCAAAGGTGCGTCGCCAGGCAGAACGATGGCGTACTTGACGCGGCCGCCGAGCGCGCGGCGAGCCACCTGCATGGCGTGGCCCGTCCCCCGCTGTGGTTCTTGGACGATCGTCTGCACGCCCAGGGGCTTGAGGATCGCCGAGATCTCCGCGGCCTGATGTCCGACAACGGCAATAATCGCACGCGGCTTCAGCGGCTGGCAGGCTCGGACGACGTGCTCGATGAGCGTACGACCGCCCGCGCGGTGCAGAACTTTGGCGAGCGGCGACTTCAGGCGCGTTCCCTTGCCCGCAGCCAAAATGACGACGGCACAATCAGGTAGAGCCATGGTTGGTCAAGGTATTCTCCGTTGTTTGGATTCTCTTTGGCAAGAAATGTGACAGAAATAAAGAAAAAACAATAAAGACCCATCTCTCAAAACTGGCGAGAGTCAGATCCGTGCAGGCTCAGGCAGAGATGGCGGACAGACCGGCGGGGACGGGTTCCTGCCGAGGCAGGACGACGGTAGTTTGCGTCCACAGCGACTTATCGGCGAGCAGACGCGCGACCAATTGGGTGTGCAAGGCGTGGCCGGCTTTGTGCGCTTCGACACGCGCTAGCAAGGGCCGCCCGATCAGCGCGAGATCACCAATCAAGTCCAAAGTCTTGTGTCGGCCAAACTCATCGGAATAGCGCAGTTCACCGTTCATGACGGTGGTGCGTGTCAGCACGATGGCATTGTCGAGCGAGCCTCCGCGAATAAGATCGACGGCGCGAAGCTTTTCGAGTTCTTCGGCAAAGCCAAAGGTGCGTGCGCGGGCGAGTCGCTGACTAAAAGTTTCGCGGTTGACCGCCATTTCGATCTCCTGGCGGCCGATCATGGGATGCGAATAGTCAACTAGGCAGTGCACGCTGAATTCGTTGGAGGGATAGACGCCGATGTAGCGATCGCCATCGGAAATTTCGAGAGGACGTAAAACTTTCAGATAATGCCGCCGCCGCCGCTGGCGGCGAATCCCCGCCTGCTCAAGCATCTCTACGAAGGGTTGAGAAGAGCCGTCGAGAATGGGAACTTCGATGGCATCGATATCAACATAGACGTTGTCGATGCCGCAAGCGTAAAGCGCGGCGAGAAGGTGCTCTGTCGTGGAGAGCAAGACGCCCTTCTTCATCAAGCTGGTGGCGTAACTGACGCGCGCAACATTGCGGCCATGAGCCTCGATTTCGAAATTGTCGAGATCCGCGCGGCGGAAGACAATGCCCGTGTCGGGTGGCGCGGGGATCAGCCGGAGGTGGCTGGGAACTGCCGTGTGAAGACCAATTCCGATCGTTTCGACGGGGCGCTCGATGGTCGTCTGGCTAGCCATGAATTGGGTGTAGGGTGCATTTAGCTATCCTTTCGGTTGCATTGCAAGCTATTTGTATTCATGTGCTTAGAAAGATACGCGAGTTGTGCTGGAAGAGCCATGTTGTATAAATACAACAAAAGGGCTCTTTCGCTGTGGCTCTCCAGACGCAATGAAGCTGCAAGGGCCCCATTTAGTCGCCACGCGTGGACCGCGTGGACTTTTGCGCCTTGTCGCTGCTGATTGGGGCGGCGTAAAATCGAGAGGAGCGATTCATGGCGTCACACTTCAACATCCTTCCGGACACAACAAATTGCGGGGCCGACGTACCGCCCGCAGAGCTGCATCCTCGTCCGCCTTGGCTCAAGGTGCGATTTTTTGGCGGCGAGAACTATCAGGATTTGAAGCGCATCATGCGCCACCTCGATCTGCACACAGTTTGCGAGAGTGCGCGGTGTCCGAATCAAGGCGAATGCTGGGAACAACGTACAGCCACGTTCATGATCCTGGGAGATATTTGCACGCGAGCATGCGCGTTCTGTGCGGTGACTTCGGGGAGGCCGGCAGGGCCACCGGACGAATACGAACCGGAGCGCGTGGCGCAGGCCGTCGAGGAAATGAGGCTCAAATATGCAGTGGTGACTTCGGTGAATCGCGACGACCAGGCGGACGGGGGCGCGAAGATATTTGCGCGCACCATCGCGGCGATAAGGGCCCGGGTGCCGGAGTGCAAGGTAGAGGTTTTGATTCCGGATTTTCGCGGCGATAGCGCTGCTTTGGAAATTGTCGTTGCGGCGCGTCCGGACGTTCTCAACCATAACGTGGAGACGGTGCCGCGCCTTTACCGGCGGGTGCGGCCGGGCGCGGTTTTTGCGCGCTCGCTGGAACTGTTGCATCGAGCCAAGCACCTTGCAGCGAGCATGCCTGTAAAGACAGGCATGATGCTGGGGCTCGGCGAGACGCGCGAGGAGGTGCTCCGATCGATGGGCGATCTCGTGGCGCAAGGCACCGATATCCTTACGCTCGGGCAATATTTGCAGCCCACGCGGGAGCATCTGCCGGTCGTGCGCTTTGTTCATCCGCATGAGTTTGCCGAATACCACCAACTCGGTCGTGAGATGGGTTTTCGTCACGTGGAGGCGGGCCCGCTGGTACGCTCGTCCTATCATGCCTTCGAGCAACAGCAAGCAGCGCACCAGGGCGTCTAACTAATCCGTACACAAAAATCGCTCTGGTCTGTTTGGAATCGTATACAATCGCATAGGCTTGGCTTCGCGCCTTGGCGCAGCGGCCAAGCTTTAGGCCCAATATGGGATTCCCACCTCGCTCGGTTGGGACGGGATGTCCGGTCACTACGCTTTTGGAGGCAGGACCGGTGGCTCGATCATGATTTACGGCTCGATTTACCTGACGATTGGACTACTTCTCAGCCACGGTTTTCAGACGGCGATCGAACTCTTTCCCCGTCCGGTGCTGGGCGTGATTCTTGCGTTCGAGGGGCTGGTATTGATACGGCTGATCCGCGGCCCCTTCGGCTGCGGATTGGTGGGGACGGTTAGGGCGCATTTTTTGAAGGCCAGATTGAGCGGGCCAGCGAGCTAGACTTCAGTTAAGGCTGCACGGTGGACGCGGGTACGACTCGAGTGGTTGTGGGAACGCAACCGGAGGTCGCGCCGAAGCAGGTGTCCCGCAGGAACAAGCGCGGGTTAGAGGTTGCCGGAAAGGAATTTAGAACATCCGAGCGCACGAGGTTCGTGGCCCACGAATTGAAAACCACGAAGCGGCCGTCAGGGCTTATAGCCGGCGAGAAGCTGGCGCCATCGGCCTGGGCCCCGTCGGGCCCAACAGAAAGGCGAAACGTGGCGGGCACGCAAACCGATGTCGCCTCGATGCAGGTATCTCGCAAAAAGATATCACTCCAGCCGTTGCTGTCGCCTTTCACCAGATTGCTCGCGTCGGAGGCGAAGACGACAAACCGGCCATCGCTGGTCACCGAAGGCGAACCGCTAGAGCCATTTGGGTCAGCCCCATTCCATCCGACAGAGATCGGAATCACGTGAGGCGCGCACGCTGCAGCAGCGTCGAGGCAGTTATCGCGCAGAAAGATTCTGGCAATGCCAATTTCGGTGTCGGTAGAAGCGTCAGAAGAATCCGCGACGATGGTCTGATAACGAGGAACCATTTGTGCCGGGGAGGAAAGCCGCGCGGAAGGATCTGACGACGGCGCGGAGATCCTGGGCTTAGGGCTACTTACCACGGAAGGGCAACCTGCAGCTGGGCAGACCATAAAGGGCACAAAGTTCGAGATATTGTTGCCGGCATTGTTGCCGCTGGTTGGTCCAGGGGCGATAACTCCGACGAAAAAAGTGCCCGGGGTGTTCAAAAACGAAGCGGGAATATTGGCCTGCATTTGGGTGGGGCTCAGAACGTTAGAGACCAAATTCGCGCTGGTGCTGTTGGAACTGTTCCAGGTAACCGTGGAGTTGGCGACAAATCCGGAACCGGTTACCGTCAGAGCGATATCTGGGTGGCCCACAACTGTGCCGCTGGGCGTAATTGACGTGATCGAGGAGCTGACCGTGGGCGAAGCACCGAGATAGGGGTTGTACGTGTTGCAGCCGAGCAGGCCCACCATGCATAGTGGTGTTAGGCCGAAGAGAAGGCGGGATGAACGAAGAGATGGGCGCTTCCGAGCTACGAATTGCGCTTTGACATTGGAAAGCGCCCGGCAGAGTAAGTGCGATGCTCGCAATGTGATGCTCAGTTTTAAGATCCTAGGAGTTCTCCCTGACAGCTGGACCGCTTCGTGATAACACCGGGATAAGGGCAAGTCAAATGTGCGGCCCGCCTGCTTTTATTTTTTTCCGTTTAGGATGCCAATCAAAACCGGCCTGTTGCTTATTGGTCCGTCGAAGCAACCGCAGCGAGGCCGCCGGCCGACTGTTCGGCGAGCATGCGAAGGTGGCGCTCGCAAGGGGTATGGCCCGAAGAAGATTGCTCGGCCTGCCGAAAACTCTCGGCGGCCGGTTCCCTGCGCCCGAGTTTTGCCTGGATATCACCCCGGAGAAGTTGAAAGATGGGATTGCGGGGGAACTCGTCAATCAGCGGTGAGAGGACCTCGACCGAACGGGTGTATTCGCGATCGTACATGCGCAAGTTCTTGGCCAGATAAAAACGGGCTTCAACGCGGGTGAGATCGCCCTTTTCCATAGCGATCTCCAGTTCCCGGATACCCTCGGCTTTGGAGCCGCCCGGGATGCCCATGAAGAAACGCAAGACGCGCGCAATAGGTGAAAGTGTATCGACGTAATAGTTGTAGAGGCCGAGGCCGGTATAGGCGTCGGCCATACCGGGATCGAGCTGGAGGCCGCGCAAGAAATGCGCACGAGCTCTAACGCCTGCGTGCGCCGTGCCGCGGCGATCGTTGCGCAAACCGAGCAATCGCGCCCGAAACGACCAGCCAATTCCGGCGTATAGGTGCATTTCCGGCGACTCAGCATGTGCAATTCGCGATTCGGCGATTGACGTGACTTTGTCTGCGAGAGCGAGGTAGGAGTCGTCGGCTGCAACTCGAGGGCGTTCCCAGGCATCGATGGTGTTCCACTTGATTTCGCAGGCTTCGCAATAGATTTGCCACCAGCGCGCTTCGGCCTCCAGGAGGTAACCAAGAGGGTCGGCGGGATCCGTAGTTTGTACTTGGTGAAACTGAGTGATGGCTTCATCAGCGCGTCCGGCGTAGAGCAGATGGAGCCCACGCCTTGCAGCGTCCGGCAAGTTCAGCGATGAGGCGCGCGCTGGCTGGGACCAAAGCAGGGCGGCAAGGAAGAGCCATGGGAACACGGCGAAAGGCCGAGATTGGAGTGTGCCCGTCGCTCTACGAAGCGATCGGGCCTGAGAAGTCGTTTGCCTCGGCGATGGCAATGGTTTTTCCCATCCGAGCAGCCAAGCAGCGAAGTAGTACATTAGGAAGCATTCGAGCGCAAAGGGCAAAAAGCCTAAGTAACCAAGTGCGGGCATCTCGAAGATTTTGTCATTTTGCATAATGGGGAAGATATAGTGCCACTTGGCCGCCGCCCAGAAATTCCAAAATTCCCAAAGCCAGCCGCAGACCCAACCGGAGAGAAAGAAGGAAAAGAAGCGTCCATAGTTCCCGGAAACCAGGTCGCCTTCGAAGGAAGGGAGTCCTCGGCGGAAGTTAATGGGGTCGAGGAGAAAAACGAATCCCAGCCACACTGCGCCGAAAAGAAAGGAGCCAAGCGACCGCGGCAAAATGACCGGGACGATCACAAGAACGGCGCCGGCACTCATGAAGACGTTTTGGGCGGCACGCGAGAAGCGGATCGGGTGGGCGGGAGCGTCCCACCATCCGAAAGATCCGATGAGATCGGCGGTTAGAAAAATTCCCGGCCAGATGGTGGCAAACGCCCAGCCGTAACCGAACCACTGCACTGGAAGAGATAGCGGCATACCGCCAACGTAAGCCCAGTTAGCTAGGCGCAGGTTATAAGCTTCGAAGATCAGCCACAGCGGAATGGAGAGCAGGGCCAGCCTTGCGAATTGCGCGCGCGCATCACGCAGACGCGAACGTCCCCGGATGGCGAAAACGGCCGCGTCAGCGATGAGTGTATAGGCGGTCCAGGCCATCGGCGTGAAAAAGGTGGCTACCGGTTCCACAGCACGGAACATCAGCCATTCCGCAACGGCCAAGAAGGCCAAGCCAAACCACCCATAGGCCGGGTATGGGCGTGTGCGCCGCCTGAAAAATTCGGTGAATAGGACTGCGGCCGTGCACGCCATTAGAATCACGCCGGGCTTGACCATGGATCCATGTTATCGCAGGGCCAGCCTCTTGCCGATTGTGGATTCTGCTATGCTCGTACGAGGGGCGGTAGACTTCGCTCGCTCAGCGGGTAAGAGCAAGGAATGTCATGTCAGAGACGCCGGGTCAATTAGAAGAGAAGGCCATTCGGGAGGGGCAATTTGCAGAACCCGCTACGGCGACCATTCCCGAGGGCTGGTTCACGATGGGTTACGAAAACGGCCGCGACGATGAAAAGCCCGCTCATCGCGTGTGGATCGACCGCCTTGCGCTGGGTGTTTACCAGGTGACCCGGGCCGAATACGCCTATTTTCTTCGCGAAACGCGGCGGGCGGCGCCGCCCTTCTGGGATGATCCCAATTTTCAGGAGCCGCAACAGCCGGTCGTTGGGCCATCTTGGTTTGATGCGGTGGGTTTCTGCGAGTGGCTGACCAAAATCGTCGGCCGAAATTATCGGCTACCCACCGAAGCGGAATGGGAGCGCGCCGCGTGCGGCGGCAGAGAGGGACAGCTTTATAGTTGGGGAGATACCGCGCCCGAGAAACTGCCTGGCTACTCGAGCCGATGGAGGAATGGTCCGGAGCGCGTGGGGCGAGGCGCGCCGAACCCATATGGGCTGTTCAATATGGGGGATAACGTTCACGAGTGGTGCTCCGACTGGTACGACGCGCATTACTACGGGCGCAGCCCTCAGCGCAATCCGCAAGGTCCTGAGCATGGCAACCGGCGCGCATCGCGGGGCGGAGCGTGGCGACACCACGTCAAGGTGTCGAGGTGCGCTGCGCGCTCAAGCATCCCTCCCGGATTTAAGTATGCCGATTATGGCTTCCGTGTAGCTCGATCGGTATAACGGCTTCTGCCTGGCCCGTTTGCCCGGCCTCGAGGATGAACCCCGAGGCGGGCGCAAGGCCCGCTTTTCCCCCCAGTCTCGTCGTTCCGGTAAAAGCTCTCGCTTGTGAGTTGCCGCACCGCAAGGGCCTGCCCCTGTCTCGCTTCTTGATCGCCGAACTCCGCCAAGAAGTTCTCGATCAGGGGCTGGTGGCGGAGATCAGTGGAGCCACCATTTGGCGTTGGCTCGGCCAAGACGCGATTTGTCCTTGGCGGCATCGAACCTGGATCTTCCCGCGGGATCCCTTGTTCGTGGAAAAGGCCGGCCCCATCCTCGATCTCTACCAAGGTCTCTGGCACGGACATCCGCTTGGTCCCAAGGATTTTGGCTCTCCGCCGATGAAAAAACCGGCATTCAAGCGCGACACCGAGAGCATCCTTCCGTTCCGCCCGCCCCCAGAAGGCCCGCTCTCATTGAGCGCGCCGGGGCCTGGGCCTATCTCGCCGCCTGGGATGTCCGCCGCGCCAAAGTTTTCGGCCGCTGCGTCCGGAAGAACGGCAGCAAACCCTTTGATAGCCTGGTTGGCGAGGTGATGAGCCAGGAGCCCTATCGGTCGGCAGCACGCGTGTTTTGGATCATCGATAATTGCTCCACTCGCCGCGGCCAGAAGTGCGTTCAGCGTCTCCAAGCCCGCTGGCCTTCGATCATCCCTGTGCACACCCCTATCCACGCCAGTTGGCTCAACCAGATAGAGATCTACTTCTCCGTCATTCAACGCAAGGTTCTCATGCCCAACGATTTCGACTCTCTGTCAAAACTAGAGGCGGCTCTACTTGCCTTCCAGGAGAGCTATGAAAAGTCTGCCGATCCGTTCCAATGGATCTTCGCCCGCGAGGACTTGGCAAAGCTCATCATCCGCCTCAACGCCAATTCCCTTGCCCAGGCAGCTTGACCCCCTCACGGAAATACGTCACCGTAATTCCGAACGAGAGTACTAAGCTAAGCACGAAGTCCACCGGATGAGCGATTGGTCAACTCGCCCTGTCGACGCCCGAGCGGCGACACTATCCTTCTGCTATCTTCCTGGGCGAAGTGTGAGGAGGGCAGATGTGCGAAGAATCCAAGTTCAACAGACGAGCTGATTGTGGGCCTACCAACCGGCTCCGCCACGGTTGTCTAGCCGGGCGGACGCACTTGTGGAGATGCAGCATGGCCATTCTGGCGCTGGCAGCGACGTTTTGCGGGGCTGGTTTCGTCTATGGGCAGAATCAGAAAAACAAGAAGAAGAGCAAGGACGCCGACGCCAACTTTAACGCGTCTTCTTTGCTGCCAGAGAATCAAGCGATCGACTTGCTCGTTTCGCAAATGTTGGGCGCGTGGCAAGCGGGCGACGCGGAGGGCATGCACAAGTTCTATGCCGACGATATTACGGTGATCAGTGGTGCGTGGGAGCCACCGCTCTTCGGGTGGGCGAATTACGCCCGCGCCTATGAGGCACAATTTGCGCGGACTTCCGGCTCACGGCTGGAGCGAACCAATTCCTATTCCAAAGTGATGGGCGATACAGCTCTGGTCACCTATCAGTGGCAATTCTTGGGAAACGTGGACGGGAAAGGTGCTCAGGCCTTCGGCCACACGACGCTCGTGCTGCAGAAGCGAGCCGGCAGCTGGTTGATCGTACTGAACCACACCTCAGCCGTTCCGACGGGCGAGCCGTCCGCCAACACGCCGACGCCCGCGGGCGGTACGCCTACAAGCTCGCTCGCGCCGAGCGCAAGGTAGAGCGGGAAGTTAGTTGCGTTTCGCTTGGCTTCTCGCCCCTCGTTATGGGTTATTAAAGCCGATCCATACCCAGAGGCTCGCGCTGGCCAGCAGCAAAATCCCGGATAGAATCGCGAGCGCGACGATGGGTTTGCCAAGCCGATTCAATCTTGTAATGAGTACTGCCTGATCGCTGCCCATCATGCTTACCTCTGCCTTATTGAGGTAAAGCTGATCGTCCTCCTTGCTCGACAGCGTCGCTCGGTAGATGAGCAACGCCACCAGTGCAACGGTGATCAAGCCCCACGAGAGTAACAGGTAGGCCAATGGACCGGATATATCCCCCATGGTTTCCTCCCTGCGAGAATCGCGCGCTTAACTTTTCAGTTTTGGAAATTGCGGCGCCATAGGCATGGCCTCCGCCGGTGGCCGGATTATAACACTGCTGTGGCACGACGGAGTCAAGGGCTGAAGGAAGAAAAGGAAGAAAAGGAAGAAAAGGAAGAAAGGAAGACATGGCTAGGGAACGGCGTACGTTTCACGCAGCAACATTCTGGAATACGCCAACCTAAGCNNTTGCGTTGACAAAGCAGAACGCGGCGCGCAAAATGATTTCGTTTTTGCCTCGTTGGTTCCCACCAATGCCCAAGTGGCGGAACTGGCAGACGCGGTAGATTCAGGGTCTAGTGCCGGCAACGGCGTGGAGGTTCGAATCCTCTCTTGGGCATACCACATAAGGCACATGGCCGTTTGATATTGCATTCTACAGCGTGGCCGGACCCGAAGTGTGCCCTGAGGGCCGGCGCAATTCTTGGAACGCCCAGCGTTTACATTACATTCCATGGGTTTTCCGCGTAACCTGTTCTATGAAATCAGACACATGAAATTCGTGCAGACTCCTACGGAAACGGTCCAACTTTTCCAATATCAGGCCATCTGGCGTGAGGTTTGGACGGACGCAAACTCCCCGCCAATATTGGCAAGCCCGGAGGGCCCGACCCGAGGTGGTACGGATACTCGGTGGGCCGGTGGGAAGGAAACACATTTGTGGTCGAGACCACCGGCGTTGATGATCGGAGCTGGCTCGACGTGTATGGCAATCCGCATAGCGTTGAAATGCGCGTGGAAGAGCGCTACACCCGGCTGGAACATGGCCATTTGAAACTCGCCGTCAGTGTCGATGATTCCAAGGCCTACACTAAACTTTTCTCGCCCAGCCGGGACTAGTCTTCAGACTGGCTACCAAGACGGGCGTCGCTGGGATGGTCGCATGGTCCACAGGGGAGCTGCCGGAGCAGATGTGTGTGCCATCAGAGGCCGCCAACTATGAGGGACTCGTCGCCGCTCCCGCTGCCGGCAAAACCGGCAAATAGCATGAATCGTCCCTAAGTTAAGTTAAGTTAGACGAATGGGAGACAGAGGCGAGCCGTGAAGAAATCGCTTATTTTCGTTACGAGTTCAGTTCTCGTCATTATCGCAACTGGCTGGGTCTTTTCGGCACGCTCCGCCGCTACTCAAGAAGGGCTTCGGGGAGTCGACAGCAAGGGGGCGAGATTTACACCGAGAAGTGCTTCTTGGATCGCGGCGTGCACACCTCTTGGTGGACCCGGCGCGAACAACTAAGTACGAACCAGGTAGTCACAGTGGTGTTGCCGATCAAGGAGGGAAAGCTGCTGAAGATCCGCAAAGGCACCACTCCGGAACCGATGCACCGAGAAATCTACGACGCTGCAGATACCGGCGGAGGTCATGAAGCCGGTCAAGACTTGGCATGAACCCACGACATAGTGACGGAATGAAATGGCAACTCCTTGCAAACCAAACAGTTCGCTCCGACGAGCGCGGAAGTTAGTTAGGTTAAGGACGACTAGTTGATGAATATCGGGGACCTGCAGCAAGACAACAAGACAAGAAGTCCAGGCCCGGCTTATTTCGAACAGGCCTAGGCTAATCCTCGTGGCTAACTCGGGCAAGAACTGCATCACGTGTTTGTCCGAGAGTTGCTTGCATGGAATTTCTCGGCAAGTGTTCGACTATCGGATTCACCAACCAGCGGAGCATGATTGGAACGTCACGACTTAGCCCGAGGGCCTCCATTTCGATGTATACTCCCCCGTCGCTCTCCTCGAACTTTGTAAAGCTATACAGCCGCCAAATATAGCCGGGGCCCTGGTCTGGAGGAAGGGCGCGCATATCCGGCAAACCGAATTTTTCAATCGCCTGCAACCGAGTGCTCTGCGAGATGCTGTACCAGCGCTTTGCGCTCACCTGGACGTACCGCGTCTCATATTCACCTTTCATTGCTGCCGTTACGAAAAGCACTTTCTGCATCAACAGCATCGAAAACCTGTCGTCATTTCCCGCGGCGTCTAATTCCTTGGCCTCAACCACCGCCGGCTTGAAAATCTCCGAGTACCGATCGTAGTCGCGAGTGACGGCCAGAACGTCGGCAATCGTGGCCTTGGGAATGAACACGGCCCCCATCCAGTCATGAATGAGCCCGTGGGGCGCCGTTGCTGGGTGGCCGTCGCCCTCACGCCAGACTAGAGTCTCGCCTGCTTGCACATGAAGGCGCCTCTCGGGCAAGTCGCTTATCCGGAGAAAGGAGGACTCTCTGGCGCGTGCCTCCGCGCGCAGACACGCTGAACGAACATAACTATCCCACGCAACCCGGGTTTGCTCCTTCAATTCGCTTGCGGCTGATTGTGCGGGAGTTGAAACTAGTGCTAGCAGCGCAAGCACAATCAGTACAAAATAGCCGTGATTTGCGCTGTCGCTCTTTCCCCTCTGCTTGCGAGCAAGTCTGACCGGAACTCGTCTTGAACAAGCCATCGCTTCTCCTGCCGACCTGATGGAGGCTATTTGAAGTTCCAAACTATAGTTCCTCTTGGGGTTAGATGCCATGTGCCTCTCCGAGAGCATATTTCGTTTTCGGCTGTCAGTGCTACGATCTTCAGCAAACTACCTTAAGAATCCGGAAGTAGAAGGGCATTCAGGTTGCCAAAGCCTGACCTGTCTCTGGAACTCTCGGAATCACGTTGATTTATCGTGAGATAGACGAAGAGGGGTAGGTACTAGTCAAATTGACATGCCGGTATCCGTGCCAGCTGGGTGGCACTGCCTGTCTGTTTTCCGGCAACGCGGGGAACCTAAGCGGCGCGAGAATACGTAAAGCTTGTATCCGGACGGCAGCTCGATGCATCTGAGCTCTTATCCCCGAGAGGTACAGGTCGCGATGTCAATGGCAGCGGGAGCAGCAACCCTGATCGAGCAGGAGCCGGTACGCTATGAAGCCCTGATTCGCGTCTCACAAGCGATAGGCGTGCACCGCGATCCCGCGGAGCTATTCAGAGTCCTGATGAACGAACTCCGCTCGGTCGTGAAATTCGATAGCATCGGCGTCGTTCAATACGACGAAGCGGGTAACGAAATTGCTTGGCATCTGGCCGAAAAGTGCAAGGAGATGACCGATCGGCCGTGCAAGGAGTTACCTCAGGAAGAGAGCATACCGTGGTGGGTGTATCAACATCAGCAAGCCCTGGTGATCCCTTGGTTCGAGCGGGAGACCCGCTTTCGTCGGGCGCTCGATCTCATCCGCGCGTGTGGGATGCAATCCGGATGCGCTTTTCCGCTGACCACGGTGCATCGCCGGCTTGGCGTTCTTTTTTTGGGTAGTGAAGAACCCGAAGCCTACTCCGAGGAGGACGTCTCCTTTCTTTCGCTCGTTGCCGGTCAGATCGCGCTGGCGATAGACGATTCCCTGAACTTTGAGGCTTCGCGAAAAGCGCAAGAGCAGCTGAAGCTCCTCCTTGATTTGACGAATAGTGTTGTCTCAACGTTGGATCTGCGTGAGCTCCTGCGAAATATCTCTGCGAACCTGCGCCGCGTGATGCAGTGCGATTTTGTGGGCGTCGGGTTGCCAGATGCCGGAAACGGAACTCACTTGCGACTTTACGCCGTAGATTTCCCGGAGAGCAAAGGATTCATCCGGGAAGAAAGCCTCATACCGATCGAGGGGAGCCCCCCAGGCATCGCTTTCAAGACAGGCGAGCCGTACGTGGCTACGATCCGCGATGTAGCTCAGATGACTGCGGATTCCCCGCCCTCGGCGGAAGGCTTCAGGGTAGGCTGTGTCTTGCCGCTTATGAGCCGAGGACGCATACACGGAGTCTTGAATCTTGCTCGCCGCGAAGAAAATGCTTTTAGCCCGGGTGAGGTTCGGTTCTTGATGCAGGTGGCGAGCCAGATCGCGATTGCCGTGGAGAACGCGCTCGCGTACAGCCAGATAGCCGAACTGAGAGACAAGCTCGCCCAGGAAAAGCTCTATCTGGAAGATGAAATTCGTAGCGAGATGAACTTCGAAGAGATCGTGGGCACGAGTGCCGTCTTGCGCCGGGTTTTGAAGCAAGTGGAGACGGTCGGGCCCACGGAATCGACGGTCCTTATTTATGGCGAGACAGGAACCGGGAAGGAACTGATAGCCCGCGCGCTTCACAATCTAAGTCCTCGCCACTCCAACGCGTTTGTGAAGTTGAATTGCGCGGCCATTCCGACCGGTCTGCTCGAAAGCGAACTTTTTGGCCACGAAAAAGGCGCGTTTACCGGCGCGATCGCACAACGCATTGGCCGCTTCGAACTGGCGAACCGTGGCACTGTTTTTCTGGACGAAATCGGCGAAATCCCGCTCGAGTTACAACCAAAGTTGCTGCGCGTTCTGCAAGAGCGAGAATTTGAGCGCCTTGGCAGCACCCGGACGCTCCGCACGGACGCTCGCTTGATCGCCGCGACCAACCGTGATTTGACAGCCATGGTCGAGGAGCAGAAATTCCGCTCCGATCTGTTCTACCGGCTGAACGTGTTTCCGGTTCGCCTTCCACCGTTACGTGAGCGTCCCGAAGATATTCCTTTGCTTGTGCGTCATTTCACGCAGCAGTTCGCCCGGCACATGAACAAGAGAATCGAAACCATCCCGGCGGAGACCATGGCTGTCCTGTCCGATTACCACTGGCCCGGCAACATCCGCGAACTGCAGAATGTGATCGAGCGTGCTGTAATCCTAACCTCGGGCCCAGTGTTGCGGGTGGTGCTCTCAGATCTCAAAACCAACAGTGCTTCTGTCCCAGCTTCGGAAAGCCGGCCCGAAATCCCAAGGAACATGCAACGCGTTCTCGAAGAGACCGAACGCAAGCAAATTCTGGCCGCGCTGGAGGAGACGCGATGGGTGGTTGCAGGTCCCAAGGGCGCCGCAGCTCGTCTGGGAATGAAGCGCTCCACTCTGCAGGTCAGGATGCAGAAGCTGGGAATTGCTCGCAGCAGTAAGCCAAACTAAAGCCCCGAACGACTCTTCGTCTCGCCGCCTCTTTGTCGGTTGTGTTCGACCTTGAATTTCGTTCGGGCGTTGCTGCCACGTAATTAGCAACGTGCCGAGCTCGCGGCATCGGCGCCTTGGCACGCTGCTTTTAAATCAGTCCACAGAATTCTCTATCTCCCGCTTCGCTAAGCGCTTCCGCTTAAAAGAAGCACAAGACTGAATTGGCATGGCGTGTGCACTCCTCCCTGCGTGGAGAAAAGACGCAATGCTGCGGATCATGATCAGTGATGGCCCCGTTGAGCGACGCTGGATCCTGCAAGGCCGCCTGGTTATGCCCTGGGTTGCGGAGCTTGAGAAGAGTTGGAAGAGCTCGCGGAGCCGTCGCGATGTGCGGAGATGTGTGGTGGATCTGAGCGAAGTGACGCTCATTGATGCGCAAGGCGAGAAGCTGCTGAAGACCATGAGAAGAGCGGGGGCTGAACTGATCGCTTGTGGCGTGTACATCAAGCACGTCGTGGACGTAATCAACAACCAATGCAAGGGCGGCTGAGAGTCCAGCCCATTCGGCACGCTGAGAAATTGTGCCAGGAGCTTGCGGCGGCGCCGTCGGCCCGGCTTGGGAGGACCCAATGATCACCTATGTCCTGATCGCCGTGCTGGGGGTGTTGATTTTTCTTTGTATTCCCGATGTCGTGCATGTAGTTGGGCAAGCAGCCTCCGAGTGGGATAGAGGAAGGGATTTGTCGAAGAAACGTTCTGGCTAGATAAAAAAGGAGAAAAGAAAATGGCAACAAAGAGGGTGACAGTTCTAACGGTTCTCACGGGGCTTTTGCTGTTTGGTTCCGCAGCTTTTGCGCAGGAAGAGCCGGCGTGGAAACACGGTGAGGTAAGCGTGCAGGGCACGGGTTTCTTCACCAAAGACTCAAACGGAAATGGAATTTCGCAACACGCAACCGATACCGGCGGCGTCCTCGTCGGCTATCGCTATCACTTTAATAACTGGATCGCGGCCGAAGCAAACTACGGCTACGATCGAAACACGCAACAAAATTTCACCTCCGGTGGTCCGTTCAACGTTCAGGCCAACGTGCATCAAGCCGCGGCCGCATTCGTCGTAACGCTCCCCGTGACTTACAGGCTTAACCCCTATGTCCTGGCCGGGGGTGGCGCACTGGTCTTTGATCCAACGGGCAACGCCGGCCAATCCGTGCCGGGGGCGCTGCGCCAAGCTAAAGGTGCATTTGTGTACGGTGGCGGCGTGGACTTCACGGTGGTGAGACACGTCGCTCTTCGCGCCGAGTATCGCGGATTCGTGTACAACCGTCCTGACTTCCAACTGGCCGCGCTGGACTCGAACGTTACCGCTCATACTGCGCAACCTTCGGCAGGGCTGGTGTTCCGCTTCTAACTTGAGACTGTCTCGCGACCAGTGCCGCGAGTCTCGCGGCACTGGTCCGGATAGCTGGCGAAGTTAGTCAGAGAGGCTCTTGGGACATGCTTCAATGGAACGAAATTTGGGACCCGATGAAACGCCAGAGATGCGCGCGACAAGCCTAGAAGCGAGAGACGCGTTGATGATCGAGGACATCCTCCGGCGCGCGCGCGAGATTCACCGTCAGCACGGCGGAGTCTTCGGCTACGACTTTGAAGATTGGGTCCAGGCATGGAGCGAAGTGCCCGAAAGAAGCAGCCGAACGAAGCTCCCTCTGGCAGATGAAGGGATCCGGGACTAATGACAGACGATCGGAAAGAGGTTTTTGAGCCATGCTTTGGATTCGACAACTGATCTTGAAGGCGTTAGCGGTTTCGGCGCTTCTCTGCATAGATGCAGCCACGCCGCCGTCGCTGCTTGCACAGAACTCTGCGAGCCAGGTTCAGGTTACGGTGCCTGTGTCGCCGGTTTCCGTCTCTGGCGCTCTGGGAACTCGGAGTCCCTTCCTGGGCAGCGTCCCTACAGGCACACCCACTGCTACGGTTCTTCCATTGTCCTTGAGTGACGCTTTGGACCGGGGGCTGAAGCACAACCTGGGACTGATCGAAAGCGACGTACGCACCCGCGCCGCACGCGCGGAACGGCTCAGGAACTTGAGCGAGCTGCTGCCGAACATCAGTGCCTCTGTATCCCAGTTTGCTGAACAAGTAAACCTCAGGGCGTTAGGTGTGAAAATCCCCCTGCCGGGTTTCCCTGTGATCGTCGGCCCGTTTGGTGTAGAGGACGCCCGCGCGTATTGGTCCCAGAAACTCTTCGATTGGAACGCCGTGGAAAACCTGCGAGCGTCCCAGAATAGCCTGAAGGCCTCAGGCTATTCGTATAAAGACAGCCGCGACCTCGTCGTCCTAGCAGTTGCCAATGCGTATCTGCAGGTGATCTCTGATCGCGCGACGATCGAATCTCAGCAAGCGCAGTTGGACACTTCGCGGGCGTTGTACCAGAGGGCGCAGGATCAGACGAAGGCGGGCGTAGCCGCGCGGATCGACGAACTTCGCGCTGATGTCGAGCTAAAGACTCAGCAGCAGCGGCTGATCTCGGCGCAAGATCAATTGGCCAAGGACGCCTTGACCCTGGCGCGCACCATCGGCCTTCCGCCTGGACAGGAATTCTCGGTCACCGACAGCGTACCCTATGCTCCGCTGCAAGGAGTGACACTCGAAAAAGGGCTTCAGGACGCCTATGCGAACCGTTCCGACTACTTGAGCGCCCAGCTCGAATTGCGGGCTGCGGACCTTTCTCGAAAGGCAGCCGTCGCGGAGAACTATCCCTCTGTCACTTCAGAGGTTAACTATGGCGACATCGGCCCCAATTTTGCGAACTCGCATGGCACGTTCACTGCAGCTGCCAGTGTGAATATCCCGATTTTTCAGGGCACGCGCGTAAGAGGCGACGTCGTGGCGGCAGATGCGACGCTGCAGCAGCGGCGTGCAGAAGTGGAGGACCTTCGGGGACGAATCGACCAGGATGTGCGCTCCGCGTTTTTGGATCTGACTTCCGCCGCGGATCTGGTGAACGTGGCCGAGAGCAACAAAGAGCTTGCTCGCGAGACCCTTACCGAAGCGCAGGACCGTTTTGGAGCAGGAGTCACCGACAACATCGAAGTTGTGCAGGCACAGGAATCCGTCTCCAGCGCCGATCAAGCATATATCTCGAGCCTCTACACCTTCAACATCGCCAAAGTGCAACTCGCGCGCGCCATGGGCGTCGCGGAAAAAGCTGTGAAAACCTATCTCGGAGGGCAATGAAATGGCGCAAGAAGTTACGCTCGAAATCGAGGGAAAGGCTCAGCCAGACGCTGTGCCGGAGGCTGATCGACTTTCACCTCCAAGCTCCGGGAGTCCCCGAAGCTTTGACAAACCGTCAGCTAAGCCTGGGGCGCGGACAAAGATCCTCCTCGGTCTTGCTGCCCTGCTGTTCGTAACTGTTGCGCTCGCGGCCGGATACTATTTTTTCATGGGCTGGGAGTCCACAGATGACGCACAAATCGATGGATATGTGAACCCCATCAGCTCGCGAGTGGCCGGTTACATTACGAAAGTCTATGCGGAAGATAACCAATATGTAAAAGCCGGGACGCTGCTGGCGCAGATCGATGCGACGGACTATGAGGTAGCCCTCGCCAGCGCCCAGGCCACGTTGGCGAACGATCGGGCCACGGCCGACGCCAGTCAGGTGAATGTTCCCATCACGTCGGTCAACACCGCGAGCGAGATGGCCTCAGCGCAGGCGGATGTCGACAACTCGCGCGCCGGTATATCGGCTTCGCAAAAAGGACTTGCTGCGGCGCGAGCCGCGCTCCTGCAGGCTGAAGCGAATAACGCCAAGGCTCAGGACGACGTGAAGCGCTACAAACCATTAGTTGATAGACAGGAAATTCCGGAGCAGCTATATGTTCAGGCTGTCCAGACCGCCAATGCCACCGCCGCTGCTGTAGAGGTGGCGGCGGCGAATGTGCAAGCGGATCAAGATGCCGTCACTCAGGCGCAAGGGAACTTCGATCAGGCCGTCGCTGCGCTCGAGTCGGCTAGAACCGGACCCCAGCAAGTGCGTATTCAGCAATCCCGCGCTCTAGCGGCAGCGGCATTGGCAGACAAGTCTAGAGATGCGGTCCAGCAGGCGCAACTCAACCTGAATTACACGCGCATCATGGCGCCCGTCGATGGCCTTATTGCAAAGCGTTCCGTGCAGGTCGGGCAATACGTGGTGCCAGGCCAGCAGCTACTTGCCGTTGTGCCGCTCGACGATATTTGGGTCACTGCAAATTTCAAGGAAACGCAACTCAGGAACGTGCGCCCGGGCGAGCCGGTGGCCATCTACGTTGATGCGTATGGTCGCGACTACAGCGGTCACGTCGAGAGCATCGCCGGTGGGACAGGAGCCATTTTCAGCCTACTCCCCCCCGAGAATGCCACAGGCAATTATGTGAAGGTCGTCCAGCGTGTGCCCGTGCGGCTCCGCTTCGATCCGGGACAAGATCCCGACCATCGGCTTAGGCCCGGTTTGTCCGTCGAGCCGAAAGTCAATGTCAAGTGGCCCAATCGAATTGATCAGGCAGAGCGATGAGCGAATCACCGAAACCACTGTTGACGAATCCCGAGACACCTTGGACGCCGGGGCACAATCTCTGGCTGATTGCCCTTACCGTGACGATCGCCACCTTCATGGAGGTTCTCGATACGAGCGTCGCCAATGTCGCTCTCCCTCATATCGCTGGAGGCTTGGCGGCGAGCCAGGATGAGAGCAGCTGGGTTCTGACGTCTTACCTTGTTTCCAACGCCATCGTTCTGCCACTGAGCGGCTGGCTCTCCTCGATCTTTGGCAGGAAGCGCTTTTACATGAGCTGCGTCGCGTTGTTTACGTTGAGCTCATTTCTCTGCGGTATTGCGCCTAGCCTTCCATTGCTCATCGTATTTAGGGTCTTACAGGGTGTGGGCGGCGGAGGATTGCAGCCGAGCGAGCAGGCGATCCTGGCGGACACCTTTCCGCCCGCGAGGCGGGGCATGGCTTTCGCAGTTTACGCCATGGCGGTGGTCGTTGCCCCGGCTTTAGGACCGACAATCGGAGGGTGGATTACAGACAACTATAGCTGGCGGTGGATCTTCTTCATGAATATACCGTTCGGCGTACTCTCGGTGTTGTTGACTTCGCTGCTGGTATCGGATCCGCCCTGGTTGAGAAGTAAAAAGAGCGGTGGCGTAAAGGTGGACTATATCGGCTTTGGCCTACTTGCCCTTGGTCTCGGCGCGCTGCAGATCGTTCTTGATAAGGGGGAGCGGGAAGATTGGTTTGAGACGCGCTACATTGTGGTTCTCACCGGCATTTCAATCATCTGTCTGCTAGCAGTTTACTTCTGGGAGCTGCACCACAAAAACCCAATCATCGAGGTTCGCCTGTTCAACGATCGTACGTTCTTGATGGCTTGCATCATGCTTTTCACGGTGGGCTTCGTGCTCTACGCAACCACGTTGTTGCTTCCACAATTGGCACAGACGCTGATGGGCTACACGGCAGAGCTCGCCGGACTGATGATCATGCCGGGAGGATTCGCTCTCATTTTGACTCTGCCCCTAGTGGGGTTCTTGCTTTCCCGCTATGACGCACGCGTCATGATTGCGTTTGGCCTGTTGTTGCTGGCGACGTCCATGTTCTTGATGGCTTATCGCTTCGACCTCGACGTCGACTTCAAGACCATGATGTGGGCGGGCGTCTTTCAGGCGGTAAGCTTGGCCTTCCTCTTCATTCCTATTAACACCGCTGCGTATTCGTACCTTCCGCGCGAGAAGAACAACACTGCGTCGGGATTGATCAATCTGTTTCGCAACATTGGCGCGAGTGTGGGGATTTCTTTTGTCACGACCATGCTGGCGCGACGCACCCAATTTCACCAGAGCGTGCTGGCAGCCCACGCTACCGTGTACAGCGGCCAATTTAGAGCGGCGATTCAAGGAGCGAGCCAGATCTTCATGTCCGCCGGCGCTCTGACCGCGCAGCAGCAATCATACGGTCGGTTTTACGGTTCCATACTTCGGCAATCGAACATGATCGCTTATCTCGACAACTTCTGGATGTTGGGGGTTTCCGCGCTGGCCGTGATTCCTTTCGTATTCCTGATGAAGCGGCCGCCCATGGGCACAGTAGCTGCCGGCCACTAATAGCGTGCGCTAACAAGGAGACGAAGAGCCAAGAAAAGGTAGCTTTGGTGACAGGGGTTTCCTCTGGAATTGGACAGGTCATTTCGAGCGTGTTTATTATAGTCGGGCGCGAGGCCAAATTCATTGCATGGTTGAGGAAATTTGCTCCGGATAGTCTCTTCGACAAGGACCTTCGTAAACAGTTCAAACTGGCGTCAGCCCGAATAGGAATCTTAAGGAGTAACAGCCGGCGAGGGAGAACAGCGGCTGTATGGACTTGATGCCTGGGAAGAGTCGCCGTATTACACGGATCGCGAACGAGCGGCTTAACAAAATATCCGAGAGGGTCATGTGTCGGATGAAGTGTATCAGCAGGTACAAAAAAATTTACGGAGTAGTGATCGACACCGTGCCGAGATTCATTACTCCGTTGCCCGATTGAGCCCGGACGTTAAACGTTGCCGTAACCGGGTTGCTTCCCCGCCTCCACCGCCACGCAGGAATCAACTTATGCACCGTGTTATTTTTGAAAGTGCTAACTCCCGCTCATTGCCCTTGCCGGTCGGCACCTTCATTACGCCGGTTCTGAGGCAATCGAGAACGCGGCGGCCGCGAATTCTGATAAAGTGGTAAATGATTTCCTGCATTCAAGGTCGAGATGAGAGGCCATTCGCTTGCAGAGGATCGCGACATCGCTTCCCGAGGTGTGGGAACTCCGCCCCCACATATTCCGCGACGCCCGTGGGTTTTTTATCGAAAGCTATAATCAAGCAAGGTTCGCCGCGGTTGGAATTGCCGACGTATTTGTACAAGATAACCACTCCTGTTCGGTTAAAGGAACTCTGCGCGGTTTGCATTACCAATTGCACCACGCTCAGACCAAGCTCTGCCGCGTCGTCGAAGGAGAAGCGCTGGATGTCGCGGTGGACATCCGCGCCGGTTCGCCGACTTTCGGAAAATGGGCGGCGGTTGTGCTGTCGGCCGTCGCGCAGAATGAGATCTATATTCCACGCGGGTTTGCTCACGGGTTCCTGGCGCTGACAGAGCGAGTTCAGTTTCTCTATAAATGCAGCGATTTTTACGATGCAGCAGATGAACACGCCATCCTTTGGAGCGATCCCGAAATTGCAATTGCCTGGAAGGTCGCGGCGCCTGTCGTCTCTGAAAAAGATGCGAGAGCACCTACGCTTGCAGAACTGCCCCGCGAGTTGCTGCCCGTTTACCCGAGCACATGAGCAGGCTTAACGACGTGAGTAAAGAAGTATCAAATCCCAGGATTCTTCTCACCGGCAAAACTGGCCAGGTCGGTCGGGCGTTAGCGCCGCTGCTAGACCGAATGGGCGAATTGACGGCACTCGATCGGCGGCAACTCGATCTCAGTAGACCGGATGAAATTCAGCGCGTAATCCGCGGCCTGCTGCCGGACTTGATCGTTAACGCAGGAGCGTATACAGCCGTAGATCGGGCTGAGTCAGACGAAGCGGCGGCGCGGGCCATTAATGCGATTGCGCCGGGAGTCTTAGCTGAAGAGGCCAAACGGCTCGGCGCGCTTCTAGTGCATTACTCCACCGACTATATATTCGATGGGACCAAACGAACGCCTTACGATGAAGATGATCCGCCCAATGCATTGAACTTGTATGGAAGAACAAAGCTGGAAGGAGAGCGAGCCATTCGGCAGATTGGGCCGGCATATTTGATCTTTCGCACGGCGTGGGTCTATGCGCGAGAAGGCCGCAATTTCTTATTAACTGTCCTTCGCCTGGCAACGGAAAAAGAGGAGTTGAGGATTGTTCGAGATCAGGCGGGCGCCCCGACCTTGAGCTTAGAGATCGCCGCGGCCACAGCGGGAGTTCTGTCAAAAATTTTCGCACCCGCAAATGGCACGCGGCCCTGGTCTGAAACCAAAGGCATTTACCACATGACTGCCGGCGGCGAAACGACTTGGTATAACTTTGCGCAACTGATTTTGGAATTGGCTTCGCGCCAACCGCGGGTCGGGGATTGGTTTGCAGCGGCTACCAACAACCGGCCCCTGATGACCCGGCGGATTGTTCCCATCGCGACCGACGAGTTCCCCACGCCCGCCCGCCGTCCAGCTTATTCGGTGCTTGCCAACAGGAAATTGAATGCCACGTTTGGCGTGAGGCTGCCACACTGGGAGATGCAGTTGCGCGCGGTCTTTTCAGGGTGCGCATCTGATATGCGTACGCCGGCCACAAACGAGGAGCAAGGGGCGGAAAAATAAGAGGCCATGGAGGCGCCTTGCCCGTGAGGCGCGATGCAAATTTGGGAGGATCGCTCTGATGCGTTATGTGGTCACCGGCGGCGCCGGGTTTATAGGCTCGAATACAGTGGATGAGTTGGTACGCCGGGGACATTCCGTCACCGTGCTCGACGACCTCTCCGGCGGTAACGAGGCCAACCTCGCGAGCGTCCGAGAGCGGATCACATTCATTCGGGGCACGATCAGCGACAGAGACACCGTCGAAAGGGCCTGCCGTGGCGCCGACTACGTGCTCCATCTGGCCGCGCGCACTTCCGTGCCGCGCTCTGTTAAGCAGCCTCTGGAGACGAATCAAATCAATGTGGATGGCACATTGAACGTTCTCGTCGCCGCGCGGGATGCTGGTGTGCGCCGCGTGGTCTTTGCCAGTTCTTCCTCCGTTTATGGTGACACGCCCACTCTACCGAAGAATGAAGGCATGCCGCCCGCGCCAATTTCTCCTTACGGCGTTTCCAAGCTAGTGGGCGAGCTGTATGGCCGAGTCTTTCACCGTATCTACGGGCTCGATTTCGTAGCTCTGCGCTATTTCAATGTGTTTGGGCCGCGCCAGGATCCTGGTTCGCCGTACTCGGGGGTGCTCTCGCTGTTTATAACGGCCATGCGCGATGGCGGCCAGCCTTCCGTTTTTGGCGACGGAGAGCAGTCGCGCGATTTTACCTTCGTCCAGAATGTGGTGATCGCGAATTTACAGGCCTGCGAGACGCCCGGGATTGCTGGCCGGATAGTTAACCTTGGAACCGGAGCACGCTACACGCTAAATTACACCTTGCGATTACTCGAGGGATTTGCCGGCAGGCCAGCCAAGCCAAAATACGACGCTCCGCGCGAGGGCGATATCCGCAATTCCCAGGCGGACATTTCCCTGGCCACCGAGACGTTTGGATACAAAACGCACGTCAATTTTGAAGAAGGTCTGCGCAAGACTTGGGATTGGTACTGCTCGCAACCCAGGTCGTTCCGCCAGAATCGAACACGAATACTTCCGTAAAGGCGCATGGACCTATCTGGCGGCATGGGAGGTGCATCGGGCCAAGGTGTTCGGTCCGCTGCGAAAAGAAAGCGGCATTGCGCCGGTCGATCGCCTGATTGAGGAAGTCATGAGCCGAGAGCCTTATAAGTCAGCACGTCGCGTTTTCTGGATCATGGACAACTGCTCCGCCCATCGCGGCCAAAAGGCGGTTGCACGCATTGTGGCCGCGAGGCTAGATTTTCTGCGGCACAGCTTGTAAGGACTGCGTCATTCCCTCATCAGTTCGGGAGCACACCCGTCTTCGTCCATTGGCAGATCGTTTCGATATCGTCTTGCGAAAGTTTTGCCGTCCGGTGTACTAGCAGATATGAGGTTAGGGGCATGTCGCCCGTCTGCATCTGACGGCACATCGCCTGGAAGCGCTCGCGCGTATATTCCGCCGGATTCTTGGTATCGCGGCGGAACCACTCGGAGAAATTCACGTGGCGGCGTCCACTATCCACGTGATCGATGACGAACCAAGATACCGGCGCCACGTTGCTGTACCATGGCCAGCGCGTTAAATCAGAGTGGCAGTCGTCGCAGGCGCGTTGCAGTATGCTTTCGATCTTCGGGGGCACGAACACTACTGCTTCCAAAGTGTGCGACTGGTCCACGGGAGGATTGGTGCGCGCAGGTCGAATTAACTGAATACCTGCGACCAAACCACAAAATCCAAGCAATGCGCCCCGCAGGAATCCGGGCAACTAAAATTGGCTCCTCATATAGTCTGTCTGATAACTCGATAGATTTGTGGTCGCGGTACCATAGTTTGCAGAAAAAATTAGCTCCATGCCGTTCCGAGCGAAGCCGGGGTAGTAGTGTCAGCTGAGTTCGTTCAGGCCTAGGTCGCCTAGGTGCTCATTTCGTTGGGCCGCAAGCCCAGTGCTAAAACAGCACCAACCGCGCAAAGCAAGGACATTTGAATTACCCCCGCGAATAGCCAACCGCCGTGCGTGGCCAATGCACGGATCATATAGCCGCCAAAGGCGGCGCCGCCATACAGGCTGGTGACAAACATGCCCGAGCCTTTGCTGGCCAGGTTACTCCTCAGAGATTTCACGTGGTAGGCCGCAAGACTTACGTAGAGGACCGCGCTCCCCACGACGCCGTAGATACAAGTCAGGATCTCCCGGGTCAGGGCCGATGGCGCCAACTGAAAAAAGAGATAGCCCAGGACGGCGATGCATACGAAGGCGCCGCTCAGCACGATTCGCGGCGAAAAACGATCCCCCACCCAGCCGCCGGCGATCGAGGTAAGGGCTCCTATGGCGAAAAAGCCCACTACGAAGCCTGCAAGCCTGGGCGTGTAGTGCAGATTCTCCTGAAGAAATGACGCATAACTGCCGAGGAATCCATACATGCTGAGCCCATGGATCAAACAGAGAATCGTAAGGAGCACGCTATTCCTATTCCATAGACTCAGCGAACCGCCCGCGGTAATGCGTGCTTGCCCTTGGCCGCGCGTCTCGCTGAACCAGGAGCGCACGCTGGCCACGATTATGGCAATCATGATAAAGCCGAATAGTCCGAAGGCAATCATTGGAGCGCGCCAGGTAGCGTATTTCGTCAGTAGCACGCCGGCCAGCGACGAGCCCACAAATCCACCGATGCCGTAGCAGAAGTTGACCGACCCGATAGCCGCCGCCTTGTAGGTCACAAAATAGGCTGCCGCCAAAGCAAACATCGAAGTGGCCAGCATGGCCATCCCTATTCCTTGTGCCGCCAGGCAAAACAGCATTCCCCAGAATCCATGTGTGGCCGTGGTCAGAGCAGTGGCCCCGGAAAAAATCGCGATGCCCACCAGCATCACAGCCTTGCGGGAAAAGCGGGCAAGAATATAGCCAGTCGTCAAACCTCCGACGCCAAGGCCGAGAGTAAAGATTGTAGTGAGCAGCCCGGTAAGCGCCGGTGAGAAGGAGAATTCACGCCGCACGTACGGCGCGACCACAGGAAAGAGGTATCGGTCCGCCGCCATGAGCACGTAGGAGAGCAGCAGTACGCAATAAATGGCCATCGCTACTGAGCGCGTGCCGGCCTGCTCACGAGGCGCAGCATTTACGTCGATGGCCGATACTTGGGTGTTATCCACGCGTGAAATCCTTCATTTGGCCGGAGTATACGCTACAAAGCAACTTCTGGGAAAGGCTCAACGGCAAGTGACAGATCAGGTGAACGATGATAGGGCGGAAGTAGCGGACAAGCATGATACGCGGTTGGCGGTAGAGCTTCACGATCACGGCGGGCTTGCTCGGGCTTGCCGTTCACGAAGCCAGCATTGCGAACAAACCGGAAATTGGTCTGCAGGGGTGAACGACTGAGCAATTTCGGCGAACGGCGGGTGAGGAGGAACATTTCGGTCGCGCTGTCCTCATAGGAGCGATTCCCCGCACCTGCCAAACCATTCGAATAGGCGGAGGAGTTCAAAACGGCTATTGAATGGTAAGGTTAATTCTTAGACTTGTCGGCCTCGGCTTTATCCCGGCGTTCTTGATCTTCCTTTGTCAACGGGCCGGCATAATTCCCAGAGCCCGCTTGCCTCGAGTACCGCATGACCACGGTCCCATCGGCTCTCTTGATCTGGTCGATCACGCCATTGGGTACGCCGGACTTCGCCGGCCGGAGGACCAGAACAATTTCGTCGCCCGGCTTGAACGTCTGTTTGGTCCACCCATCATCAGCCATCATCGATTCTGGAGAAGCGACTTCGCCCGTCCACTGCACAACTTTGCCGCTGTCGTCCTTTGTAGTCCAAACGAGCAACACATGGGGATTTCTCCAAATATAGTCCACCACGGTACCCTTTAGTGTCACTTCGTTTGTCGACCACGCTGCGTTCCCGTGATGTGCCAAAACACGAGAGGTCAACATTGGTAGTAGAGCGATACCAGCCAGCACTGCAACCATGGGCATACGTCGCAACATACTTCCCCTCCTCCTTCTTTACACTGATTCAAGCACGACCCGCACTATTTCGGAACCGTGGGTATCGTATTCTCATTGTTAAAATTGATGCTGTCAGACGGGACGCAGAAATTTTCTGCCATTTCCGTGTTGGGGATCAACGTGGTCGTTCCGTTTGTCGTCCAGGACGCCGTATATACCTTCGGGTCGATAATCGTCAGCGTCACCTGAAGCAATCCGTAGTTCAGCCGCTTATAACGTTCCTCGATCCGCATTTCGTCGCTGTGGGGAAATCCGCCTGGTCTCCCGGTTCCAAAACGCTGAACTGGAGTTTGAGCAAGCCAGGACCTGTTGTCATAGCCATTCGACTCAATCACGAACGTATCTCCCTCCCACCTGCCGACGGCATATCCCAGGTAACGTGGAATCGGAGGATTCGCCGGCAGTTTGCGCCCATCAGTCCAGATGTCTCGCCACGTATGACCCCACTCAAAGAATTCTAAGACACGGTTTGGCAATGTAACAAACTCAACTCCAAAGTTGAATGTTAGCAATCGTGGCCAACCCAGAGGATCACAAACATTCGCTGGATCCTTTGAATTCCACTGAGGTGAATCACTTTGATTGGCCTCGAATAACTTCTGCCCGTAAGGTGTGAAAGCGGGAGCCGCTGTTATATTCAGCGGAATACCATTGACCGTTAGGTCGTTGGGATTGCCGTTCCAGATTCCTGATATATCATGCGCATTAAACGTGCGTGTATCTACGTTTGCCTTCTTCCGGTCTGCTGCCGCGTAAGCTCCGTTCTCGCAGTGTGCACAGGCCTTCCAGCCCGGACCAGGAGTAACCAAGGGCACCTCGAACCCCGGCTTTGGAGGTTTTGAATCAGCGGTTTGGCCGGGGGCGCCCTGCTGGGCAAATGCGACCGGCTCTAGGGTAAGCAGCATCGCTGAGAGCAAAATGCTGAACGCAAACTTGCGCATTTTGTTAAACCTCCCTCATCAGAAGCGTGACGCTATCCCGGACCAACCGGAATCTGCCACTGGACTTAAGAATGGCAACGATTGTACGCCTATTTCTCCGGCGAAGAATGTGTGAAAAGATTCTCATCTGGAAGGCCCCAACGGTTTGTAATCCGGTGTTTCGTGGTACTTTTCGGCCCCGGGGATTGGGGCGAGGCAACCCGAACCGGAGGAGGACTGTGGAAATGCGAAATCCGTTCACGGGCGCAATCGCGGGCTTGGCAGTTCTGATTCTTTCCTCGATTGCCATGACCCAGCCTCAGCAGGGAACTTACGAAGCCCCCCTGTGGAAATATGACGGTCGCAACAGAAGCGCTGGTCCGGGCGGGCCCGCTCCTGTGCATGATCTGAGCGGGTCTTGGGCAGGGCCGCGCTCTGGGGCAGGGGTGCCGGATTCCAAACCAGGAGATGTCCCTTCTATGACGCCCTTGGGGCAAAAGCTGTTCAGTGCCAATAAGAGCCTGCAGAAGTACAACCCCGCAGGGACGAATGATCCCGTGGTAAGGACCTGCGATCCGTTAGGGTTTCCACGCGCCGACAAGTACTCGATCATGGAAATGGCGTTCGCCACGATGCCGGACCGAATTGTTGTGCTGTACCCGTTCCAGCAACAATGGCGCGAAATCTGGATGGACGGCCGAGAACTCCCCAGGAACGTGGGAGCGACAGAAAAGGGAGCTCCCGACCCGCGGTATTACGGGTATTCTGTGGGCCACTGGGAGGGGGATACCACGCTCGTTGTCAATACGACTGGCCTGGATGACCGGACGTGGCTCACGGAGGCTGGGTATCCTCATAGCATCGATGCACAAGTGCAGGAGCACTTCACTCGTACCGACCACAACGACTTGGAGCTGACTCTGACGATTGACGATCCAAAGCTGTACACGAAGCCTTTTTCGCTCGGCACGGAGTATTTCAGATGGGTTCCGAATCAGTTTCTTGAGGAGAGGCTCTGCATACCGTCGCAGGTCGTCGAGTACTTGAAGGCAGTTGGCGATCCCGCCGGCAAGCCCTGACTAACACGGTCCACTGCGGGCGAGGCACAGTTGGTGCGCTTAGCTAGGGGGGTGGTTTTGTGGAGGATCTTTCTTAAAGTGGGGACAATGAAGGTATCGTCTGGAAGTCACTTGGAAATGAACACTTATAGACAAAGGGGTGGGGTATGCCACAGGGTTACTGGGCTAGTTCCCCCGAAGTGAGCCGCCCTGAGCCGGGGCCCAGTCCGGATGCGTGAATTCGATGCCCCAGAATCGCGGCGCCGGAGTGACAAATTCGATGCCCACCCGGCGGCCCTTGTCGGAATCTTCGCCGACATAGACAACGCGACATTCTTGCTCGTCGGCCGTGAACGGATTGGTTAGAACGAGAATGGATCCCATCTCCAAATCCTGGTCGAAGTAGAGCAGCGCTCCATGGGCGCTGATAACAATGGTTTCGCAGACGTGGCGAAAGCGGCGGCCCTGCTGATTCTTGCCCGCGAGCAACACCCGAATGCGCATGAAGACTCGAGAACTGCGTCGTTCGCGTTCATAGACGGCTGGGGGCATGACACATTCATGGTCAGACAATGTCTCGTGTGCGGTCAATCTTGCAATAGGTTCGCGTGTCCTCGAGGACAACTGGCCATGCGGACAAGAGCGCGACTCGGGTCCTCTTGTGTCCGCTTGCAGCGAAGGTGCCGGGCTCCTAGAATCGGGACGGTGCTTCGGGAGGGCAGATGGAGCTCAACGAGTACATCGAACGAAAGCGTAACGAGCATCTGACGGATCTTTACGAATTTCTGCGCATACCCAGCATCAGTGCGCAAGCAGAGCACAAACAGGACGTTGAGCGTGCGGCGCAGTGGGTTGCGGACCGATTGCAGCGCGTTGGCCTTGATGCGGTCGAAATCGTCCAGACGAAAATGCATCCCTTGGTTTACGGCCAATCCCTGCAAGCGCCTGGTAAGCCCACCGTCCTTTTCTACGGGCACTACGACGTCCAGCCGCCGGAGCCGCTGGAGTTGTGGACCTCGCCGGCATTCGAGCCGACTGTCCGCGACGGCAGTCTCTATGGACGCGGGACCGCAGACGACAAAGGCCAAGTGCACATCCATATCCGCGCGCTGGATGCTTTGAGGCAGACAGGGGCAATGCTTCCGATAAACCTCAAGGTGATTATCGAAGGAGAGGAAGAAGTTGGCAGCGAAAACCTCTGGGACTATGTAAATCACAACAAGTCAAAGCTTAAGGCCGACGCCCTGGTCGTTTCCGACACGGCCATGTTGGCCCCCGGAGTGCCCTCGATTACCTACGGCTTGAGAGGCCTGAACTACTATCAAATGGACCTAGCGGGGCCTGGGCAGGACCTGCATTCTGGAGTCTTCGGCGGCGCCGTGCCGAATCCGCTCACCATATTGACGGAGGTTTTTGCGAAGCTGCACGATAAGAATTTTCGCGTGGCGGTACCTGGCTTCTACGACGACGTGGCCGTCGTGTCTCGTGCCGAGCGCAAGGCGCTCAACGCGCTTCCCTTCAACGAGAAAGAGTTCCGAAAGACCGTGGGAGCGCCGGCGCTATGCGGTGAAAAGGGCTACACCGTCGTCGAACAACTTTGGTGTCGCCCCACGCTGGAGCTCAACGGAATATGGGGAGGCTATATTGGTGAAGGCGCAAAGACGGTCATACCATCTAAAGCGCATGCCAAATTCTCTACGCGCCTTGTGCCAAACCAGGATCCGGCCAAAATTGCGCGTCTCGTGGAACGTCATATACACAGGCTGATTCCCCGGCAGGTCACCTGCAATTTCCAGGTTCTGAGCACGGGCAAACCTTGGGTAGCGCCCTACACACATCCGTTTTTTGAAGTCGCGCACCAGGCTCTGGAAACGGGATTCGGCGAGCGCGCGGTTTTCATCCGGGAGGGCGGATCGATTCCGTTTGTGACACAGATGCACGACACCTTCAAAGTGCCCTGCCTTTTATTAGGGTTCGGGTTGCCTGACGAGAATGCACATGCCCCAGACGAGCACATTTTGCTTGAGAATTATTTTGGAGGCATTAAATCCATGGCCAATTTTTATCAAGGATTGGGCAACCTCTAGGCAGCGGATTGGTTCCTTTGCATTTACTAACAGAATTCTTGATTCTTGTGCGGCTGACGTGAGATGGGCCTTGCAGTAGTTAGAAGCAGGCAGCCTATCAGGAGCCGCATGCCTTGCAACTGTGCCGGAATGGTTCTATCTAGCCTAGTGTCATGTCGCGAAATATCAATTTTCTGCGGCTTTTTTGCATTTTCTCTTGCGTTGTGCCGGGACTCTCTTTATAGTGTCGCGCGTGCGCGGCCCTGGTTCGGGCCTCCACGAGGGCTCGAAGAAACGCTAAGAGGAGGGGAGACGAACGAGATGGCAAAGCCGATGAGTAAGTCCAAGATTGTGGGCCATCTGGCGGAGAAGTGCGAGACGCCGAGGAAAACGATCAGCTCATTTTTTGACGAGCTTTTCAAATTGGCCGTGAAGGAGTGCAAGGGCGGCGCGGGCAAATTCGTAATTCCAAATCTGGGGCGTGCCGTGAAAGCCCATCGCAAAGCGCGCATGGGCCGCAACCCGCAGACCGGCGAACCGATCAAGATTAAAGCGAAGACTGTAGTGCGTTTGCGTCCCGCTAAGGCCTTCAAAGACGCGGTTTTGGGCGCATAACCCCAAAATCCGCATCTTCGAGGTCTAATACGCTGTGGAAACTTCGGTAACGAGCGTGGATGCCGGAGGCTCGGATTCTGGCCGCCGAGGTATCGGCATCGTGCTATTTAGCCGTATCTCTGCGATAGGGTCCTGCCTGTAGCTACGTCGTCGACAATCAGTGGCATAATGATTGCGAAAGCGTATGCCGATCTCTCAGGCACCCTCCGGCCTTCTGGCCGACTTATATGAATTGACGATGGCGGCGGGGTACCTCGAAACGCACTTCGAGGCCCGGGCAACTTTCGAGCTTTTCGTCCGCAACCTCCCTCCCAAGCGAAACTTCCTCATTGCAGCCGGTTTGCAGCAGGCTTTGGACTTTCTGGAAGCTGTCCGCTTCAGCTCCGAGGACATTGCTTACCTTCGCCGGCATCCCGCCTTCGCCCGAATTAGTGCGGATTTTTTCGATTCTCTGGCGGCATTTCGGTTCTCCGGCGATGTTTGGGCGCTGCCGGAAGGGACGGTTTGTTTTCCTGGCGAGCCGCTTCTGCGTATCACGGCGCCGATCGCCGAAGCGCAGATCATGGAATCCGCGCTGCTCGCAACGATCAGTTTCCAAACTATGATCGCCTCGAAAGCGGCACGTGTGGTCAAAGCGGCGGCCGGACGGCCCATAGTCGAGTTCGGCACGCGCCGCGCTCACGGAACAGAATCCGGTGTGTTGGCTGCGCGCGCGGCCTATATTGGCGGGTGCCAGGGAACTTCCAATGTTCGCGCCGGTCAATTATTCGACATTCCCACTTACGGCACGCAGGCCCATTCCTGGATTATGGCCCACGACAAAGAAGAGGAAGCCTTTGCTCGGTTCATGGATATTTTCCCGCACCATTCGGTGTTACTGTTGGACACCTATGATGTACGCGTTGCCCTCGAGAAAGTGATTGCAATCGGACGCAAACCTCGCGGTGTACGGCTGGATAGCGGCAACCTGGCCGCCGACAGCGTCTGGGTGCGCCGGAAGCTGGATGAAGCGGGGTGGGGAGACGTGGAGATTTTCATCTCCGGCGACCTTGATGAGGAGCGGATTTCATCATTGCTGAATGCCGGAACCCGGGTGGATACATTTGGCGTTGGCACTTCGCTTTCCACGTCCTCAGACGCACCATCGCTTAGCGTTCTTTATAAGTTGGTCGAAGTGGAACGAGGTGGCGAAGTGCGGGAGGCGGCGAAGTTCAGCGCCGCCAAGGTAACTTACCCTGGCCGCAAGCAGGTCTACCGTGAGATCGATACTCGAGCCAATTATATGGGTGATGTGATTGCGCTCGAGGGTGAGCATATCGGGGGCGAACCGTTGCTCGTGCCGGTAATGCGCGCAGGAAAACGCGTGAGCCAAGTCCCGCCATTGGCAGAACTGCAGAATCGCTGTCAATCCCAGATCGAACGCTTACCTGCCGAAGTTCGCGCGCTGGAAGTTTCTGACCAGGCTTACCCCGTGCGCCACAGCGCGCGGCTGGAAACGCTGCTCGAAGAGGTTCGCGAGCGTATCGCTCGAACGGCGTCGCGCCCTTAGGAGTTTTGGTGATTTCCCGCCGGATCATCTTTTGGGACGTTGATACTCAGGTCGATTTCATGCTGCCGGGCGGGAAACTCTACGTTCCCGGCGCTGAAAAGCTGATTCCGAACTTGGGCCGGCTCACCGATCAAGCCCGTAACGATCGCGTTTTTCTCGTTTCCGACGCATGCGTCCATACGCCGGATGATCCGGAATTTCAGCGATTCCCGCCACACTGCGTGCGCGGCACCCCAGGTGCGGAAATCATTTCAGAGACCATCGCGCGGCGGTTTCTCATTCTGCCGGATCGGCGCGAGGCCTCGGTTCCGCGTGATTTATCGCCGTACCAGCAAGTCATTCTCGAAAAGCAGACGCTCGACGTCTTTGATAACCCACACACAGAAACAGTGATCGGGCGGCTGAAGGAATTTACCGATGCTGATGCCGAGTTCGTCGTCTTCGGAGTGGTCACCGAATACTGTGTGCGGTGCGTCGCGAAAGGGCTGCTCGAGCGCGGCCGGCGAGTTGCTTTGGTAGAAGATGCCATCAAGACGTTGAAAACGGAGGACGGGGATAGCGCCCTCGCCGAGATGAAGTCCTTGGGGGCCAGAATGATCAATAGCCGCGAAGCAATCGACGAGCTCGGGGCATCAAAAGCAAAACAAGCGTGAGGCCGGAGCGACCGTCCGGCTGGCAGTTATGTTATAGAGTCCTTATGTAGGAAATCAGTTCGCGAATCTGCTCAGGTTTCATGCTCTCCTTGAAGCCGGGCATGTTTTTCCCTCCGACTTCGATCCACTTGGTCAGGCTGGCATCAGTCACCTTCTTCCCGTCAGAAAACGTGAGCCGCGGATACAGCCCTTTCAGTCCCGGCCCGATTTTCTGAGCTGTGGTGTCCGTGAAATGACAGGAGGCGCAGTGCTGGTGAAAGAGCTCCTTTCCCGAAACCGTTTGTTGAGCGGCGGAAGCGATACCGGCCGATTTTGCTCCCGAGTCTTTCCGCAAGCCCTGAGCAGAGACGGCGACAGCGGGTAATATGGCGATCAGCGCTACCGCTAGGAACATGCTTGTGCCGCGTTCTTGGATATACCGCCGTTCCCACAAAATGCTCGTTCCAAGCAGTCCTCTGTATTCTAACCGACCGGCAAGGAATCCCCCGCCGCAGCGGGCTTGACAACTATATTGTAAATCCACATCAGCAGCGCCGTCGCGAATCCAATCGCCGAAACCACCCACCACATCTGTTCGGGCCGATGCAGTACATCACCAAAATAATGCACCAGATATCCTCCCAGCTTGCCGCCGATCAGGTAACCAATGGCAATAGGGAGGAAGGCATAGCCCATATAGGTGCCTTGTTGTCCGGGCGGCGCCAGTCTGGAAACATATTCGTAATATCGAGGTGATTGCGTGATTTCGCCGAGCGCCAGGATGAAAAGCGCCCCGATCACGAAGCCGGTGCTTGCATGCAGCAGTAAGACCAGCCACGAAAAGCTGGAGATCAGGATGCCCAGCGTCATCGCCGTAAAAGGCGGTATTCTACGTGTCAGGTAACTCACCACAATCTGAAACAGAATTACCGTAGCCGGATCGACCGATAGCAAAAGATCGATTTTAGCATTGGGGTCGACGTACCCTCGGATAAAGAGCGGCAGTGCGATGAATTCCTGCCAGAAAATGATCCAGAAACCAGAAAAAATCAGCAGGAAGACAACGAACTGGAAATTCGCGAGAACGACCAGCATATTCCTCAGCGCGGCAATTATCGTGGGAACGGATTGCTCGCCCGAGCGGCTGGGCTCTTTGTAAAAAACGAGAGTGGCAAAAAACATCAGGAGGACGAAAAGCGCCGATACGCGAAATACGTTTTCGATACCCAGTGACCGGCGGACGAGAAAAGCGACAATGGGACCTAGCGTTCCGCCGATATTGACCAGGGTGTAGTATATGGAATACCCAATTGAGCGTACGGACTCGCTCGATGCTCGCCCGGTCGTTCCGGCGACGCACGGCTTTACGACCGACGGGCCAAGCGCAGGAATCATCAGGACCAGCAGCACGACCCAAAAGAGAGGAAACGCCTGTCGCAGGGGAGCCATCCAAGCTGCGGTGAGAGAGCCCATCAGAAAGTATCCGGCTGCAAGCGTCAGATAGGCCAAGGCTAACGAATTGCGGAAGCCAAAGCGATCTGCCAGGCTGCCGCCCAGAATCGGAAGAAACCAGACCGCGAAGCCAAATAGCCCCATGAGCGTTCCTGTCTGCTCTGTCGAAAGGTGAAGGGACTCGTGCAAGAAGATGGCCAGGACGGCGGCTTGTCCGTAATAAGCCAGTCGTTCAAAAAGCTCAGTGATGTTGGCCACCCAGAAGGCAGGTTCGAAGCCGCGACGAATTTCGAGCAGCCGCTCCTTGAGACGCAAGGGCTCCCTTTCTACTTGGTTTATGCGTGTCGTGGGCATCCTACGGCCTCGTTATGCCCTGGCCATCTTATAGGATAAGCTGAGCCAAGGGGAGCCAGGGAAGTCCCGGGTAGATGAATCACATACTGCCATCCATCGTTATCGTCGGACGTCCCAATGTCGGCAAATCGACGCTCTTCAATCGACTCACGGGAACTCGCCGGTCGATTGTCACAGACGAGCCGGGAATTACTCGCGATCGTATTTACGGCACTGCTACCTGGCGCGGCCGGCCGTTCGAAATCGTCGATACGGGAGGTCTGTTGCCCGACGACCATGCTCCCATCCCGCGCGAAATTCTCAAGCAAGCGCAAGCGGCCATTGCTGATGCGACGGCTCTCGTGCTGGTGGTGGACGCTCGTGCTGGCGCGACTCCTCTCGATTTGGAGCTGGCCCGGCATTTATGGCGAACGGGCAAGCCGTTCGTCGTAGCCGTCAACAAAGTCGACACGCAGCGACAGCAGGATCTAGCAGCTCAATTTTACGAGATTGGCGCAGAGGTATTTCCTCTCTCCGCGGAGCACGGATTAGGGGTTGATAATCTCCTCGACGAATTGACGCGCGATTTCCTTCTTACAGAAGCCGACAGCAGCGCGGCCGCGCATCGGGAAGTGCAGGTCGCCATCATTGGCCGGCCCAACGTCGGCAAGTCCACGTTGCTGAATCAATTGGCCGGCGGGGAGCGTTCCCTCGTTTCGGCCGAACCCGGAACCACGCGAGACGCGGTGGATACCGTCGTCCTCCGCGACAGCAAGAGCTATCGCCTTATCGACACCGCCGGCATTCGGCGCAAAGGCAAAACCCATCTGATCGCGGAGAAATTGAGTGTAATCATGGCCCGCAGACATCTCGAACGCGCCGACATCGGGCTCCTGGTGGCCGACGCGGCCATCGGCGTTACCGCTGGTGACGCGACGATTGCCGGCTATGCCCAGCAGTCCGGTCGCTCCGTGATCGTGGTCATGAACAAGTGGGATCTGGCGCTAGAAAAAGCTCGGGAAGCCGCCCAGAAGGCCCGGAAGCACCGTGGGGAGCAGCCGCAGGAGAGACAAATTCGAAATGCGCAGCGGCTCTCACCGGATCCTACACGCCTCGGGGCGGAATACGAAGTCTTGGTGCGCGAAAGGTTTAAGTTTTTGGCTTACGCGCCAATTGTTTTTATTTCAGCGCTGACCGGGGAGCACGTCGAAAAACTGTATGGCCTCATCGATCGAGTGGCTGAGGCGCGGAAGCGCCGAATATCTACGGGGGAGCTGAATCGCTGGCTGGCCGACGTCGATCTCGCGCGCGGAACTTCGCCCGCGGCCCACCGCGTGAAAATCTACTACATGACACAATCCTCGTCTTCGCCGCCGACTTTTATTCTGTTCACGAACCAGCGCCAGAAGTTGCATTTCAGCTACGAGCGCTTCCTGGAAAATCGGTTGCGTGAGCATTTCGATTTCTTTGGATCGCCCATCCGTTTTATCCAGCGCTTTCGGCAACGCGCGCGTGACGATAAGGAACATTCGGCGCAAAAGCGGCGCAGTGCCAATTGACTTGGCTGCCAATCGGCATAGGATAGAGCCCTAATGTCCGGCAACGGCCATCAGGAAATCACCGCGGACAAGAATCTGTATCGCATCGGCGAAGTCAGTCGCCTGACCGATACGAAGCCCTTCGTGCTGCGTTATTGGGAAACGGAATTCCCCACGTTGCAGCCTGTGAAGAGCCCGAAGGGACACCGGCTTTATCGGCGAAAAGATGTCGATACGGTGCTCACGATAAAGCGGCTGTTATATGACGAAGGGTTTACCATCGCCGGCGCCCGCCGTCACTTGCGAGACGTTGGCGAAGGGCCGATCGAATTGGCCTCCCGGGCCAGCGAGGTGAAGGGCGCCCCGGCGGCTCAAGCCAACGCCTCACGCAATATCAGCCGTAAGGTGCTGCTGGACTTACGAGATTCGCTGCGCACGTTCTTGACGCTGCTGGAAACCGAGTGATAGGCTCAAAAGCTGTATCTCCGGCCTTTGCCAACGGGTGAGTACAAGCGCTTATGCGAACGGTCGGGACGTGGCGCAGCCTGGTAGCGCGCACGCTTGGGGTGCGTGAGGTCGCTGGTTCAAATCCAGTCGTCCCGACCACTTTTGCGCGGAACCGACACCACCGAATGACCGCCCCTAACGCGTTACTTTCGGCCCTACCAGCCCTCCACAAGTGACATGCCTGATATTTTGGTTACCAATGACGACGGAATTCATGCCCCAGGTTTGCGGGCATTGGTCAAAGGTCTCGCTGGCTTGGCCACTGTGAGCGTGGTAGCGCCTTGCCAGGAGCGCAGCGCTGCAGCTCAATCGCTAACGGTTCGCCAGCCCATCTATTGCGAACAAATAGCAGAACGAGAATGGGCCATCGAGGGAACGCCCGCTGATGCGATGATGGTGGCGCTGCATCGGTTATCTCCGAAACCTCCCGACCTAGTGATCTCAGGAATCAACAGGGGGCCCAATCTAGGTGAGAACGTGTTCTATTCCGGCACCGTCGGCGCAGCCACTGAGGCCGTTATCAATCACATTCCGGCATTCGCCGTCTCTCTGGCGCACCGCGGAAATGGATTCATCTATGAGCATGCCGCGCGGTTCGCCCGCCGGCTTGCGGAACTTATCCTGCGCGAGGGGCTGTCCACCGAGGTACTGCTTAACGTAAATGTGCCCCTTAACTGGAAGGGGGGTGTGCGCTTCACGCGCCAGTCCGGCAAATTGACCCGTACGGTCCTCCAAGAAGGCGCGGACCCTCGTGGTCGAATCTATTACTGGCTCAGCGAGGAGCCAGTCCCCGGCTTTCCTGACCCTGATAGCGATTATGCCGCTGTTTTTGCCGGCCACGTGTCTATAACCCCCATCGAGTTGGAACGTACCCATGAGCCTTCGCTGAACAGCCTCTCCCACTGGGCCGATCTCCTGGAGACCAGCCACAAAGGCAGCGTCGCTCCGCTTTGATAATAAGGCCTGTAGTATCAGACTAATAGACATATCTCAATAATGAGGAATATGGGCCTTATTCCCGAATTTTCACTCGATCTCGGCAAGTTTTGACCACTCCTGGCTATTACCCTTATGTTTCAATATCTTAGAAAACATCAACGCTCATTTCTTCCTAGTACACCGGTACCCAAACAAATGAAGCTTTTCGTCCATGGCCGATTGGCACCGCCAAAGACTAAATTGCTTCCATCATCGAGGGGTTCAGGCCCTTGGTAGGAAGTCCAGAGGGAACCCGGTCGTCGGCATCGTTCGCGGCACAAGGTTTTGCGGAGCTTAGGCCAAGAAAGCTGGCCCGATCTCAACAGAGAGAAATCGAACGGCTGAGGAGGAGCCGACATAACGGCAGCCGAGCGCTGCCGACAGAAGTTACGAATTTGGAGGATAAACATGCAGCCCAAGCTACGAATGGCGGTCACAATTTTCGCAGCAAGCCTGCTGTCGGCTTCCATGATTTCCGCGGCATCTCGAGCCAGGACGCCTAGACGCAAGGTTGAGTCTCACTTCGTCGGGATCGCCTCCTGGTATGGAATACAGCATCAAGGCCTGAAAATGGCCAATGGCAAGAGATTCGATCGCCACAAATTGACTGCGGCATCTTGGTATGTGCCGCTGGGAACAGTGCTTCGCGTGGTCAACTTGGAAAATGGCAGATCCGTTACAGTCACGGTAACTGACCGCGGCCCCAATCTCCGTCTGCATCGGATTCTCGATCTCTCTGAAGCCGCGGCCTGGAAGTTAGGTTACGTCGAAAAGGGATTGACCCCGGTTTTTGTTTCTCCGCTCCTATCCTATACGCCGCAACATGCGCAGCTTCGCCGCACTCTAGTGCCGCCCGGTGCCGCTCTCGTGGCCGCCTACACCGCCCCAGAACCTCTTTCGGCATTGCGTGCGCCTGCGCCCTGATTTTTCTCGGCTCGCTTCAATTCAAAGACTAGTCTGGCTGTTGACAGACGCTTTCTGGGCTCAGGTCAATTGCGCATAGGAGCTACGTGGAGCAGCAGGGCTAGCATTCCTGAGAAGACCATGCAAACCAGAAGAAAGACCAATCCTGGCGTAAACGAGTTTGTTAGCGTCCGCAGATAACCGATAAAAAAGGGGCCGGCGAATCCGCCCAAGTTGGCGACCGAATTGATCAATCCAATCGACGCGGCGGCAGCGGACTCGGTAAGGATCGCCGTGGGCAGAGCCCAGAAGCTAGGCATGAAAGCCGTCGTGCAGGCCCCGACGATGACCATGCAAAGGAAAGCTAAAGACAGATGAGAGCTCAAACGAATGGCAACAACCAGGCAACCCGCGCCAAGAAACAGCGGAAGGGCCGTGTGCCATCGCCTCTCCGCGGTTCGATCCGAGTGCCAGCCATTCCAGATCATAGCGGCGAGGCCGGCTACATAGGGTAAGGCGGAGAGGAGAGTGACGGCCATGTTTGGCAGGTTTGTGGCCCGCTGCACGATCGTGGGAAACCAGATCACGAACCCATAGATTCCGATGATTGCGAAGAAATAAACTAGCGTGAGGAGAATCACTTGGCGGCTGCGCATGGCTTGCCATATCGTCAATCCAGGCGCGTTCATCCGTAGCCAGCCAGTGCGCTTGGGGTGGCCAGTCCGTGAGATAAACAACCGTCAAAATCCCGAACAAAATTGCGGGAACTCCCTCCACCACGAATAGCCATCTCCAGCTCGCGATACCCGCCCAATGCTGACTGAGAATCCATCCCGCTAGAGGTGATCCGATGATGCTGGACATGGGGATCGCAGCCATGAAGATCGCTCCCGCTTTGGCGCGATCTTCGTTGCGAAACCAATGTGTGAGATAGACGACGATACCCGGGAAAAACCCTGCTTCCGCAACTCCGAGCAGGAATCGAGCCACATAGAACTGACGTGGGGTGTGCACCGCCGCTATGAGGATGGTAACCAATCCCCACGTCACCAGGATCCTTGCAATCCACTTGCGTGCGCTCCAGCACTCCACGATCAGCGCTCCCGGTATTTCAAAAAGGAAGTATCCGATGGAGAAAATGCCCGCGCCCAGCCCAAAGACGCGATCGCTGAAGTTCAGGTCGCGGGACATCTCCAGCCCTGCATAACCCACATTGACTCGGTCGAGAAAAGCGATTACGTAGAGAACAAAAAGAAATGGCAGGAGGCGGCGGGCGATGCGATGCCTCGTGCGCTGCCCTACATCCGGCCAGGCTGCGGTAGCAGACATTTCGGTTCAGCGTTTGTAGCATAATTCGGTCGTTTGCGAGGAATCTGCCCAGAAATGAAGTGTAGCGAATTCGTGCTGCGAGGCTTGAGTGACGACGCGAGTGGCCATTCTTGACGATTATCAGCAGGTAGCTCTTACACTGGCCGATTGGAAGAGCCTGGGCTCGGACGTCAACGTCCAAGCATTTCACGAACGGTTGTCGGGCAAAGATGCCCTGGCGGAACGCCTGGGCGATTTTGAAGCGATCGTGGCCATGTGCGAGCGAACCCACTTTCCTCGGTCGCTGTTGCAACGTTTGCCGAAGCTGAAGCTTCTCGTGACTACGGGGATGCGGAATGTAGCCATGGACGTCAAGGCCGCCGCCGAACTCGGAATCGCGGTGAGCGGAACGGGTCTGCTTACGCCCCGGACGGCCGAGCTTACCTGGGGGTTGATGATTGCTTTAGCGCGTCACATCCCCCAAGAGGCTCAGCAGATGCGCGGCGGAGGGTGGCAGACCACCGTAGGGGACCGGTCTGAATGGCAAGGTGCTTGGAATATTGGGCTTGGGAAAGCTGGGCGGCGAAGTCGAGCGGCCGGGCCTACGCCTCCAGCGAAGCCACCGATCACTTGAAGAAACTTCCCGAAGGCGGAGCCTTACGAGATCGACTCACTGCCAAGCTTGACTCGGTGTTATGCAATTTTCTCGTCGGATTCGTGCTTCGGGTCCGCTTTTGATAGGTCGTCGGCAAATTCCGCCTCAATCTGTGCACGGTCGGTAGGCGCTGGAAGATCGGTATGAGTGTGCGTGTAGATCATCGTGGCTTCGACCGACTCAAGTATTTCCGCACTGGCTGAAAATCCAGTAGTCAGCAATTGGTAGCTAAATCTGACCTTCTTTCCACCGGGCAATTTCTGAATCCATTCGTCATATTCCTGAACCGCCATTACGTAACCACCCTCATACTACCGACCGTCATGTGGTGTCAACGAATTCGAAGCTGGGCCCGCCAATTTCGCACTGCAGTAGACAGGATCTTCGCACGTAAATCGTAACCTGCCCATTGGCAAAGCGTTACCAGGGAAATTCGCACAGAGGACTTTCGCACTTACGTTTTCGGTGCGTCCGTGCCATTATCTTACAGTCATATGAAGGCAAGTAGGGCGTTATCCAAGCTCTCCGACCTGGCGTTGCAACAGCGCCGGCGTGGACTCGCCAAGATGCTACCACCGGCCGAGGAGACCCTGAGGGGGTCGTTGATCGAGCGCTATCTCACCTGCGGAAATCCATCTTGCAAGTGTGCACGCGGCGAGCGGCATGGTCCGGTATGGTATCTGACCATCACCTTGGGTCCGGGCCGGACGACCAGCGCGGTGGTGCCGTCGGAACTTCTGGAACGGGTGCGCCACTGGATTGAGAACTACCGTAAGGTCAAGGGCGATCTGGAGAAGATCTCGGAAATCAACCGCGAACTGCTGCGCCGCGAGCGGAAGAAGAAACCCAGAGATTAAACGGAGGGCCGATCCGGAAGGGCTGTTTTTGTGGATTGCATATCTTACAGTTATTAGAATGTACGATAGACCAAGCCACACGTTGCCATCTTTCGACGCCTATGTCGACAAGGTCTTCCATCTTCGAGAGGCCCTCCCTGCGCTCCGCGATGCCCGCCAGGATACTGAGATCCCTCCCGCCGCGGTGTTCCGGGCGCTGTTCTACGGCTTCGTCTTCCGCTTGCGCAGCTTCAAAGAACTCGAGGCCGATCTCGCTCAGCCCCAGCTCCAACAACACATCGGGGCCCCCCGTTCGTTTCGCGACGACGCCTTGCGCTACAGCCTGGCCAGCTTCGCCACCGAGCCGCTCGAACAGATGCTGGTGGCGGTCAATCGCCAGCTGAAGCGCAATAAGGCCTTGGATCCCGGGCGGGTGCAAGGCCATCTGGTCGCCGCCCTGGATGGCATCGAGGTCCTTTCCAGTTTCAGCCGTTGCTGTTCCGACTGTTTGCAGCGGCGCGTCACCTGCACGGGCGCCGATGGTCAGCCGGTCGAGCGCATCCAGTATTACCATCGTGCCGTCGGCTGCCAGATGGTCAGCAGTCCGGTCAAAGCCTTTCTCGGCCTGGAGTGGGTGGCGCCCGGAGAAGGCGAAGACAAAGCCGCGCTCCGTCTGCTGGCACGCCTGCCGGACCTCTACGGTAGCCACTTCTTCGACATCTTGTTGCTGGATTCCCTCTACGCCCAGGCCCCGGTCGTGAATCTGGCCCAGGAAGTGGGTTGGAGTTTGGTCCTCACGCTGAAACAAGAAAACCGCGACCTCTACCAGGATGCCTTCGTACTGTTCTCGACCCGAGAGGCCGAAGATCGTTTCACAGAACAGCACCCGGGCCAGAGACGCGAGGTGCAACTTTGGAGCGAGTCCAACCTTCCTTTTACCCAGGAGTGCCCCCAGCCCGTCCGTGTGGTCCACTCCCAAGAAGCGGTCACTGAAAATCATTACCGCCGGGGCCAACGGCAGCCGGAAACCACCTTCCAGGAATGGGTGTGGATCGACACGCTGAACCCACAGATGTTTTCCCCCCGCGCCGTGTGGCGACTCGGACATAGTCGGTGGAAGCTAGAGAATAACGGCTGGAACGATCTAACTCAGAATTGGGCGCTGAAACATGGCTTCCTGCACGCCTGCAAACACCGCCCGAAACAGCCTACCGCTGAGGACCGTGCGAAGTTGGTCCCCAATCGAGGGTTGGCCGCAGTCACGCTGGTTCTGCTGCTGGCGTTCACCCTCTGTTCGGCCTTTTGCCTGCTCCACTCCAAATTGGTCCGCCGCTATCATGTTTCACTGCGCGAGGTCGCCCGGCAGTTGTACCGCTCTCTGTGCCAGCAGCCGCCCGCCCGTGCACCTTAGTGTCGCTTCCCAGCCACCCCTCTCCATCTTGCTCTTTCTTTCCCTTATCCCTGTGAGTCCGGCCGCGTATCCCCTTTCGCCGACTGGTTGGCCCGCTCCAGCCCTGGGCATGTTGCTTGTGGCACGAAAAACGCAGTGCGAATCTACCCGACAGCACCTGCGGTGTCTGAGTGCCGTCTCCACAGACCTATGAATGACCACCGAGACGCGCTATGCGAAGTTTCTGCTGCAGTAGAGACGCGCCTCGAATTTTCAAAGCTAGTCCGGCTATAATTGACCCCGCCATTTTTCTAATGAGCTCCACATGCTGGGTAGGTGCAAGCGTTGGAAGGCAGCAAGTGAACGCACTGTTCTGGTGCAACTGCATTCGTTCTCCGATCACGACCAAAAATGCATCTGCTGCGGCAAGGCTCCGTCGCGTCCCATATGGTTTTACGGGGGAACCCGAACGCGCTTCGAACGCCTGTGTAACGATTGCGGGTCCCGCGTTGGCGTCGCCTGGTCAACTTCGTATCGTCGTGCCCCGCAAGGTGCTGAGTCCTTGCAATTTTCAAGTTTAATTTGTCCAACTGCCCTGAAGAGCTTGACCAGTGAGCCGAGGATGCGATAGATACTCCGCTCATCGGGCACGGTGACGGCTGTTTACTCTGGGAGGTCCAAGTCTCACGGTGCCTTGTATCGAGGGCAGGGAGAAGCGTCGGGAGTTCCAGTTTAAGTGTGGGAGGTCTGGCGCAATCTCGGTCCTTTAAAAGAGAAAAAGGAGAAAGACGATGAAAGTTAAGACGTCATCAGTATTGGCTCTCGTGGCAGCGTTCGCTTTTGGTGCAGTGATTCTCAAGGCCGCAAACATGACTCTGACCGGTGAGGTGAGCGACGCAATGTGCGGCGTCAATCATCCGATAAAGGACGCAGCTGCCTGCACCAGGGTTTGCTTAGGTAAGGGGTCTGGCTATGCGCTCGTTGTCAAGGACAAGGCTTACACGCTGAAAGCGAGCGATAAGGAGAAGACCGAACTCGATAAGCTCGCCGGCAAGATGGCCATGATTACCGGCGATGTGAACGGCACGACCATCACGGTTACATCCGTCAAGATGGCAGCCCACTAAATATCCTCAATATTCGGTCGAGTTGTCTGACGGCGGCGGGGCCTATATTGCGGTTCTTCGTCGAAACCGAGGTCCATGGCTTGGTCAGCACCTTTGGATCCTACAATAGCCTAGACTCTCCGTTCCAAGCTTTGGAATGAGTGCGCTCCGGTGCTTCGCGGTGGTTGCGTAGCAAGGCGAGCCAACGTTTGGCGAGCTCAGGGTCTCTCGGTGCATCCAACGTGAGATGCATCTCTCGGACACATCGAAACCGAGCATGAGAAGTTCGCCATGAATACCCGGTGCGCCCTAGGTTGGGTTCTCCGTGACCCTCCGAAAGGTCAGATCGCGGACTTCCCTGGAAATCCTTCTCCGGCCAACGATCCGGCGGGGGCTAGATATCGCTCACCATAATGAGAGCCTGTTTCCATCCAGACCACAACCTCCGCGCCAAAATCCAGAGGAGCTTATCGAATGCTTCGAGCCTTGGCCGCGGATGTCTTCGCTTCAGTGCCGCGAGTTGTTGGCGATCCCTCGCAGTTTCAGCTCAGCGAAGTCAGGCAAGTCTATGCTGTTGCCAACGAGATGCCAAATATTCTTGCACAGCAGCCATGCTATTGTCGGCGGTATTACATAGCCTGCTTGATTGCTTTACAAATCTGGAAGCCACAAATTGCGAAATATCGGTTGACGAGGTGCGGCTTGTCACGCAATTGTATCGTCGAGGCAAGACCGCGTCGGAAATTCGTGCTGGTTCAGCAGTACGGAGTTATGTCGGCACGACCGGACAGACAACTCATCAGTGTTCCGGCTTTCGAACACAACCCCTCATTTCCATTCGCATCTATGCTAACATTCACGATCTCTGGCGGGTATCCCTTGCAGTTCTCGTTGAATGATGAGACGCGGACAACGACAAGGTCGTAATCGGCTCCATTTTGCGTGCCTTAGCGCCGCTATGTTGGCCGTTCTGCTGTTGGCCATCGGCGCTGGTTTCTGGCACCAGGATGCCCCGCGTTCCGAAGCTACCTGTTCCATTTGTCACCTTGCGCACCTGACGCCGGCGCTGGGTTCTCTCCTCGCCGGCCTCTCGGCTCCGCTGGTCATCGCTTGGCATTTACCCGCTGACACGCACGTCACACAATCAGCCCCGACCGCCCTGAGCGCGCCTCCTCGCGCTCCGCCAGCCTAGAGACATCCGCCGCCGGCAACCGGTTTTCGCTCAGCCTCATTCGCCTCTCTTCTTACCGACCCGGTAACCACTACCCGCGGAGCTGCTCGGGGGACATCCCGCACGCTTCGCTTGGCTTCGAGGAGGCCACATGCTACGCAAGCGGTTTTCAAGTCTTGGGATTTTGGTTTTATCTGCGGTCATGGGGGCGTTGTCTCTCGCCGCACCTTCCACATTAAGTGCCCAGTCCAATTCGGGCATCATTCAAGGCATGATCACAGATCCTTCGAAGGCCGCGATACCGGGTGCCAAAGTGCACTTGGAAAATCCGGTCAGCCATCACGTCAATGACGTGGAAACCGATACGGACGGAAACTTTCGAATTCCGAACGTTCCCTTCAATCCGTACCATCTCACCGTAACGGCGCAGGGCTTTGCTACCTCCGCGCAAGACGTTGATGTGCGCTCGACCGTTCCAATTACTTTGAACATAACTCTGACGATTGGCAGCGCCACCACCAGTATCACCGTCACTGAGAGTGCCTCCGACCTCGTTGAAGAAGACGCCAATTTTCACACCGACATTGACCGGGGACTCTTCGATAAACTGCCGCTCGAGAGTCCGTCCTCTTCCGTGAGTTCGCTGATAACCCTCTCCTCACCCGGAGTCGTTGCGGATTCTAATGGCCTTTTCCATGGACTTGGCGATCACGCCGAGAATTCATTTTCTATTGATGGCCAGCCCATCACCGATCAGCAGAGCAAGATCTTTTCCAATCAGATTCCCGCCGACGCCATCCAGTCGATTGAAGTCATCTCTGGTGCGCCGCCCGCCGAATACGGTGATAAGACCAGCCTGGTCATTAACGTAACCACGCGTTCGGGCCTCGGAGAAACACGGCCGCACGGCAGCGTCACAGGATCATACGGCTCATTCCACACCAGCAACGTCGGTTTTGACCTCGGTGTCGGAGGCTCCAAGTGGGGGAACTTTATTGCCGCCAACGGGCTCAACTCCGACCGTTTTCTTGATCCGCCGGAACTTCAGGTGTTCCATTCAAAAGGCAACGAAGAAAATATTTTCGATCGAGTCGATTTCAAGCTGAGCAATGTTGATACGATTTCGGTCAATGGCCAGTTCACGCGTTCCTGGTTTCAGACGCCCAACTCCTACGACAGCCTGAATAGCGGCGCTACCGATCCGATAACTGGCAATCCGCTTGGCCCCCAGGACCAGCGCGCGGAAATCAAGACCTTCGACGTCGCGCCATCCTGGTCGCACCTTTTTGGCGCATCCGCTGTCTACACGCTCGGCGCCTTTGTGCGGCAAGATCAGTTCTTCTATTTCCCGAGCCGCAACCATTTCGCAGACTTGGGCGACTCGCTCACTCAGAAGCGTAAACTTACGAACCTAGGTCTTCGCACCGACCTCGCCTATACAAAGGGTATCCACAATTTAAAATTCGGAGTCACCTACCAGCAGACGCTTCTTACCGAGAACTTCGCGATCGGAATAACGGATCCTACGTTTCTCGGTTCTTTAACTGACGTGAACGGTTTCTCCTGCGTAAATGCCGCCGGCGCCCCCATTGCTTCCCCCTGCACAGATCTCGCTCCGTTTGACTTGACGAGGGGAGGGAGCCCGTTTCCCTTTCAGGGGCACAAGCCGATCAAGGAGCTCGCCCTTTATGTCCAGGATACGATCACGAAGGCTAACTGGACCTTTAACCTCGGGATTCGCGGAGACTTCTATGCCGGTTTCGTCACGGACCGGCAAGCCGAACCCCGCCTGGGGATTGCTTACAACATTAAGCCGAGCAATACCGTGCTTCGCGTTTCCTATGCGCGCGTTATGGAAACTCCTTTCAATGAAAACTTAATCCTGGCCAGCACCGCGAGCCCCATCATCGCCGATATCCTCGGCTTTCCGCCGGTGCCATCGCCGGTGACTCCGGGCCATCGCAACGAATTTCACGCCGGAATCGAGCAGGCATTTGGGCGACATTTGGTTGTAGACACTGACTACATGTGGAAATACACGCATGGCGCTTATGATTTCAGTGCCCTGACCGCCACGACCCCAATTTTCTTCCCGATCGAATGGCACAACTCGAAAATCACCGGCGTCTCTGCGCGTATAAACGTGCCCAATTACCATGGTCTGAGTGCATTCGTGGTTATGGGCAGCGTGGCCGCGCGTTTCTTCAATCCTCAAATTGGTGGCCTCGGTGCCGTCCTCGGAAACGGTAACGCCGTATTCCGCATCGACCACGATCAGAAGTTCCAACAGACAACACACCTTCAATACCAGCCCTTTACACGCTTGCCGTGGATCGGATTTAACTGGCGGTACGATAGCGGCCTCGTTGCGGGCGCGCTGCCTTTCGCCGTCGATGCAACGACACCCGTAGACGCAAGCGGTCTTACTCCCGATCAGCAGTTCGAAGCGGGCCTATTCTGCGGAAGCGTAGCCGCTACGCCGACGACGCCCATTAGCTCTGCTCTCGGTCCTGACCTCTGCCCTCCCTCGCAGTACGGCTCCACGTTACTGAAAGTTCCGGCTCCCGGAACCGAGAATGACGACCATAATCCGCCCCGCGTTGCCCCGAGGCACCTGTTCGATCTCAGTATCGGGGACGATGATGTGCTTCACTTTCACGCCGAGCGGTATAAGGTCAGCCTGCGTTTCACGGTCATCAACCTGACCAACGAGGTGGCGCTCTACAACTTCCTGTCCACGTTCAGTGGCACGCATTACGTCACGCCGCGAACCACCACCGGCGAAATCGGCTTCCACTTCTAAACGGGCTGATGGGTGCTGGTCCCGGCCCCCACCGCCACTAGTGGAATGGAACGCTCCGGTGAGAGTGCTTAGCCAACTTGGGTTAGGTTCAGCCAAGTTCGCAACGCTAGGCGTGTGCTCGATATGAAGGGCCGTACCGCCGCGGCGTTTATAGAAATAGCTTATGGGGATCTTCGCAAGGGCGAACGGGTGGATGCGATCGTTCCGCTCCGGCATATAATTATAAGCCGTCCACAGCAACTCATCGCCTTGGCCCAGCGCCGCGGCAGGAAACTGGCAAATCAATCCGCGGCCTGTATCTGAATCCGCCCGAGCATGCGCTCGTGCTGTCATTGGTCGAGAAGGGCCAGATCCAACCTCTTGACCGTACCCAGCCCGGTCTGCCCATGAAAAAGGGCCGTGCTCATACGATGACGCATGATTACAAAGCGGCATGGAACCACCACGTTGTTTGCCGCTCTCAACACGCTCGACGGCAGTGTGATGGCCACTTGCGAGGAGCGTCATCGCTATCAAGAATGGCTGAAGTTCCTGTGTCTCATCGATCGCCAAACGCCCGCCGACAAACAGCTCCACCTTATCCCACCCACAAACACCCGGCGGTTCTGCTCTGGGCGGCACGCCACAAGCGCTTTCATTTCCACTTCACGCCCACCAGCAGCAGTTGGCTCAACATGGTCGAACGATTCTTCCGCGACCTCACCGAGAATCAGCTCCGGCGCGGCGTCCTTACCAGCGTCGAAGCTCTCCAAGAACGCATTCTCGCTGATATCCAAGAACATAATCGCCAACCCAAACCCTTTATCTGGACCGCAAAGGCCAATGACATTCTCGAAAAAGTTAAACGCGCCAAGGCTAAGTAACAGGCTACCTGCGTGATGCAGTGCTCTAGCTTGGATATCCGATTACTTCATCAAACATCCTGACGATCGAAGATCTGATTCTCCGTTGTTGAACCCACATTCACTCGGTTTTGTCTCGAGACTGAAAGCCCACGCGTTGGAGTTGTCCCCAACCCCAATCACCTCGGAGGTATTGCCACAATCCCCAGAAACGCCAAAACATTTGGAGTTGGCGATAGGGAAAATGGTCCAGGAAGCAGAAAAGAATTAAGGTTGTAACATCGCGCCAGTCGTTATACCGGCGATAAGTGATTTCCTCTTGGAGCACGGAGCCAATGGAGATCACCGTGGCAAACGCGTAGCCGAACAGTAGGAAGTCTAAAAAGAAATGCCGACTAAGCACACCGAGCAGAGCAGCGGCGATGAGTGTGGTATACCCCAACAGCTCGATGACGGGCGCGAGCAGCTCAAAAATCCACAGATAGGGCAGCGCCAGCCAACCAATTCGCCCGTACCGTGGATTGAACAACATGTCGCGGTTTCGCCAGAGCACATCGAAGAGGCCCTTCTGCCAGCGCGCCCGTTGCCGGCCGAGCGATCGCAGGTCAGACGGCGCCTCTGTCCAGCAGACCGGATCGGGGACGAAATTGATGTGGTAGGGCTGGTTCCTCTCTTGTAAGAGGCGGTGCAGGCGGGTCACGAGGTCGATATCTTCACCGACTGTATCCGTGCGATACCCGCCTACCTGTTTCACTAAGTCGCGTCGAAAGACGCCAAATGCCCCAGAGATGATCATCAGCAAATTGAATTGCGCCCAACCCTCGCGACCCACTAGAAACGCCCGTAGGTATTCGATGACTTGCAAAATTTCCAGCGGGCGATGCGGCAGGCGGATCTCGCGCAGCTGGCCCCCCGCGACTACCGAACCGTTCACCACTCGTACGATCCCTCCACTTGCCACAACGTGATGTACCTCAGTGAGCGAAGGAATCATAATGCGCAGCAATGCATCCTTTTCGAGCACTGCATCCGCATCCACCACACAGATATAAGGGCTAGAGGCAGCATTTACGCCTGCATTTATGCAATCTGCTTTGCTGTGCCCCCATTCCTTAACCAATACCAGCAGCCGGCCGTCGTCTGGGCTTACATAAATTCGACGCATAATCTGCGTCGGGATTTCCGGAACGTAGAAAAGGTCGGTCTCGAGCAAATGAAACTCTTCAATTAGCTCTTCGAGGGTCCGATCTGTCGAGCCGTCATTAATGACAATGACCTCGAGCCCGGGGTAATCCAGCTCGAGCAGTGAATGCACGGACTCGACAATGGACTTCTCCTCGTTTCGTGCGGGTACGAGCAAAGCAACCGGGGGAGTAAGCGGTGAACTCATCAGGCGCGTCATTGGCATGCCAGCGAGATGCCGTTGGTGGACCGTGCTAGTCCACACCGCCGCGATCAAGAGCACCACGTAAATGAGATTCGACAGGAGGTAATAAGCGAACAACGTGTCATTAGAAATCTCTATGAACCGGAAGATCACGCGGTCACCCCATCGGCTGTGGGACGGGACTCTCGCGTAACTGTTGGAGAACCCAGCGAGTCACGCATTGGCCGCGCCACGAGGGCGCGGAGGCAGCGAGCTGTTCCAGTGTTGGAATCAGCCGAATTTCGCCCGAACGTGCAAGTACTCGGGCTACGGCAATCCTGACGTGCAAGTCCACGTGATGCGCGAGTATGTCAACCAGGAACCGTTCTGCGCCGGCGCGGAACGCTGTGAGCAAGAGGCACTCCGTAGACTGATAGCTCGCGTCATTCGGCAACGATTCAACCAAATGCAAAAGCGCACCGGAACGTTCAAGTTCGGCGACTAGTGCCTGCATGGCGTATCGATCATGCTTCTGCCTCACCAATCCGAAAATCTCTTCGAGCTGTGCATCAAAACGGGCCAGCGCTGCCGCCGATCGTAAACGGACGTGGCGGTTGGAATCACATAAGCCTTCAACCATAAGCGGGATGGACTGCGCGTCGTGCAAGCGACCGAGAGCCGCGATTGCCCGGAGCCGTACAAACCATTCCTCGTCGTGCACGAGGTTAGCAAGAGCGCTCAGCCCCAAGGCCGGTGCGGCTTCGCCTAGCGCCCGCGCGGCGGAGGCACGTACATCTGCTAGAGGATCGGAGGCCAAAAGCAGTAAATCCTCGCCGAGTTCTTGTGACGCAACCTCACCCAGCACTCGGGCCAATAGAGGTCGCACGCTGTCCTCGGCCCGGAGCACGTAGGAAAGCAAGAGCGAAGGGCGCAGACGGCAGCAATTGAGGAGTGCGTTCTGGAGGGGTGCCGCTGGCACTTGTAGGTCTCCCAAAACCACCCGTTCAAGAATGGGCGCGGAAGCTTCAGGCAACCCGACGCTGCCTAGTCCCCGGAGGGCGGCCAAACGTACCTTCGCATCGGGATCACCGAGGGCCTCCGCGAGAGCAGGGATAGCTTCCGCAGCATGCATCCTCCCCAAGCAAACCAACGCGCGCCGACGCTGCCAGCCGCTGCAATGACCCGCCTCATAGATACGTATATCGAGAAGGCCACTGGAACGTAGACAGTGCATTAGCCTTTCCGCTTCTCCGGAGGGGGCCAAGTCCAACCGATCGAGCAGGATGGCCTCAACGATGTCACGGTCGAGTGAGTCGAATCGCCAGGCCTCCGGTGGCACGTTACCGCTCACTATAGCGTCCCATCGCTTGCGAATGGCAAGCGTCCGTTCATCCCGTCTGCGGAAGTAGCGACGCCGAGAGGCACGCCGTATGAAAATAAATCCAAGAAGAGAGCCGACCGCAATCGCAAAGTCAAGAATTGCTAATATGACATGGTTCTCTGGATCTAGGCGCCAAATCCAGCTAAAAATGGATCGCATAGCTGAATCCAAAACTCGTTTGAGTTTGGCCCTGCGACCGGTTTTGCTTGAAGACGTAGTTGGTGAGTTCCTGACGCGAGCTCAAGGAGTATTTAAGCCCGCCACCAAACGTGCGCGCCGAAAATCGCCCAATCTGATCGACCATCGCGAAGTTTTCTGTGCCGACGCCGAACAAGAAGTTCCCCGAGAGGGAGCGGTAAAGGGGGAAATTCAAATGAATCGAGCCCGAAGGTTGCCACTCCGCACCTAAACCTGACAAGTGGCTCCGCGCGGCCGTGCCCTCAAACGAGAAGGTCCAATCCCGAGAGAAATAGAAGACAATGCCCGGAGTAAGCACAAGCACACGAGCGTTTTGATACCAGAACCAGTGCTGGTGATAAGTTACTTCCACTCCACGCACCGGCGCCGACTCACCGAAGCTTAAGCCTCGGCCATATTCGAAAAAGCTCTCGCTCTTGGGAACGACGGCCTGGTGGTTAGCCACGGCACCGCCCAAGGTAAGGGAATCGTGCGCCGTGAGTCGATAAGTGGCACTCCCGAGAAACCTGCCTGCCGTTTGGCCAAAGAGCTGTTGACTAATACCGGAGATGTCGGTGGACCATCGCGGGCTCATTCGAATGCTGAGTCTGGCGGTAAATGCCTCAGCAGTACGGATGTAGTTGAAGGTGTCGATATCGGTATTGAAATGAAGAACGTAACGTGTTTCGTCATCAAGGGAGGCCAAACCTGCCCGTGCATCTGCGTTGGAGGGCTGTAAAACGAGTGCCTGCTTGAATGCCACGCGAGCCTGTTCGGTGCGACCCAACCCTCGGAGGGCTTGTCCTTTACTAAGATAGAGGTCGGATCGGTTGGGATCGATTTGCGTAGCATTTTCAAGGAGCGAGAGAGATTCTTCATACTGGTGTTTCCAAGTCAGCAAACTCGCCAAGCCAACTAGTACGTCGACGTCGCGCGGAACAAGTACAAGAAGATGCCGGTACTGAGCCTCGGCCTTTTGCCAACGTCCTGTCCACGCCAACAGTCTGGCCCGCCACCCGGCGGCTTCGAGATCCTCCGGCGCCTGCGCTAGGCGATTCTCCACAATCTGTAAAGCTTCTCTGAGCTGATGGGCAGCGACACGTTGGCGGATCTGTGCGTCCCAGTCAGGTCCTTGCGCTTTTGCTGGCTGGCCCACGAGCAGCCCCATCAAGGCCGCCAAGAGCAGAGAAGTATGCTTCATAGGCCGTAATCGACATCTTAACTAGAACTTCCTTGCGCTTTGGTTCTAAGTCTTTGCTGGTGTCCAAGATACAACTATGAAGCGGTCTGCAAAGAGGTCGCTCGCTTGATAGAGGCTGAAGGCAATCGAATTAAGAGCGCGGGCGTTCACTCCTGGAGACTAAGCCCTGCAAAGCTGCAAAACTCTGACCAGTTTCCGCGCAGAAAGCAAATCTATTGGAGATTTCGGCGTACAGCCGCATTCGGAAGGTTCACGAAAGGGGCCCTTGGACCGCCAGGGGGTGCAGGGCGGTTGACTTGCTAGAGGAGGCATTCTCAGCGCGTCGAAGTAGTTCCTCTGGTAACTCACCGGGCTGATAGGCTGCGGAGCGAATCAAGAATGGAACGACAACTCTCTGTCCAGATAATTCCACTTCTGGCGAACCGAGACGATGGAGCAGGCGAGGCACCTCCTCCACAGTGCACTCCGGGAGAAGGAGCATGAATTCGCCACCACCGAGGCTGATTGCCACATCGGCGACACGAACAACCTGAGTGAGGATGTGGGCAAACTCCTGCAAAACCTTCCGCGCGGCCGATTGGCCCCCCAACCCGGCAATCCGAGTGAATCCCTCAAGTTCGATAAGGACGATCGTCAAAGGATAGCCATACCGGTGGCTCCGGGCGACCTCGGTCGCTAGGCGTTGATCCGCAAAGCGAGCGTTGTAAAGTCCGGTTGTGGGATCAAAAATTGCGATTTTTTCCAATTCTTCAGCACGCGTTCGAAGCCCCGCTTCGACAATCATTTGTTCGGCCAGTTTCCGCCGGAACCGTTTGATCAAAACCTGTTGGTAGACCGCGTGAATATTGAAGAGCAGAACTAAGCCTACCAACCCCCCAACGGCTCGGTTCAAGTTGTATCTGAAAAAGTCATCGGGGTCTGTCCTTATGGCGGGAAGGGCAGTCGAGACTACCGCGGTCGTCAACAATAGAGACACGATTATAGCCGTCGACCAGAGCCACCAATCTCGCCGCTCCAGCCGCCGGAGGATCTCATCGATTTGTTCTACATTGCGGTCCATCCCGTCCATAGGTAGCTCTACGCGATCGGATTTCACCAATTCGCAAACGTGTGTGCGGTCCCTTAGTACAATTGGTAGCCCACTATGAAGAAGCTACGTTTAGGATACTTGACAGTCAATTCTTGTCTGTCTTGGCTTTCCCAATGAGGCAATCACTTGCTCTCTACGTTTACAATTCGAAACCCAATTCGCCGCGCGGCAACCGTCCAAAGAGGCGGGAGTGTTCGCAAGATGCCCAGAATTGGCGCTGGGTTTTGAGGACGATAAATCTAAACGTTGCGGCACGGAGGGTACGGGATGGTTCGTTGGGGAGGGGGTTGCGTCCGGCTGGAGTTGTGACCCAGCCTTAACTCAAATCGCCCGGCCACGCAGACGTTCGGGAACATACAGAAATCGTACGATCACAGCTTGGAAAAGGCGAAGGTTTGGTCACAATAACAGTTCGTTCCTAAAGCAAGCGGTGTTGCGTTAACCCGATAATGCGTGGAATTCAAATCGTTGCAATCTAAAGTTTGGATTTGACTCCTCCTTTCACAATCTGCAAACTGCGCGCGGAGTCGACGAAGAAGTCGCTCTGATTCCCTCTTTCGACGCTGAAACGAGAGGCGCTATCTTGCATTACGTTTGTCCGGCTGAGTCATCTCGGACACGACGCAAAGAAGCCGCGAAGGTCAAGAGCACCCCGGGCTCTCTTGGAGAGGTGCTCGATGCTCTTGAGAAAGATCACGACTGGCTGCTCGTAGGCGATGTCTTTACGCCAGACATGCTTGAAACCTGGATCACCTATAAGCGGGATCGCGAACTGGCTCCCGTAAACCTCCGGCCGGTGCCGCACGAGTTGTTCTTATATCTTGATCTCTGATGGAACTGCTGTGGGGAGATGAGGGTGGCCAGCGGACAAGTTTTAGAGTGGCAGCAGGCCTATCATGAGGCCCTGGTGGAGAGCGATCCTCAAAAACTGTCGGAAAAGATCGCTGAAGCAGAAGCATTGATTCTATTTCGCCTTCGGACTTCGGCTCAGGGAACAGAATGTGCAGTCGAACCGCGCGCCAACAAGCGGCGAGAGCCATTTTGATTGCCGGCACACAATAGCACGCCTCCTCCCCCAATTGAAATTAGGGGTTTCCGGCGCTCGGAAGGATTTATGAACAGCCAGGGTTAACCGAACAGGATTGGGAGTAGCCCGGTTCGCATTTCCGCCGCCAAGAATTGACGCCCGTAGCGGGCGTTTGTTAGTTTGAGAAGGTCGTACGCACCGGGGAACTGTGTCGATACCGGTTGAATTCAACGTTGGCCAGGACCGAGCTGTAGCCGGTGGCGAGCTACAGATGATAGCGATCCGCCGCTACGGGATAGCCCTCGTATTCGTGGCGGTTGCGTTCGTCTCAACTCTCCTCCTGCAGCGTTTCTTTCCATATCCGTTCCTTTTCGTGTTCTTTGCCGCTGTGATGGCCAGCGCCTGGTTCGGCGGCTCGAAGCCAGGATTTTTGGCGGTCCTGGTTTCAACGCTTCTGGTCGATTATTTCTTTGTCCCGCCGTTCCGTACGTTCGCGGTCGATGCTAGCGATGTTGCATATTTTGGTTCGTTCATCGCCTGTGCCGTGGTAGCAAGCTGGGTGAGCTCCTCGATGCGAAGAACCGAGGAGGCCCTTCGGCAGGCTCGTGACCAACTGGAAATCCGCGTCGCCGAACGGACCGCTGAGCTTCAGAAATCAGTTGGTGAGCTGGAGGAAAAGGAACGGCAGCGCCTGCTATTGGAGAATGAAAAGTCCGCACTCGAGACCGAAAGGTCCGCCCTCTCGGATAAACTTGAAACGCGAAAGGCTGTCGACCGCGCTAAAGGCATATTCCAACGCGACTTAAGGATCAGCGAGGAAGAAGCCTACCGAACGCTGCAGCGGGAGAGCCAGCAACGGCGGAGGTCAATGCGCGATATCGCAGAATCCGTCATTTTGAACGATAATCTGAAGCGCGGTACCCAATAGGCTCGAAGGCAAGCCCCACGCTTCGAACGGCATCAGTCGCTTCCAAGTTTTCACGTTGACTCTTAACCTAAAAATCTGCAAACTTCCGGCTAGACCGACCGTTAGGTCGCTCTGATTCCCTCTTTTCGACGCTGAAACGAGGGTCCGCTTTACGATTCTTTTTTCGCTGAGCCGTCTCGGACACGACGCAGTGTCCAAACTAATCACATTCTAGGCTCGATGAAGAGTCGTTAGGTTAGCTGGGTTGGCTCTTTCTGTTGTCCGGCAGCTCGCGGCCAGCCCGGGAGACTCCGCGGACGGTTGACATTTCAGGGAGCCTATCCGCAAAGATGCTGACGTTGAATACGACCCTCGCCAACTTTATCAAAACCCAGGCCATGCCTCCTTTCGGCGTGCTGTGGGATTTAGCCAAGCAGGTCTCGAAGCTCATTCCTGAAACATGGGACAGATTCAGTTTTCGCCGCTTTTGGGGAGAAGGAATCCTGTCCACGGACGCCTATTTTGTGATGGACAGCTACGAGAATGTCCGGCTCAGAAATAACTTTAGGAATGCGGAGCCGTCTCCCGCCTCAGAAGAGCCGGAAGCATTCATTGGCACAGAAATCGTTCGTGGCTGTTTCTGTCCGCAGGCCGCCGCCATGCTCACTGCATTATTCCTGCGGCATTCGGGCAAAGTGCTGCGCATTGCGACCGACACCGAGCCAAGCCTCAAACGAGACTCTATCTTGATTTGTTATGGCACTCCCGACATGAACTTCAAGACCTTTGACATTGAGGCCTGGTCGGGAAGCAGCTTGTGCCAATTCTTATTCACGGCTAGCGGCCAGCGTGCATTTCGGCTGGCTGGACAACTTCATTCCACTGAGATCCGTGGGGGCGTAGTCTATGACAAAGCTATCGTCCTGAGGCTTACCAATCGCCAGGAGTCCAATCACCCTCATGTAGTCTGTGCCGGGCTCACGGAATGGGGCAGCCTGGCCGCAGTCCACTATCTGACAAAGAACTGGAAAGAGCTGCGTAAACGCTTCGATAGCTTTGGGCAGCGAAGAGACTTTTGTGTGCTCCTCGAAGTCCAGTGTGCGCAATTCGAGAACGTAAGAGAACTTACTTCAGTGGTTTGGTGGGAGCCACGGGTCAGCGCCGAGCCCCATCCTGGTGTCAAGCCATGTCTGATCCCGATGCGACATTTCTGATGGGAAAACACTACAGAAGGGTCTTCTTTTCCTTCGTCACATGACACCCGATCCCCTCCTCACAAAAACTCCAAGTACCGCCCGTCCGGTTGCCAGAGTTCTCGTGGCTACCACGGCCATGCTCAGCTTTATCTCCTTTTGGCGGGCCGCCGCTATCGTTCTTAATGACATGGGCTCCTCCGCCTTCTATGCCGGTGCTATCGCTGAGGAGGCCTTTGGCAAAACTGCGCCCTGGTTCATTCTGGCCATCATGCTCTTCGCCTACGCCGTTCGCGCCCTGTACATGGAGAGCTGCAGCATGTTTGTGCGTGGCGGAGTCTACCGCGTCGTTAAGGAAGCCATGGGCAGCAGGCTTGCCAAAATCTCCGTGTCCGCGCTGATGTTTGACTATATTTTGACTGGGCCGATCAGCGGCGTGTCCGCGGGCCAGTACCTTACCGGATTCTTGAATGATTTCTTCCGATACGCCCATTTGAATATTGTCCTGCCGGGAAATCTCACGGCCGCACTTTTCGCCATTGCTGTCACGCTCTATTTTTGGTGGGAGAACGTCAAAGGCATTCCCGAATCCAGCGGAAAAGCGCTGCGCATCATGTACATCACCACTGTCATGGTTGTGCTCATGCTCGCCTGGTGCGGCTATACGCTCTGGATGCGCGGCGCTCATCTTCCGCCATGGCCCGAGCCGTCCAATATGCATTTCTCCGATCAGGCGCTCGGCTGGCTGCGTCACACAAACTGGCCATATACCATCGGCCTAATCGGCATTTTCATCGGATTGGGGCATTCGGTGCTCGCCATGAGTGGCGAGGAGACTTTGGCTCAGGTCTACCGCGAGCTCGAGCATCCCAAGATCCCCAACCTGAAAAAAGTCGGCTTCATCATTTTCGCTTACAGCCTCGTGTTTACCGCCGGCGTCTCTTTCTTTGCCGTGATGATCATTCCAGACGCAAACCGGCCCCAGTATTTCGGAAACTTAATCAGCGGCCTGGCGATGAATTTCGTGGGGCCTTACACCCTGCGTCTGGTATTCCAGGCATTCGTCGTTCTGGTGGGCGTGCTGATGCTCGCGGGAGCAGTGAACACCGCAATTGTGGGATCGAATGGTGTGCTCAACCGGGTTTCTGAAGACGGCATTCTGCCGCAGTGGTTCCGCCAGCCGCACCGCCGCTTCGGAACTTCTTATCGCATCATCAATCTCGTTGTCGGCTTGCAGATCGCCACAATCATCTTGAGCCGCGGAAATATCTTCCTCCTGGGCGAAGCTTATGCATTCGGTGTCATGTGGAGCTTCGCCATGAATAGCGCGGCAGTCCTGGCCCTCCGTTATAAGCAGCCCGGATACCGCGAATTCCGCGTCCCGTTGAATCTGACAATCGGAGGTGTGGAAGTCCCGGTAGGCTTAGTCCTCATTACGCTTACGCTGCTCGGCTTGTGTACGATCAATCTTTTCACCAAACAAATCGCCACCATCTCCGGCCTGATCTTTACTGCTGCCTTCTTTGCGACCTTTACGATTGCGGAAGGAATTACCAGGAAACGTGATACCGCAGGAGCAGAACTCGACCAGTTCAATGTCGCCTCGCGTACCGAGCTGAGCACCGCGACGCTGGGCGTTCGTCCCAGCAATGTCTTGGTCCCCGTGAGCAACTACCACGCTCTCTATCATCTCGCCGCGGTGCTCGATCGCGTTAAGACCGAACGGCGGGATATCGTGGTGCTCCATGTTCAGGTCTTGCAGCGCACCGGCTCTAGCGAGGTGGAATTTGAGACCGACCAGTTGTTTGGCAGCATCGAACAGTATCTCTTTACTAAAGCCCTTTCGATGGCCGAACAGCGCGGCAAGCCCGTTCGCCTTGCGGTGATGGCTGCGAACGATTTGTGGGACGGCATCCTGAGAGCGGCGGTCAATCTGCAATCGTCAACAATCGTCCTTGGGCGTTCTACGAAGATGAGCCTCGCCGAACAGGCCCGCCAATTCGGCCTTGCGTGGGAAGGGCTGCCTGATCCGCGGCCCCCGTTTAACCTGGAAATCTTTACGCCCCAGGGTGAGCACGAGTTCTTCCTTCTCGGTCCGCACGCCCCGAACCTGACGAGGAATGAGGTAAACCTCGTCCACCAGCTCTGGCTGCGGCTGGGCGATCTCGTCAGGCCTGAGGAATTGCACCATCACGATGTTGTGCACTTCGCCCTGAATGAGGTCAAACAGGAGCTGGCGCAAGGCAAGGAACAGGACGTCGCTCAACGCCTAAGGGAGCACTTGATCCAGAACAAAGCGCAACGCCAGCAGCCTCCGTCCTAGGTCGTCGTTCGCTACCGTGAACGCGAGCAGCCCTATCAGGAGAAAAACTCGCGGCCGATTCGCCTCCCAAGTTTTTGATCGGGGTAATCCAAATTTTGCATTGGCTGGACCAAGTTCCCGTCCATGGGAAGCGTCGTGCCTGGCTCTTCGGGGGACCACGTCTAGCAACTTCCCGCCAATCGCTCTCACATCTTGATTTGGATGTCTGCGCCCAAACGGGCCTGGAGCGGAAGTTCATGATTCAAGGAACCAGGATCTTACTGGATCTGTTGCTGGCGGGATTTTTGCGCTTGGCGGGATTGCCGCCGGCGGAAGCAATAGAGCACACCGAAGGCAATGGTCGGAACGGTAAAGAAGTCCATCGCCGCGATGGCTTCCCGGTGATTTCGAAGAAAGCCAGCGTTTTGCTGGCTCCGGGCCTCTCGGAGCTCGTTTCATCCAGCGGGAAATCGTTCGTTCCGAGATATCGAAACCGAGCATGAGAAGTTCGACGAAAAACAATTAGGTTCAACAGGAAGGGGCTCGGGTGTATAAGTGTGCCTATCTGGCAAGTCAAAACGGAAATTCCAGGTAATACCCGTTTATTGGTTATGAGGTGCATCATGCTTGAGAGCGTTATTGGAGGTGGTAGATGGCGACAAAGGGCTTCGTTGCTTTGACGGCCATCGGGCTGGCGTTGGGGGCTGCTGTTTGGGCGGCAAAACCTCCTCGCACAGGTGGAAAGGTTGACGAGACTTCTATAAGCGACAGGGCTCCGACGTTCTACAAGGACGTGCTGCCACTCGTTCAGGAGCATTGCCAGACCTGCCACAGGCCGGGTCAAATTGGGCCGTTTTCCCTCCTCGATTATCAGAGTGCTCGTCCCTGGGCCAAAGCTATCAAGAGCGCGGTCGCCGCGAGAAAAATGCCGCCTTGGTTGGCCAATCCAGAATACGGGCATTTTAACAACGACCGTTCCCTGAACCAGGCGGAGATTGACACGATCGTGGCTTGGGCGAATAGCGGCGCGCCGGCGGGCGATCCGACGGATGCGCCGCCACCGGTTCATTGGCCCGAGGGCGGTTGGACTATTAAGCCGGATGTGACGGTTGATCTCCCACCTTATCCGGTTCCCGCCACTGGGGTCATGGAGTGGGAGCGACTAGCGATTCCGTCTCCGTTCAAAGAGGATACCTGGGTGACGTCGGTACAGATTCTGCCAGGCGCGCCGTCGGTGGTACATCATCTGTGCTTTGATTTCCACAACCACAAACCCACGACACCCTACAACGTGTATGAATGGGTCGAAGTTCCGCGAGATGACGCCGGAGTTTCAAAGATTCACGATGGATCCGTGCAGGCGGTAGAGGGCACGGTCCATACGCGGGCAGTCGGCAGCACGGGGGAGACGCGGCGCCAGGGCCGGCCGGACATCGGCGGCGGCATCGAGTATTGCTACTTGCCTGGGTTGACGTTTGAAGATTACCGTCCTGTCCACGCCGGAATATTTGTTCCGGCGAGATCCGACATGCTCCTGAACATTCATTACACGACCAACGGTGCCGCCGTCATGGATCGAAGCAGGATCGGCTTCACGGTCGCAAAGGTACCTCCAGCGAAGAAATTCGTCCACCAAACCAACGGCGGTGAAGGCGATGAAAGTCCAGAGAGTCCAGTGGGCGGCCAACAACAGGCCAATGAGAAACTGGCAATTCCGCCTAACGATGGCAACTATTTGGGTCCTCCGACGGATATCACGTTCAAGAAGGACACCGAGCTCGTCTCGCTCCGACCGCATGCACACGTGCGGGGAAAGAGCGTCCGCTACACCCTGATTTATCCCGATGGCCGAGAAAAAGTCGTTCTCGATGTCCCCCACTACGACTTCAATTGGCAGCTGACGTACAGAACCTCGCTGAAAATACCGAAGGGTTCGCGGATGCAGGTCCAGTTTACCTACGACAATTCGCGGAGCAATAAATACAACCCCGACCCAAGCAATTGGGTGTATTACGGAGGGCAGAGTTGGGAAGAAATGGGCGCCCCCTTTCTGGGCTTCCTCATGGACCGGAACGCGAAGGAGGAAGACGTCCTAGAGGAGCGTTGATCAGATTGTTCCCGATTCGCGCGGGGTGGTCATTGGTGATGCCGTATAGTGCCCGATCACCCAGCGCCTTTCCATTAGTATCAAACCGAGCCAACCTCTTGCCGTTTTTGATCTTGTCGTGCACCGCACCGGCTTCCCGCGGTTGTTCGATCTGGACCTGGTCGGGTTCGATGGTGACGGTCGATCGCGAGCGGTCTCCCGCGGATCTGGTGGGGCTCTTTTTTTTGTGGCCGGCTTTCTCCACCCACGCTCGGATTTCGGTCGCAGACCCCGACAGGGACTCTTGTCCCTGCAACGGATTGGAGTTTGTGCGCCAGTCCCAGCCAATCTTCGGCCGGAGCGGGTTCCAGGCTTCCTAGAGAGCAAATGGTGCGCTGGCGTGGGCCTTTGGGCGTTTGGAAGGATGCGACAAGAAGGTGATTGGTGTAGGTTTTGCCTTTGTAGGTTCGCGTCGATTTTCGAGCCACGAGAATCGGCCCCCACGTCGAGGCGCGCGGTGTGCAGATCTGCTCGACGGAAACCCAGTGCGGAGAGGACGATTCCTCCTGGAGGAGACCGATCAAGGTGTCGAGGTGCGGGGCGAGAAGATCCTTGCGTCCGAGATGGGCGACGATGCGCTGCTTGACCTTGTCCCCTTCCCGATACGATTGCACCAGTCGGATCGGAGGTATTCGTGGTGGCCATTAGGAGCCTTGACGGAGCGCAGGAACAAGCGAGGCCTACTGATGCACTGCACATAACGAGAAGGCCAACAATCAAGCACGCAATATGAATTACGGCCAAAATACTTTGGCACTACATTTCACACTCCGTACGATGCCCAACGTCGGACACCAGCTCTGGCACCAGTTGGGGATGAACCGGATTTTACAGCAGGCCGGACTTTCCCCACGAGCCTGCCTGTTAACCGAAGTGATGACGCTGAACCGTTTGATCTGTCCTTGCTCCGAACACGCCATGCCGGATTGGATTCGGCGCACCGCCTTGGGAGACCTCTTGCAGGAAGATTTTTCCGAGCTCGCGGACGAGGCGCTGTATCGCAACCTGGACCATCTCCATCCGCCGGCGAACGTATCGAGCGGGAACTGGCTGAGCGGGAAAAGACGATGTTCAATTTGGATGACACCGTCTATCTGTATGACTTGACCTCGACGTACTTCGAAGGCCAGGCCCAGGCCAACCCGCAAGCCCAGCGGGGATACTCGCGCGACCAGCGTCCGGATGGCAAGCAAGTCATGGTGGGATTGGTGCTGGACCGCGATGGGTTTCCGAAAGCGCATGAAACCTTCGACGGCAATCGGCAAGACCGCTTGAGTCTGGATCCGATGCTGGATGCGCTGGAGAAGCGTGTGGGCAAGAGGCTGGGCGCGACGGTGATCGTGGATCGAGGGATGGCCTTCGAGGACAACTTGGAGCAGATCCGCCGGCGCGGGCTGCACTACTTGGTTGCGGGATTACAGTCCGAGCGAAACCAATGGCTCAAGAATGGACTTCTGCCTACGGCACTCCGCACATATCAGTAGGAGGCACTAGGAGGTGCAGGGCTACCAGGCAGTGGTCGAGATGCCGGCGAAGCAAATGGCCTCTTCGCATGCCCTGAAGCGGTTCTTCCGCGCCTTTGCCATTTTCCATGCCGGAGCCTTCCGCTGGGTGTTGCAGGAG
>QHYS01000262.1:0-2195 GCA_003223325.1 Acidobacteriota bacterium
GTTGCGCCGGGTTATTTCGACACGGGGAGGGTGCGGCGCCGGATCGATGACATCGTGGAGCGTGAACACGTGCCGCGGCAATCGGGTGGGCTACAGGTTGCGGGAGACGTCCCGCTGGGCCGCATCGGCACCGCGGGTGAGCTCGCCGAGCTTGTGACGTTTCTGGTGAGCCGCCGCGCAGGCTTCCTTACCGGGGCGACGATCCAGATCGACGGCGGCAGCGGCCACAGTCTGTTCTAGGAACGAGCGCGCACCTAGGAGAGCCAGTGAGCACCCTAGTAGGTCGCGCTCAACCCTCCGTCGACGATAATGTCTTGCCCGGTGACGAACTCGCTGAGAACAAGGCCCATCACCGCTTGGGCGACGTGCTCCGGAGCGGCGCAACCCCGCAGCGGAGTCCGAGCAGCGGTCTCCGCTTGAGACGCTTTTGCGTACTGCTCGCCTTTGGCGATGATTGACCAGCGGGTGGCAACTTCCCCGGGGGAGACCGAATTGACCCGAATCTCCGGCGCCAGGGCGACGGCCATCCCGCGCGTCAACTGCACAAGCGCAGCCTTGGACACCCCATAGGGAAGAGATGAACCCGTACCGCGGTGCCCGCTGGTCGACGCGATATTTACGATGGCGCCCCTGGTGGCGCGAAGAGCTGGCGCCGCCGCGCGTGAGCAATAGAAGGCGCCGAAGAGATTCACTCCGAGAATCGCCTGCCAGACCTCGTCCGTCACAGCATCCAGATCCGAGAAATCGATCCATCGAGTAATCCCTGCATTGTTGACAAGAACATCAATGCGGTGGAAGCGCTCGACAATCTGAGTGACCATTGCCGTGGCCTCATCCTTTCGAGCGACATCGGCCTGTAATGCGATCCCCTCGCAGTCGTAGTTGGCTAATGCTCGAACGGTTGCCTCAGTATCATCGCGAGAACGAGAATAGTTGACGCCAACGGCACGAGCTCCCGCCTGAGCCAGGGCATGGCAAATCGCGCGCCCGATACCTGTGCCGCCACCGGTCACAATCCCAACACCGCCCTTCAGACTCATCAATCACCTCCCTTGCCCACAGGACCGCACCTCCTGACGCGACGCAAGGCCCGCGAGCGTGCGGGGTGGGGAGGCACGGCTAGTGGGATTTAACACGCATTCCGTGCCGTTCGGCAACCGCCGCAAACTCCTCCGGTGTAAGTGATTTGGCTTCTTCTCCGGGCGGCGTGCCGATCTCACGAAACATCGCCTCCAGTCCAGGCGGAGATACCACCCATACCACCTGAAGAGGCTCGTCGCTCGCGTTCTCGACGCCATGCCAAACACCTTGTGGAATGAAGACGGTTGTGCCCGCCTTGAATTGCGCCCGCTCGTCGCCGACGATGACGGTGCCCTGACCGGCGTAGACGAAAAGAATCTCGTCTTGAGAGTCATGGCGATGAACTGGGATACGGCCGCCAACCTCTACCTGTTGGGTGCCCATCGCCATTCGTGCGGAAGATGTATTTGTGGGATCCACCTTAATGAAGACGTGTCCGCTGCGCGTGGGCGGGCGTAACCACAGTAACTCACCCTCGTCCGAATGTCGCACATATTTGGATGAAGTTCGTCGCACCGGCGACCTCCTTGCTCACCTACATCCCAAGATGCCTACGCCTTGCAGACCAAGTCGATCATCACCGTCGCCACGTCCGTTGTCGCTTCATCGAAGAGTAAGGGCCGGAACGATGTCCTGAGGCTGAGGAACGTATCCGATTCCGAGGAGCGTGCGGGGGTGCACGGGAGCTCGGTGGCGTCATTTCGCGTCCCAGGACATCCTCCCCCGATGCAGGCCGGTCAGTCCCATGATGGTCTTCAACAATGTGATTTCCTCGAACCGCTCCACTCCCATTCCCTTGGCGGCTAGTCGATTTTCAGGATATGATGTGCATTTTCGGTCATGAGTCGTTCGTGGTGGTGAGCTCAGGTTCCTCTCCCAGAAAGACTTGGGCGTTGGGACACCGGACAGTTCAGGGCCCAGTACTGGGGAAGATTCTAAGTGAACAGCGTGCTCACCGATTCGTTGAGGTGAATGTTTCGCATCGCGCGGGCGAGGAGCGGGGCGGCCGAGAGGATGCGGACACGGTCGGTCTTGACCTCGGGGGAAAGCGGGATGCTGTTCGTGAACGCGAACTCCCGGACGTCGGTCCGATCGAGGATCTGGGCGGCGGGGCC
>QHYS01000262.1:2265-2681 GCA_003223325.1 Acidobacteriota bacterium
TGCGGTCGATGAGGACGGGGATCCGCCCTTCCACCTCGCCGACCACCTGCACCGTCTGCTCTGCATCGGGGGCCGTCCGCCGCTGGAAGACGACCGCGAGCGGCAGGCGCAGCCGCTCGGCCAGCCGGTAGGCGACCTTGACCGCGCCGTCGTCCGGCGCGACGACGACCGCGGGCTCGGGGACCTTCTCCCGGAGGTACTCGGCAAACAGCGGGAGCGCCCGGAGGTGATCCACCGGGATGTTGAAAAACCCCTCGATCTGATCGGCTTCCAGATCCAGGGCGAGGATCCGGTGCACCCCCGCGCTCTGGAGCAGATCGGCCACGAGCCGGCCGGTGATCGGCTCCCTCGGGGCGTTCTTCTTGTCTTGCCGCGCATACCCGTAATACGGCATCACCGCGGTGATCCGGCCCGCC
>QHYS01000029.1:0-4535 GCA_003223325.1 Acidobacteriota bacterium
ATGAGGCCGGCGACGGCCCCGTTCATCCAGACGCCATCAATCGCGTTTACGCCCAAGTTATCCTCTATCGCTCTGAAACCTTGCTGACGGCCACAGCCACCGCGACCGTGCGCCAAGAACTATGTCTGAGAGAAACGTATGGACGAGCCTTTCCAATTGTCCTAACTGGCGCGGCACAGTAAAGCTGACCGGCTGACGTAGCTGAAAAATCGCGATAACACTCAAAATGGCCGGAGCGGGATTCTGGGTGTAACCGCCTGCTTACGCCATTGTGGCGCACTGGGGGACTTAAATGGCATGGCACCACCGGTGCCTAGTGCTATGGGAGTATTGACTCCGGATGTAACTACAGGAGGACCGATGTATCAAGAACAGCCGATTGGGTGGGACCCCATCAGTGTTAATCCTCACCGACCTTTCCTATTGAGCCTTTAGGCCAGACTAGACGCGCTCTACAACGATCTTGCGCAAGTGCGTGACGAAGTTCTGACCGGCCAAAAACCATTACCTCTGGAACCAGCGGAAGCAGCCGACGGGAAAACACAAAGCGCAGGAGATTGACTAAATGACATCGTTCAACCCAATCAAGCGTTCTCCCCTGAAGCCCAATTTCCTTTGTTTCCTGATTGTCGTGGCTGCGATATGGCTTGTAAGACTTGGGATCTTCATTCGGCAGGTCAGGTTCTTAAGCTGCCAGTCAACGCCACCATCGGATGAGCCGAAAATATGGGCAGGTTGGAGGACATGCTGGGGCCACGTGCAATGGATGAAACAGATGACCGTGCTGACAGCTTTGTTGTCGTTTCTGACAGCATCTTGGCAGGCAAGTGTGGCGCTGGGGGACTGGGTTATTTACAAGGCTGGACCAATCGCGCTTGCCGGTGCAATCGCGGAAGTTCTCCGTGTATTCGCCTTCGGCATCCTAGCATGTACACTGATTTTTGCGGTTTACGCTTTGTGTGAAGGCGTACTTACGAGACGGACACCGTCAGCGAAGTCGCACGTCTAAGAACCACACGTACTTGCTATCGAAATATTGATTACTGTTGATAATCCCGATGTCACCAACTACGCCCCCGGCCCACCCCTCAGGGGTCAACGAGACGCCTGTTAACGACAGCATGATGGCAGTATAATTCGCGCTGCTGGTCTCGTCATTCCTCCCATAAGCGGCGAGTATGCCTTCCAATACCATTGTGTGCGTGAGTCTCGCAGTGGCGGTCTCAGCCGCCTTGGGCGCCAATTGTCTAGCACAGGAAGTCGCGTCCGTTGACTTGACGAAGCTCACGGTGCGTAGAGACTTGCGACGACCAGCATCAACTCAAGAGAGGAGCGGAGCGCGTGGTGCGACTATTGAGGACCATCATTGCCCCATGGGCCCGACTTTTCCGGGAGTCCCGGTCAATCCCGATTCCACCAACAACAACGCGGTGGGCGCATTGCGCACAACGTTGGTGTCGTCGGATCGTACGCATTATCAGGTCGGGGATGAGCCAATGTTCGAGGTAACGGTTGAGAACGTCGGCTCGACACCTCTAAGGATTCCGTTTTCCCCGCACTTGGCGGACCTTCAACCCAAAGATCCAGCCCAGAAATTCGCCTACTCTGAGCTCCAACTAGTCTTGTGGATTGCTGGCACGGAAGGGGGCTCAAACACCGGCGGCGGTGTCACCCTTTACGGAGCTGACAATCACGCGGACTCCATGCTGACGCTAAACCTGGGCGAATGGGTTCGAATCATCGGCAAGGGTAAATTTGCTTTCCACCCGGCTCATGAGGCCGGCGACGGCCCCGTTCATCCAGACGCCATCAATCGCGTTTACGCCCAAGTTATCCTCTATCGCTCTGAAACCTTGCTGACGGCCACAGCCACCGCGACCGTGCGCCAAGAACTATGTCTGAGAGAAACGTATGGACGAGCCTTTCCAATTGCCCTAACTGGCGCGGCACAGTAAAGCTGACCGGCTGACGTAGCTGAAATCGCGATAACACTCAAAATGGCCGGAGCGGGATTCTGAGTGTAACCGCCTGGTTTCGACAGTTACCTAAGCGTAGGTAGCGCACGCGTAACTTGATGTGCCGCGCTGGGCTGCTATTCTTCGGAATGTGACTGTTTCGGAACGCTTCATTTCGGGTAGTCAAACCGTTCTCCGTTTCTTGGCAAAGCTGTTTCTGGTTTCGGCAGGCTGCATCTCCGCAGGTATATCAATTGGGACTGTCGCGCATTTCTTGGGTGCGGCACCATTTGGTTACGGCTTGGGCCGGGAAGCCTTTCAGTTGGCTTGGTTCGAGGGCGGCATTCCCGGGGATGCCCTCGGAGTTCTGGTCGATGTTCCGTACGGGAACAAAAGGCGCAAAGTTGCGCTATCGCCTGGTTACGACAGGTATACTTCCGCTGTGCGGAACGCGACTGCATTGAAGCTATCGGCACCATCCTTCGCAGAAGCGCTAATCGGAGTATCGATGATGCTTCACGCGAATGTATTTGGTTTCTTACTAGCCCCTCTCATGCTCATCGCCTTTGTGTCGCTGATTGCGGCGGTTGCCATCGCATCGAAGAATCATGAGCAGACATCCCGAAATACTTGGACGTGGTTGGCGCTTGCGGCTGTCGCGCAAATCCTGACGTTCATGGCCCTAGCATCGGTCGGCAAAGGAACCTAAGCGCAGTCACATGGTCGCTGTCACTTTCTTGGCGATGGTGATACTGGCTTTCGTCAGCGGTGCTTTCTATTTTGTGATGAGAATCCGTCTCATGAGAGTAGATTCCGCGAGAGACAGAATTGAATGGCTGAGCTTTCGCACCAGCGATGATGTGTTGGACAATTACGAGGCTCTGTTTCCTCGTAGCGTATTGCCACGATTCTGCCGCTTCGTGTTCTGGATGGTAATCGCAGTCGGCGCTGTCAGCCTGTGCGCGACCATCATTCTGAAGATGTTGAGCCGGTAGTTGGCGATAAAACTCACTGACGAAACCAGCTCCAGCTAGAGAATGCCGAAAACTACCACAGAACCCTCGTCCAATTGCCTGAGGCTCTCTCGAAAGACTGCAATACCGTCAAGCATCGCGCGGCCAATCTCCTGCTCATTTGTCTCGTTGAAAGCGTTGAAATAATCTCGCATCTCCTCTTGCGAAAACAGCGTCGGGTCAAGTCGATTCAGATACGCGGTGTTTTGACTGGGTGTGAAGATAAAGTGTGTAGCGCCAGTTGAGTTGGTCAGCAATGTAGCAATATCGTCGTATTCGGCTTTCATCAGATCGATCTGATGCTTCTCTTGCAAGTACGGAAGCAGAGTAGCCAACACATATCCCGACCACCGATACTCGGCGACCTCGCACCCGTTTGCGTGCAAATAATCGTAGTCGGTTCCACTGGCTGCCGCCTTGCGTAGACCTTCAAGAGCGGTTTTTGGCAATTTGATGAAGGAGGCTATTGCAGACATTGGTCGTGGGCCAGAATTCTAGCATGTCAACATGTTTAACGTTAAATCGCCTCTCATTGAACTCATTGACCATGTCGTGAATGAAATCGCCTAATGGGGGCTCTATCACTGACGTTTCTTCCTGCGTCGAATCAAGCTCCGTAGGGTGATTACGAAAGCCAGAAGCAACCCGCCAGAAATCCCAAAGAAGACGTTCCCACGTATTTTGTAAATTTCGGGATGCCTGAACTGGCGGCCCACTGCTCGCCCACCAGTTGAAGAGACTTAAATTCAGAGACCATGCGAACCCCAAGAAAAGCAGGAGCGCCATGAGCCAGAGCATTAACGTCTCGTACTTGGAGGACATGCGATAGGACTATACAAGCGTGGCAAAGGCCCTACAGAGATGCTTTGTGGGTAACTGTTGTAACATCGCCATTACACTCAGAACCCCGCCCCTTTTGGGATTCTGAGTGAAATCGCCTGCTTTCGCCAGTTGACGCGAAAGTGATAGCCTTATGAGCTAAGTTGTAGGCGCGGGAGGATATCTAAGTGAGGCTATTATCACTTGCTCTCGCAGCAGCCTTATTCGTGGGCTGTGGTGGCGGTAGCGGCGGTTCGCCTTCGTCCCCGAATGTTACGGGCAACTGGCACATGACAGCTACTTCCTCCAGCAGTGGCACCGTGGTTCCCCTCAATGGCAATATCGTTGACACACAAAACGCAACCCACGATGTTCAGGCGAGTCTGGATGACGGTACTGGCGATTGCCCCGGCATTCGTGGCAACTTGGGGCCCGTCCTCAACAGCTTCCTCAGTGGCCACCAAAGCGGGCAAAGCATACCGTTGTCCGGGCAAGGTCTAGCAGGGGCAAATCTTGTAAGCATCGCGATGCCTCTTACCGCAACACTGGACGGCAATTCTCTTAACGGCACCTATTCGGTTACTGGAGGCTGTTCAGACAATGGAACTGTGAGCGGCGTTCGCGTACCTCCTCTGACGGGTTCATGGAGGGGCATAGTTGACGGTGGCCCCGTCACGTTCTCTGCGTCTCTTTCCCAACCGTCAACTTCAATCTCGACAATCACCGGGGGTGCCCAGCTTTCAGGCAC
>QHYS01000029.1:4615-6549 GCA_003223325.1 Acidobacteriota bacterium
TTACTGATCCTCCGACCGCGAAGGCCATGTTGTTTTCCTATGAAATCTTGCCCCCGAATGGCGGGACAGGGCCATGCAACGGGCAGACCGGGACGTTCACAATGAATCGCTGAGCGCGTCAGTCGGTGTCTGGCCGTTCGTGCGCTTGACGTTCCAGTAACTGTCGAGAAATCGCCATTGAACTCGTAACCGAACGGTAACAATGTGCCTGATTTCAACAGGTACAGCAAGAGCGTGGTAGCATCTCGGCATCATGAAGGCAACATGTATCTTCGTTGGCCTCGTACTTCTGGCCATTGCCTCCGCGCAGCAATACGAAGAGCCCCGTCCCAAGGGAGTCATTTACGGAATCGCCGTAGGTCAGGATGGCCAGCCAGCAACGCGAGTTGGGTTGAGCGCCTACCAACTGGGGGTGGGAATAGCTGGAAGGCTTCCTCACGCAAAAACAAATGATGCTGGCGAATATCGCTTTGAAAACCTTCACTGGGGTAGATACACCGTCTACGCCGACGATGAAGAAGCGGGGTACTCAATCTTCAGCACCAGTCCCAACTTGGNNNCAACACCCAGAAGCCGAGTTTCGCGTCAACCTTCCTCCTAAGGCTGGATTCCTGCATGTCCATCTAACCAATCGGAGAACGGGCGCTGGCATTTCCGCCATGCGAATTGCGTTGATGTCAACGGAAAATCCGGTGTCGCCGGTTTTCACAATGAGCTGTTATTCAAACCAAGTCGTATTGATTCCTCCCGATAAGCACCTTCTGTTGCACGTGACCTCCGATGGGTTTCACGAGTGGGAGGAGAGCGTTGGAACGGGAAGGCCCATCCAGATGCGTTCGGGAACTCGATTGACATTGGAATTGCAACTTGAACCGCTTAAGAACGAGTAGTGGTGCAACTGTTGAAATATCGCGATTATCACTCAGTGACCAGCGGTCAAAACGCGAAATCGCCTGTCAGCGACAGTTGTGGGTTCGTTTGACGGACAAAGATTTATTCTATATTGTATAGGTAATGTCCAGTCGCGATTACCTCGGTGAGTTCGAGCACATCATTGTTCTGGCGCTTTTGCGGCTGGAAGATCGAGCCTATGGGGTCACTGTGAGGCAGGAAATCGAAATACGCACGAAACGTGAGGTGTCAATCGGTGCCGTTTATGCCACCATCGATCGTCTGGAGTCAAAAGGGTACGTCAAGTCCCATCTGGGCGATCCCACGCCAGAGCGTGGCGGACGTTCGAAACGCTTTTTTCGCGTCACAGCCAAGGGAGTGGCGGCGGTGAACCGAACACAACGCGCACTCGTGAGCATGACCCAAGGCCTCGACCTCATCCGGAGCTACTCATGACATCCCAAGCAGATTTCGTTCGGCCTGCGCGCATTGCCATCTGGCTCGTAAAGCTGTTCGCCTCTGCCGAAGAAGAATCGATTCTAGGGGATTTGCTTGAGGAATATTCCAACCTAGCCTTGAAATCAGGAGTCGCGTTCGCCCGACGTTCCGTGGTGCTCCGTGGTCCACTGCCGCCGCCGTAATCGGAGGCTTTTTACTGCTTCGGTTCGTCTCTAGACTGCCCGAAAAGATATTGTCGGCGGTTACGGATAGATACCTTGCGTTCTGGTCGACCCACTTCAAGGCTTACATCTGGATGCTAAACGGAATGTCGATTGAACACCTCATCGGGGCGATGTTCGTTGGATATGTCGTCGCGTTGGCGGCAAAGGGCAGGGAGATGATTGCCACGATGACGCTAGCTCTGGTCCTTTGCGCGTTGATTGGCGCTGCTTTCGTATGGGTAGCCACGCATCGGCCTATGGATGTTACGTGGATGCTATGGTCATGCGCTGATCCATTCGCGATTGTTATTGGCGGAGCAATCGTCCGAATGCGTAGATCAGCCGCTGCAACTCTGCGCCTTCCAGTGCGTAATTTGCACC
>QHYS01000029.1:6673-7440 GCA_003223325.1 Acidobacteriota bacterium
TGCGAACAACGTCCCCTTGGGCTACACTGTCCGGGATGATGCGTCATATTCAGGAGCCTCCTCCAAACCTTTTTCGTTCCCGCAGGCCGTGGCGCGGTATCTTATCGAAGGATTGGGTGCCAACCAACAACGCGCAAAGGGTGGTCGCATTCGTTAGTGGCATGATCTACGTCATGGGTGCAGTCGCCGCTATTGGCTCAACGTTCCGCTTCAAGGCCGAATTGACCGCTGACCTTCATTCGGAAGGCGCTGCCGTTATGAGTTTCTTCCTCGTGTGCGTAGTCTTGGCGGGTGCGGCAATTGTTATCCTGCTAGGCGTTCGCCTTCTGAAGAGTGCGTTCCGCCGCAGCGCAAATCTTCCGACGATCTAGTGTTGCTGTTGAAATATCAATAGCGCAAGTTGACCGGTGGTCAATACGCGCTATGGCCCTGTTTAACAACTATCTGGAACGTGTGGGCAATTCAGCGTAAAGTATGCGGCGACTCAAGCCGGACTGGCTTAGGACTAAGGTCAACAATCATGAAGGCAGGGCCGTGGATTGTTGTTGCCGTCGTATTGGCCATTGTCCTGTGGCTTTCTGTACGCTTCCGACGGACCAAACGCCACTCCGCCAGATGGACGAAAAAGCAATCTTCGTCGGTGATCTTGTCGACCGCGGGCCGAGGATTCCCGTTGGGACTGGAAGCGCGTACACAAAGAACCTCTCCGCAGAGTTCACGAGTGCGTCTTTGGTGTTCTAGCTTTGGAGAGCGAACCGGTCGAGCCA
>QHYS01000263.1:0-426 GCA_003223325.1 Acidobacteriota bacterium
AGCAGCAGCCCTTGGGTGTTGTGGGCGGCGCACAAAACCAGGTGTTGTCGGTGGACCTCAACACCCAGGCGTTCCATTTTTTCAATGGTAGAAGGTGGTCACAGGTGGAACTGCCTCGTCCTCTGCTGGCAGCATTATCACGGCTGCGCACAGCACAGAAGCATTTAAGTGGTTGCGAGAAAGGCTCCAAGAATCGAGAGAAAGCTAGAATCCAAGTAGCTAAGATTTATCAACGGGTATCAGATATTCGCACAGATTTTCTTCAGAAATGGAGCACTCAACTGGTTCACGAGAACCAAGTGATATTGGTTGAGACGCTGCGCACCAAGAACATGCTAAAGAATCGCCGTCTAGCTCGTGCCATTTCGGATGCGGGTTTTGGCGACTTCCTCCGCATGTTGGAATACAAATGCAAGTGGTACGGAA
>QHYS01000263.1:526-5373 GCA_003223325.1 Acidobacteriota bacterium
AAAATGCCATCGTAAACATTTTCGTAGAGGGTTTGAGAATCTTAGCCGAGGGACGCTCGGTAGCCGCCTGTGGAGGCCCAGTAAGACCTAAGCGAGAGCCTAGGCGTGCGCCCGTGAAGCAGGAAACATCGTTGGAGACGAGCAGCCATGCTGCTTAGTAACTCCAAAGAATCCCCCGCCTTTAGGCGTGGGGAGTCTCAAACCTTTGAACTTTTGGCCTTGTTTCACCGGCCGCAATAGTTATTCAGCAAATTGGCCACTGAAATCGGCAACCTGTCGTTGGCCCGAATGTGAAGTCGCGGATTCGCAAGTCCCACTGGACAGAAGCACCCGATTTCAAGTAACGTCTGCAATCATGAGAAGGTCTTACAAGTATCTCGCGCTTCTCGCCTTCATTGCTGTGTTGGCGGTCGCAGCAACTTGGCCTCTCGTCGGGCAAACGCCATCCAGCGCCGATCACTTGGTCGTATACGGTGACGTGGTGTACTTCTACCCCCCTGGCAATCCCCGAAACTGCATACTGAATAATCATTTTAAGAGGGGCGAGCCGGTGGGGTTCCGCATGACCGCCATAAATCCGGCGACGGGCAAGCGGGATCGGGCCACACAACTCGTGGTTCACCTAACCTATGGTGGCAAGGCACTCGATCTTCCGATGCGCGATCGCCAGACCGAAAAACAGCCGGAACGGGACTTCTTTGTGGCCAAGTGGATAGTTCCCGATGATGCGCCGACCGGGATCGTGCGCTATACAGTGACTGGCAAGGACCCACAGGGCCGAACCGGCGAGTTCAAGCCTTTCGAGGTCGCAGCTTCGCAGATCACAATCGTTGAGTAGACTGCCCGGCCCGTGCGGTCTCCGGAATCATGAGACGTCTCTGCCAGTCTTCCGCCTGGATCCTGATAGCGTTTGTTGCCGTCTTTTCTAGCTGCTCGCGATCGCAATCAGCGGCTCTGTCCAATTCTGCTTCTGCCGCTCCTTCCAGCGAAACGACGTTTAGATCGCTCGACCTCGCCTACGAGAAACCAGCTGTGGTCGGCGCCACTGTGCGTGCAAGCGCCGCCGGCTTACCTCCTGGCAAAACAGTGGACCTCGCATGGGGCACAGTGACGGGCGGCTGGGTCATCGACGACTACTACCACTTCGGCGGCAAGAAATATTCGGAAACGACCAACACGCTCGGCCAGTTCCCTGTCGATGCGAGTGGAAGGTTAGACGCGCGCTTTGCGATCCCAGAGGATTACGGCGGCGTGCACGAGATTATTGCTTTGATCGACGGCAAAGCGGTTGCCCAAAACGGCATCAACGTCACCCAGACGTTTGAGCTCTCCCCAAAGTCAGGACCGATCGGGACGCTGATCGAGCTGAAGGTCAAAGGCCTCGGCTGGCGAACTATGGAAAGCACCTGGGTGGTCAACTGGGATAATCACGCAACCGGGTGGGTGTCCGCCGTAACTACCCGCGGATCGGCCGTGGCGAGGTTTCGTGCGACTGGCCCCGTAGGGGATCACATCATCAAGTTGTATACAGGCTATCAGGGACAGAGTTACCTAAATTACGAGCAAGCGCCCAACGCTGAATTGCCAAGGCCTCAGTTCAGGTTCCACACCACGCCCGGCGGAACCGCGCGAGAAGCGTACGCTGAGCCCTACCAGCCGCAGGTGATCCCGAAGACTGAATTGGAGCTGGCAAATGCGAAGATTACGCTCAGCCCAACGCAGGGTGTCGTGGGAACGCGCACAAGGCTGCGCGGCGAAGGCTTCCCGCCGGATACCTCACTGCGGCTCATCTGGGAAACTTCAGCGGGCAGCCGTGTCGCCGTTTCCGGGTTCGCCCCTCAAGAGAACGTCATCGCGCAAGTCAAAGTGGCGAGCGACGGACGAATCGACTGGCCGGTAACAATTCCACAAGACCTCGGGGGGCTGCACGGGCTGGCCTTGCGGCGCGGCGATGACTTGCTTGGGCGTGCCTTCTTCGTCATCGAAACCAGTATCGTCAGCATCACACCCGCGTCCGGGCCGGCGGGGACGCCTGTGACGATTCATCTGAACGGTGTCGGCTGGACCGAGTACGACAACATCTACGTGGCGACCTATGACGATGCCTACATGGGCTATGCCTGCGGCTTTAACAGCCAAGGCGACGTCGTCATCCACTTCACGGCAACTGGCGAACCTGGCGAGCACCTGATCGACTTTTATCCCGGAATCTACGAAGGCCCCCCGAAAGAACCGCAGCAGCTTTATCGACTGCCGCAGTTGACTTATGCCGATGATCATCCAGGCAACAAGATCCCGGCGCTCCGCTTTACTTTTAAGGTGATGCCGTCGCTCTAACCGGGCGCCACGACCCGAACACGCAGATCACCAAACCAGTCGCAGTTCGCAGCCAAGGACGGTCCTTATCATAGGGTCAATCAATAAGCAGATTTTTCAGTGTTAGGTATCAGTTTCTGGACAACAGCAGAGACTTTGCTCCGCCGCGCGCCCATCCAGCTGAATTTCCACTCTTTCACTGCCCATGACAGCTGGGAGACTGGCTTGGAAGATGTCCATGTGGTGGAGCGGAAGATCTCATTGGTTCATTCGTGTACGGGTACCGCAAAGCCTTCATCAACCGTATCCGGCTCATGGCTCGTTATCCGCATCGCCTGTTGGTGATCACAAGCACACCGAGCCGGGTAAAGTCTCCCTATTCGCACGCGAGCGTTGATCCCAACCGGACGCAATTTTTGGTCGCCGTGCTTGCGGGACTGCAGGTGCCGTTCGTTTGCAGCGAGACGCATGAGCTGGGTGAAGACCGTGGGTTCGTACCTGTACCAAGTTCATCTCTACCATTGGCTGGAGTCCCACGATTACGGCCGGTTTCTTGCAGACAACGATCTATAGAAGTTGAGGGGTTGGAGAACGCTGCGTCAGATTCCTCACGTACGGAATTTTTGCGTATCACAGCCCTTAGTAGCCAAGACCTCGTTGATCTGCGGGAATTGTGCGGATCGGCTTATGGCAGATCAGGATTTTGTCAGGTGACGCTGCGGCCCCGATTGCGTCTGCCCTTCCCCAGTTGCGTCCATACAGTTATTCAGGTATTCCCGGTATTGTACAGACACGCCCGTCATCCGAGAATACGATTGCCCTCCACGGGAGCTTCCCTTTCCACGTGGGCTGGCAAGTATTTTGTCGGGGCCAAATTGCCAGCAACAATCCTTATCGTGGATGATCATTTAGCGGCGCGAACCACCATCCGCTCGCTTTTGGATTGGCATGGCTTCCAGGTCTGTGGCGAGGCCAGAGACGGAAAGGAAGCCATCGAACAAGTCATCCAACTGAAGCCCGACATCATCCTCCTCGACATCCATATGCCAGTGATGAACGGCATGAGCGCCGCTCTTGAGATACGACATATCTTCCCTCAGGCGAAAATTCTCTTCTTCACCATCCACGAAGAACCCGCGCTTATTGCAAGTCTGCGTCCTTATGCTCATGGCTTTGTCTCTAAATCCGCCGCTGGCACTGAATTGATCCCTACGCTGAGTCGCCTTGCTGGAATCCCACGAGATGGCCCAATAAAAGCCCGCCGAGCCACAACCGACAGACTCTAGGGCTGCGCATGGCTAATGAGTCGCGCTTACTTGCGATGCCCGTTGAATGCCCGCACCCCTTCCGAGCGTAACTAAGCTAAGAAATCGTTAAAGCGATTGGAGCAAATGGACAGGAGAACTTAGTTCAAATGGCATGGTGGTACGAACTTCGGGGAGAGGAAAATCGATTGGTGGCGATGTGGCGTGGGTTCGCAACCGAAAGAGAAGCTCAAGAAGCTGCCGACCGTGCTAAGCGGATGATGCGATCCCCTGCCTATTCGAGGCAGATTGAGGATTTAACTATCGTAACGGGAACCGACGAAAAACCCAAAGCAAAAGCGAAGGCTGCCCACTGATCAGATCACTTGTCTGCTGTACTACCGATGTACGACCTCCCAACAGGGATCCGTTAGTTGTTGGGTTCCCCATACGTGAGTCCATCCTTTTCACCAACCCGGTTGTCACCCGCGCCGCCGAAGAAAGATCCGCGAACCGGACACTGGATTATCTGCCCCCTTTTGCCCCCTCGCGTTCTTGCTAAGCGGACGCCCCATGCAGGCGGAAGCGGATTTTGCAGTGTCGCCCTTGTGGCTAGAGGCGCGCGGGCCCGGGGTACGGTAAGCCGTTCAAGCAATATACATCAGGCGTTGGGACCGCGAACCTAGAGATCTATCGATGGAGGAGCAGCTGCCGCTGTCGCCCTTTCGGAGTCGACCTTGTGTATACGCCATTTAGCGTTACGCTTAAAGGCGTATGAAGAGCCGTGTTGATAACCCATTTGTCTTTGGCGAAATCATTGACCAACGTCATTTTGTGGATCGCGAGAACGACCTTGAAGACCTTGTTCGAGATCTTGCCGACGGGCAAAAGGTTTTCCTCTTGTCACCACGTCGATTCGGAAAAAGCACCCTTGTTTCAGTGGCCGTGGTCAAGCTTAAAAAACAGCATATTCGGACAGTTGCGATTAATGTCAGCAGCTATGCTGATTACACTCAATTTCTCGAAAAATTCTCTGAAAAGGTCTTAAAGTCAGCCGGCCCCTGGGATCGGGTCAAAGATTGGGCAGTCCGATTCGCTCGTAGCGTTAAACCTTGTCAGCGGCGGAATAAGACTGGTCCAGTGTGGTGGTCCAATTGGTGCTGGACCGCCAGAGATTGATGGCGGCGAACCTTGGCCATACAGCATAAAAATTCTTGACTGCTGGTTTTTGGGGGATAGAGTCTACAGGCTCGCTGTGGAAGGTTGCGCCATTCCCTTGTTTGCTTC
>QHYS01000264.1 GCA_003223325.1 Acidobacteriota bacterium
GCCCTGCGGTGCAAGACACTACTGACCGAATAATCCTGGCATCGTTCCAGCTGGGCGCGCTCGTGGTGGCATACCTCTGCTCACCCAACTTATCGATCCGTAAACCGGCAAAAAGTCGAATGTAGCGCGTGGTCAGAGGCTAGGCCCAGATGCGGGAAAAAGGCTGGAGGCGCGGGTCGGAATCGAACCGACGTATAAAGGTTTTGCAGACCTTTTCCTTTAACCATCTAAAGGCTTTAGTTTGATGACCCACTAGTCCACACTCCATCTGTTCGGGCCAACATCGGGCCAACTGCTTTCCGCAGGCTCACCCTGAAAACTTCATCCGCAGGCCTCCGGGAAAAAGATGATCTCCACCGGCCAAGCACTGCAGTCGATGGGACCGGCTCTCAGATCGAGCAGCGGCCTTCAAAACAAGGAAAGAATCAAGACCTTCGGATCCAATCGAAAGAGGTGTAGTGTGAAGCCAGCTACTTCTGCAACAGCCAGTAGCCTTGCCCGTCATAGGTAAGCAGGCGAATGGCGGTTCCCCGGCGGCTTCGAAAAACAAAAACACATCCAGAAAAAGGGTCTTCAGAAAGATCCGCTCAAGTCATGCACGCTTGCCGAAAGCACACAGCCTTACCGAAAGGACACGAAGTTCTGCATAACGACGATACCAGCATGAGGGTATTGGCGTTGCGACGAGCCATCGCCGAGGAGGTCAGGCGAACGCACCGGCATCTTTACCTCCGGCGTGGTCTCGACCGCTGAAGGACGCAGGATCGCTCTGTTCTTCACGGGGCGACAACATGCGGGAGAGAACTTGGCCGATGTACTGAAGCGACGAGCGGCCGAGCTACCCATGCCGATTCAGATGTCGGATGCACTGTCGCGAAATGTCACCCAAACCCATCAAGTTGTTGGTTGCCTATTGCCTCGCGCATGGAAGGCGGCAATTTGTTCAGATAACTCCTAACTTTCCGGAACAGTGTCGGCATGTGCTGGAGGCGTTAGGCGCGGTATACCAACAGGACAGACTGGCACGCGAGCGTCTGGCTCTCGCGCGCAGAACGGTTGCATTTCCACCAGCAAACCAGCAAGCCGGTGATGAACGATTTGCAGCAATGGTTCGAGGCGCAGCTGAATGAGCGCAAAGTAGAGCCGAACTCTGGCTTAGGCAAAGCTATCGGTTACATGCTACGGCACTGGCAAGCCCTGACCTTATTTCTGCGCGAACCAGGCGCTCCGCTCGACAACAATCTTGTTGAACGCGCCCTGAAGAAGGCGATTTTGCATCGAAAGAATTCGTTATTTTATAAAACCCTCAATGGCGCTGATGTCGGTGATCTCTACATGACCCTGATTCACACCTGCGAGCTCAACGATGTGAATCCCCTTCGAATATCTCACTGAGCTGCAGCGAAACGCTGACGACCTTACTGCCAAACCTGCGGACTGGATGCCATGGACCTACCGCCAGACGCTGGAAAGAAACCTCTCAAAAGCTTCGTGATGGCCCTATGCAGCCTTACCGAAAGGACACGCTACTCCGCCAGCGGGTCCCACGCCTACGACTCCAGGCACAGGTCCAACTAAGGGCAAGATCCAGCTAACAACCCAAGGCTTTTTGAGGAGGTAGCTGAACAAGTTATCGTTGTTTGCGGCTATTGACGTTTCCGGTCCGCGAACAACAGATATACAATGGCCCCGAACAACCCGCCCTCAGCTATCACGACAGGCATGAACCAAATCATGCGCCATCGGGGGTAAGCGCGCAGAATAGCGACGAATGCCAACAAGTGGATGACCAGCAGACCAGCGATCGCCATCCAGAAGCCTGGACGGCGCCAGTGTTCCCTCGACTGCCTGATTGTCACCCAGAACAGGCCCGACGTGTAAACGACGAGACCAATCCATCCGCCGGTAAAAGCCGTGCCTGTCTGCACGCTAATGGCAACGAGCAAACCGATGACCGCAAGGGCCGCCACCGCTAACCCAATATAGAGAAGCGAGCGTCGAGCTATCCTGCCTATGGCGGACTGACT
>QHYS01000030.1 GCA_003223325.1 Acidobacteriota bacterium
CCTGTCAATGTCAAGAGAAATCACAGTCACTTTAGTCACTATTTTGACCAATTTATGCAATGCGCTGTGAAAACAAACCACTTCTTCGAGACGATCCTGGTTTTTTGCAGGAAATCACCTCGATTGCCGTGGAAGTTGGGTTAGTTAGGCGTTACGTTCGGCAACACTTATTTAGCTGTTGTATCGGTGCTTGGCCTACTCATCAACTGGTACTTGTTCAGAAATGCCAAGCGTTTGGCTGCAGAACTGCGAAATCCACCGGTCTCCGCGCCCACAACCTAGAGTAAAGTGCTTCCCTAATGCGCCTGCCGTGATCCGCTGCTTGAGGCTAGTCGGGCACCATTGAACTCGTTCGCAGCCACGCGGTCAATCTCGGCATTGATCTCCCCGCCAACCAGAAATGCCAATCCAGTTAGGTACAGCCAAGCCAAAAGAATCATCACCGCCCCTAGCGATCCGTACAAGGCGCTATAGCTATCAAAGAAATGGAGATAAACTCTGAATCCCACCGATGCGACCAGCCAAACTGATGCGCCAAATGCCGAGCCGGGTGTGATCCAGAACCAGCGACGCTCGTGGAGATCTGGACCGAAAAAATAAATCAGTGAATAAGACGCAAACACAAAGAAGACAGCAGCAGGCCACTGCAGACTCTTCCATATAGAGACGACGAATGGCTGCAATCGCATTTTCATGCCTACCCAATCAACAAAGTGGCTACCCGCGAGCACCGCAAAGAGGGCAGCGAGGAGCAGAATCGAGATTGAAAACGTTAATCCAAGTGCGACTAAGCGAACCTTCAGCCAGGAACGGGCCTCTTGGATATGATATGCAAGATTCAGAGCGGAAATCATCGAATTCACTCCGCTGGAGGCAAACCAGAGCGCAGTCACGATCGCAAACGTCAGCATTCCGTCGCTGGCATTCGCCGCTAATTCAATGGTTGTTTTTCTCAGGAGCTGAAAGGCCAAAGGCGGAAGGAAGTCGGCGAAGTAGGATAAGAAATCATTTTGGAGTTCCGCACTGCGTGAAGCAAACAAACCAAACAAGGTCACCATGAACAAAATCAACGGAAAGAGGGCGAATAGAAAATCAAATGCCAGTTCAGATGCGCGCCCCAAAAAGTTATTCGAGCGAACCTCGCCGACAATCCTGCGAGCGAGAAGAAAAGGAGTCAATCCGCCCAGCCTCCAAGGGGACCCAAACTGACCTTGGCTTGAGCGCCTGGACTTGTCGGGAGTCATCCGTTGTACCTTTTAGACTGTCCGAAATTACTTGGTCGGAACGATACAACGGGCCAAGGAGGACCACAACCGAAGGCTCCTGTGAAGTGGCCCCGAAAGCCAGTTTCCGGAAACAGACTTATCAGGACCTAAACGGCCGTGATGAAAACGATACCCGAAGACATAGCTTCCAACTTGGCGACAAATGGGATTCAAGCCGCGGGTGTGGTTCCCACCAAGGCAGCCTGAGCCGCCGCCGTTTGTTTGTCTAAGTCGGTTACGCCACGCCCCAAGATGATGAAACGATGGAATAGAAAACCCATTGCGATTTTGTTCAATTCCGGTTTTCGGACATTGTGAAATACAACCGACGCCAGTTCACGGGGATGAGGGAACCCGAAGTACGAACAGTCTCCACCATAATACTCGCCGTGTTTCCCCCTAAACGCGTAAGACACTCGTCCAACCCACTCAGCTCGAGCGCGAAAGACGGAGAAAGATGTGGCACCGCACGCGTCGGCATTTCTCATGACTCTCCTCTCATCAATCCAGGCCGACAGCAAAACAAGAACGAGAAGCGGCGGATACTGGCAGAACGCAAACACGAGGTATGAATATCGTGATGAAAAAACCCAATTCAAATAACTGAACTTTGTGGGACCACCGGCTGCGAAAAACATGAGAATAGACGCAGCCAGAAACGTAGGCACAAACAACAGCCACAGTCGTACAAGGTCAGCCCGCACGGCCAAAAAGTCATGTTCTAAGGCTTCGTTTCGGTCTGGGTCAATCGTCGCACGGTAGTCCGGACGTAGAAGACTTCCCGGCGAGGATGCATCAAAAACCCTACCACTGCACCAGTGACGATGCCGAGCGCCAAAATGCCTTCGAGGTAAGCTTCATAGGGCGTGAAAAGCAATAGGGCGGCAAGACCCGCGATAGCGGAGATTACTACTGCAAATCTAGATAGCTCCATTTGGGCGGCATGGTATCACGGGATAATCCAACTCCCGATAAACGGGGTGTTCTCGGCAACTGCGTTTTGGGTCTGGCCAGGTTCCGATAACAGGAACTCTTGCTCTTGCGCTTTTCGTAGCGGCGCACAGCGATCGCCAAACCCATACGTGCGAGCCACCCCAGCTAGCAGACTCACCCCGCAAATTTATGCTCAGGAAATTCAGCCTCGACTCTCGAACGTTTCGATGTCGGCAATCGCTACTGCGCTCGGTGTCTCCTGGTCCTATGCTGCGGATATTCGCAGAGGGAAGCGCCGACCGCATGCGACGCATTGGGAAACCCGCGCAAAACTCGTAGGGCTTCGTCGGACGAATGAAGAGTCGAGGAACAGCCCTCGGGAGTGAACGGTGTTTTCAGCACGTGTCGATAGCTGACTCCAGGACTTGGCCGCGCTGGTAGGGCCATGCGGGTAGGTTAATGTCGGAAAATTCGTTGACTTTTCTTCCAGACCGGGGTACACGCATCCCAATAGTGCTATTTTCCGTCCGTTTTATTCTGGCAGGGGGGAGGCGATGAGCTCCTTAACGTTAGGGAGTCACTGTGAGACTTATCTATCTGAGCTTGGATGTAGACATCAGTATTGTCAGAGAAAGACTGAATAAACGAAATGATGTAGACGCTGAAACTCCCGGCTCCGTTTCGCCCTGAAGTTCATTTGGTAATCGAAAGTTTGGAATCTCTCGTAAGGAGGATCCAAAAATGAATGCAAAAGGGCTGTCTTGCATGCTTGTCGCGTCATGTCTATTCTTAGCAGGGGCCGTGTCGTCGAGGGCTCAGAAGCCGGCTTCTTCTTCTGCCAAACCGCTATTGCTCGATTACAAATTTTTCAAAACCGAGGTGGAGCCTGTTTTCCTCAACAAGCGTCCCGGTCACGCTCGATGCGTTGTCTGCCATACGGCCAACCACGTGGCGTTCCACTTAGTGCCTCTCCCACCCGGGGGAACGACCTGGAATGAAGCACAGTCGCGTCGGAACTTCGAATTGGTCCAGAAGGCAGTTGACTTCGACAACCTGGAGAAAAGCGCTCTGCTCAGGCATCCTCTCGCCCAACAGGCCGGCGGCGACCCTACTCATGGAGGAGGCAAGCATTTTGAATCGCAGGACAATCCGGAATGGCTGATATTGAAAGCATGGGTGTTTGGGGCAAAAGAGAAGTAACTAAATTTTGTTTCCCGACGAATTGCTCGATTCGCAAAAGGAGGAAGTGCGGAGATGTCGAACAAACAGACGTTTCGCGGGTGCATGATTTTTTTGTGCGGTATTCTCCTGTGCGCGGCGTACTTTACCGTGGCCGCGCCTAAACCGAGGCTGCGGATTGTCCAAACGAACTCCGCTGGGGATAACATCAACATCATCGATCCCGCTACGCATGCGGTGGTGGGGGAGATCAAGGGTATCGAAGCGCCTCATGGGATTGCGGCATCCCGGGACGGCAGCCGAATCTACGTTAGCGAAGAGGCGCAGAAGACTCTCGATGTCGTTGACGGCAAAACTCTAGAAGTGATCAAACGAATTCCTCTGAGCGGAGGTGTGCCGAACCTTATCGCATTGACCCCTGATGAGAGACGGCTCTATGTGGCGCTAAGACCTTCCTGGGACGACCTATCGCATTTTCCGCAGGTCTTGGCTCGCAACAACGGCGCCATCGATGTGATTGACACCGGTACGCTTCAGGATGTCAAGACGATCCCGCTCAAGGGCGGCATACACGACCTGTATGTCACCCCGGACGGCAAATACGTGGTAGGCGGGGCGGCGCGAGACATCGAACCGCCGGTGAACATGATGAGCGTGATTGACACCGGGACCAACGAAGTCGCTTGGACGCTTTCGATGTCACCGTCCCCGTCCCCAATGGCGATCTACACGAATCCCGACGGTTCTACGAAGTGGATACTTGCTCAGAATGGAAGTCTCAATGGATTCGTGGTCGTGGATTTTGCGACGCGCCGGGAAATCAAACGGGTTAACAATCCGGAAATACCTCTCGAAAAACAGAACCCCTCTGGACCACCCTCCCCGTCTCACGGCATTGCCGTCACTTCGGATCAAAAAACGCTTTTGGTTAACAGCAGGCTAAACAGCGCCCTTTACGCATATTCGCTGCCGGATTTGAAACTGCTAGGAAGTGCCGCGCTTAGCGGAGTAGGTGCAAGCTGGCTGACAATCACACCTGATAACAAGACTGCCTACGTGGCAAATGAACAGTCGAACAACGTCTCGGTTGTCGACATCAAGTCCATGAAAGAAATTGCTCGTATCCCGGTCGGGTTCGTGCCGGCACGGAACATTGCCTGGATGCTCCCGTAGGCAGTCCGAAGAATAGGGTCTGCTAGGCCGGATAAAGCTAGCAGAAGTTTTACAAAAAGACCTCATTCTGGCAAAGTAGAAACGAGTCGTACCGGCGCTTCACTTTCAGAAGTTTACAGGCATAGCGTGCGTCACTTTCTCGCCAGCAAATTGCTCGGCCTTTTTCTGATCACCTAGTTCATATGCCTGTTTTCTCGAGGGAGTCGTGGAGGAGCAGTTCGGTCCCGGCTTTGACGGAGGCCAGAGTGGACCCGCTGGCATTGTTGTGTTGTTTCTGGCGACCTCCTGCTTCAGTAGCAGGTGGTATCGCCATTTGGACAAGAACGCGATCAGCAGACAGGCGTGTGATCCGCAGAAGTCGAGGAAACCAGGGAAAATGATCCTTTAGCAGATAGCGTGCAAAATCAATCGCTTCCGATGAGAACTATCTCAGTGGGGACCGCGCGAATCGGTGAACCTCTCGCGCAAGTGCCCCAGCACGTGGGCAGCAGCCTGGCGATGCCTTTCGACTTGCGGAAGGTCATTGTTGCTCCAAACTGCTCCAGACAAATCCGGACAAAATCAGAACCTGAAATCGCAGCGTAAGTTGCACAAGCGAGTGAAGTAAGATTTGGTGGACGTGGGGGGACTCGAACCCCCGACCCCCTGCTTGCAAAGCAGGTGCTCTGCCAACTGAGCTACACGCCCACACTGGGAGCGCTACTCATTCTAAAGGACTTTTCGTTTTCCTGCCTGCATCTATTCATCGTTTTCGGGCTCAACCGTGCACTTACCGTGCATTTATTTGCGCCGTGCATTCATTGAATTGTGACCGTGCACATTGGTTCTGCTGCCACCGGTGCCATTTCCCCGGCTCGGCGGTTAAGTTTCTCCAGGGCCTCACGCTTCATCTGCAGTTTCATCTGAGAGTACTTCTTCATGACTTGCGCGTCTCCCTGGCGTAGCATTTGAGTCACCCATTCATCCGCCACTCCTCCAGCACTCAACCGCGTAGCGTAAGTGGACCGAAGGTCGTAGATTCGGAAATAGCTGATCTTTGCCCGCCGAAGCGTTTTGGTCCAAACCGTCTTGAAAGTGGTTTGGTGCCCGCTCCCATTCCGATCACTCGGGAACAGAAATGGACTCTCCCGTGCCAGTGCCACCTGCCGCCGAAAGGCTTCAAGCGCCAATGGAGTCAGGGGAACTTCGGCGGTACCGTTCGGAGTTTTTGAGTCTGGGATCCAGACAACCGCGTTTGAAAGGTCCACTTGGTCCTTTCTCATCGGAGCCAGTTCCTTATAGACTCGCAAACCTGTTTCTGTAATGATCCGCACGACATTGCGCAGATATTCGGGGCCGTGAGATTCGATCCTCTCCTGCTCCGACCAAGTAACGTAGTGCGGTCGGAACAATCCCTTCACAGCGACCGGAAATTCCACCCCCGAACAGGTGTTGGCTACGAGCAACTTCTTGCCTAAGTGTTGTCCCTCGCCAAAGCTCCATCCGCATGAAAAGCCGTGTAGCTCACGGCAAGGGCTGTAGTTCAGAACTACATGACAATAGGTGTGCTCGAAAGCTGGGGGAGCTCTGAGCCGGCGCCTGGATTGCGACCAACCTTGCGATCGACCTATCTGTTCGCCGGTGTGTTCGTCCTCTATTATTACGCAGCTCGATCGTAACGGTGATGCAAGCCGCCCAGTCGCGCTCGAGAAACGACGCCCCCCCGATCCGTTGACCGACCTCTGCCTGCTGGCGTTCCTTTGTTCAGGCCAAGGTGAGTTCGGTCCTCATGGTAGTAGCGGACATAATCGGATAACAGCCGCTTCAAGTGGCGTTCACTGGCGGCAATGACGTGGTCCAGCAGATCACGCCGACAACTCTCCACCCACCGCTCTGCAACCCCATTTTGCCAAGGACTTT
>QHYS01000265.1 GCA_003223325.1 Acidobacteriota bacterium
AAACGATCCCGCGGATGAATCGGAGGACCGAGGACCGTAGGCAGACAAAAATCCCCGAGATTCCCCAGACGAACAAAAAGACCCAGCACCAAAACCCGATTGCACTATGTAGATCCCAATTGAACCGCGGGAAACGTGCGTCCCACTTGATTTTGGTGCTGCATCGCCAATGCTTAATCCCCGGCCACCAGAGAATGGCTCCGGTTAAGGAAAGCAGCGTGAGGAGACAGGAAGCAATGCCGTTCACCAGACGCCCGGTATTCCCACCTAAAAGATTATTATGTAAGTCGGTAAGCCATGCGAAGATGTGCTCGATCACCGTATAACGATCGCCCAGATCCGCGCCCGTGTAGGGATTGAATAGGCGTTCGATTCGCTTGTGGTCGCGCTCCTGTCCGATTAAATCATGGCGACCGCAATGCCATCGACCAATACTGGGATGAGAACGCCGATTATGTAGGCATTGACGGCCAATTTATCCACGGGCGACAACAAATGCGTGATTTCTTCGCTAAGCTTCTCAAGTCGGGCGCCGGAACAGAAGTCGGTGTCATTGAGCAAGTTCGTTTCCTCCGTTCCGACATGGCTATCGTGGACGGCTCCTGGACAATCACTGGCATGAAAGATGCGAATGGAAAACCTCGGAAAACCGCTGCCGGTGCTTCGAGGTCGCGGCTGTGAAGTCGTGCAGAGAAAGCGTGGTCGATGGCGCTTTGTCGCGACACGAGAAATGGTGGTCTGGACGCCTCAGTAACGCGCCATCTACCGTTCACCCGACCGCACCAGAGGAACAGCATCGAATGGGACAAATCCCGCGTGCGACCTAGTTTGTGGAAGGCTCCTCGATATGGTCAATCACCAAAACATTCACAAGCCCGGTTTCCGCGTCCAGTCTAAGCCCGAGTTGCTGGTGTAGTGCTTCCGGGAACCGGGAACTTCGGCAGTGAGGGATCGGGTTGGAAATTACGCACTCGATAAAGGTTGGGCTCGGGTACGAACACGATACTGAAATCGAAACTCCCGTTGAGGCCGGTGTTATCCAAGACTTCGCGGTCAAGGTGCCCGACTACAGCCACGTGGCTTGCTATCTGCGGCATCGTAAGATTTCGCGCCTCAATCTGAAAAGGGTCGGTGCGTCATGCGGCAAATCGAACCCAAGGAGCGCACCGCAAGTAGTTGCGAATCCGCCGACCTTTGTTCGAGGCATCGGTTCGGAACCTGGCGCAAGCGGAATGGGCGTATTAGAGCAGGGCGGATCATCAGAATGCGGCCGGAGCCGAGATCCTGTCTTTCCGGGCTCGATTAGGTTAAGCGCGAATATTGGGAGTTCTCGCATCTCAAAATGGACCGCCAGTCGGAAACGATCCACAAGCAAAGATCGCATCATCAGACGCATTTGATCTGTGGTTGGACTACCTTGCGCTTGCCCTCAATATCAAAAGGCGTTTTGGCCCAAGTCGGCAATTGCGATTCCAGAAAGTGGGTCTGGTAGGGTGTGAGTTTGTATGCAAACTCGATGTATGCGCTTAGCGGAAACTTAACTGCCGAAAGAAGATTTCCGTTGGGGGTGCTCTCATCCAAATCACTAAGATTGATGCTGGTCTGTGTGCGGCTGCCCTTTACGCTAGGCTTGACTGAGACAAACTCGAACTTCCGCTGGCCGCCTGCCACCGCCTCCCATGTTACTCGCGGTGACGAACCCAGCCAGGGTTCGCGAGCCTCCTACCAACAAGAATGGCTCCCTCAGACCTACCTCATGGTTCCAAGACAACCGAACGACGCAGCCTTCAACGCTGGGCAGTGGCGGTGCTGACGAGTAAACGGCGCTACAGCTCGACAGGAGGAACGGCGGTCCAACCCGGGACAAGTGCGAGGATCCTATGCCGATAAACTTGGTACCCGTGTGAGAGCCCTGGCGCGAAGACCATGGTGCGACCACCAGAGGGCCCCCTCTGAGTAGCCGCGCATTCGCTTCAGGAGATTTCTATCTTGTGCGAATTGTGCGTGATCGGCTTACCACGATTGGATGGCAGGATGTTTGCCAGACGACAACTGCAAGACCGCGCTTGTTGTGACGGCCACGATCATTGTCCGTAATTTAGGAGCCCAATTTCTTTCGGGGAGTTGACGAATAGGTCGGCGACCAAGGGGGCTAACGCGGAAAGTGAGTGTGCTTCGCTCAAGCCCTCGAATCAGAGGCGCAAAGCGTGTACGGAGCGAGTGGATGGATTCATTGTCAGGTGGAACCATTTTCGACTAGAGAGTGAATTGTAATCAGGGAGCTCAAATTGGCCTCTTGGTGTAGAAGTTGTGCTGACTGAAAGACTAAGAACGAACAGGAGGGAATATGAAACCTGGATTTAAGTACGTCCCGGCAGCGCTCACTGTTCTTTTCGGGTTGGCGCTGCTTACAGCTAGTCCGAAGTTCCACCTTCTTCCGGGACTTCGGGCTAGTGTCCATGCTCAATCGAATTCGATCAACAACAACCCCATCCCCAATTCTGTAAGCGCCTTCTCCCTTGCAACTGGCGGCATCTCAAACTTTGTCGCAGTTCCGTTTCCGGGCAAGGAGGGGACGTGTCCTGAAGATGCTGAAGAAGTAGGTGACGCGGAAAGTCCTCTGAATGTTAAGCAACACGTGGCTGTGAAGGTCGTTAAGGATTGCAACGGCAACACTAACGGCACCACGGACTTTGATGACGAGAAGGGTGATAAATGTGTTGGGACCGCGGCCAGGCTTATTGAAAGCATTAACAAGGCGGCGGCGGAGGTGGATGGCGACTGCGACGCGAGCGTCGCTAGGGGCATTGCCACAAGAGCTAAATACGTCTTTTTCATCATCAAGAAGGCTCCTTATGGGGCATTCACGCTCAGCTGGATTACTCCTACAGGTTTGACGTTCAATACGTCGGGGTCACTGACAAGCGGTTATGCTCTGATCCGATAGAGCATCCCTCGCAGTAGGGACTATTGTCGACAAAAGGAGCATTTACTGTTAGGGATTATCACCTTCGGTGACAGGGTTCCGGAGTCGTACAAACAACGTGCGGGACCCCTGTACTACGTCGGCTGCTGCAGTTAGGGGCGGCGAGAAAGGGAGCCGTTTTCGGCGGAGCTGGGCAGAGCCCAGAGCGCCAAGCTCGGAGCCCCTGGATCCCTGCGCTCCATAAGATCCCCATCTTGAGCAAATTGCGCGTGATCGGCTTAACGCGACTAGATAAAGAGCAAGAAGAACGGAGGCGAACAAACCAACTTGGCGCAGCCGGTCGCCGCGTGGGCCGATCGCGGGCTCCGAAGCAATCACAAAGTGCGGTTAGCCGCTCTCGAACGGTACAATTCACCCAGGGGCATCTTCAATGAAGCATAAATTAATGAAGCATAAATTGCTGCTGTTTTTGCCTTGCGCCGTGGTTGTCTTCGGGTTCGGCGCTCGTCTGGCACCGTTCGGGCAGGATCCGTCACCAAACCAATCGAAGCGGTCGGCCGTGAATGTGTCCGCCGTTGCCAAAACAACGCCGCAGGCAAGCAGGCTGCCGCCCTTTAGCTTCCCTGTCCAATCCACTGGAGACGGTAATGACTATCCCGGTGGCCTGGTGAAGTTGCGGGGGCTGCTCACCCGCTCGCTGGCAAGCGACTCGGTCGCTGCTCACGATACCGCTCGAGGGGCTGAGTGTTTGTACAGTATTTCGGCTCACACCCTGGAGTGCAGCTCAAGTGTGAACCATCAGATGCCGCCGATCATTGTGGGGCCCGAGAATATCGCTTCCGGTTACGGTACATGCCAGGATAACCCGCAGTGCACGGGCAGGAAATATATGCGGAGAGGTCCTGTCGAGCCCGGCGAGTACAAGATGAAGCGTGATGCGCGTCCGGGACACCCAGGGCGTTTCGTACTGGAGCCGATCCCGGCCAAGCCGGGATGGAGGCTTCGACTTCCCAGTTGGATGCCTGGATCGTTGCGAGGTGGTTTTCTGTTGGGCTTAGGTAGCTTTACGCACGGGTGTATCACGGTTCTGAAAGAGGATCCAACCGCGAGCGCGCAGTACGGAAAAATGCTGCAGTTGTTAGAAGCGGAGCATGGCAGCAACTACTTGCGAGTAATACGTTAGTGCTAGTGTAGCGTCCAACAAATATACGAGCTGGAGTGGCTCCCGAAGGATCCACCAAGTGTTAGGCAATTTTAGAGTGCCTTCCACCACTGTTCCATCAGATGATCGCCTGTTGCACGCGACCTTGATGCTTCTAAGTGTCGTCTATCTCCTATGGTTGGAGGGCGTCTCAAAAGATTGGTTTCTCTCCTATATGGATCCATATCCTTTCACGGCCTCGCTCGCCACAACAATCGCGGTCGTTGGAGGGTTCATTAGCTTGCTTGCGGTGCGAACACCTATGCGCTGGCGTGATCTTCTTTTGTGGGCCACGCTCACGCTTACGATAATAGATCTTTTGGGAATCGCCCCCAAAGAGATTGGTATTTTCCCCGCGGTCCCAGTGCTTAGCTTTGCCCTCGGCACCGCTTCCCTTTTCAGTGCCACAGAGCAAGCCCACGATGGGAACAGGAAATTTTATGCAGCTGCCACCGCGTCGGGGGGGATGAGCTTGTGCGTGTGGGCTGCTCAATCCAAGAAGCTTCTTTGGGCTTTCTCTTTGAGCCTGGTTGTGGCAACGGTTTCAGGCCTAGCGGTTTGGCTGGCGAAGGGGGGAGGCGCAAGTTTGTTTCAGCCCAGAGGACGTTCAGCGCTGATGCGGTCTTGCGCCTTCCTAATTGTGGGCGGATTCGCAATTCTACTCGGTGTGACATTCGGCCCTTCTCTCTTCCTCGGTATCTCCGATGCCGCAATGCTCGGACTGGGGTTAGGGTGGGGGGACCGCGCCAGACTGAGTCGCAGCGGTCTGACATTAGCGCAAGGATGGTCTTTGCAAGCGTTTGGGCGGACCCTTGCCACCGAGCACGGCCTACTTACATGCCTAGTCGTTGGGCTTTTAGTGTGGATTGCGGTCGTAACTGGGGTAGTGAAGCTCCTTTATACCAAGCCAGACACCGACAGTGAAGCACAGGCGGCGCGCATTGCCTTGTGCGCTGGTTCCATTAGCTCAATGTATGGATTGTTACTTAGCATTCGCCTCAGACCCCCGTTTATGACCAGCGATTCGGTCATGGGAACAGCGACTTTAGCGGTTGTAGTAGCCTCAGCGGGTATCGGGTCGTCCATGGTCGGGGCATCGCATGGTCCTGGATTTTTTGGAAAGATGGCGGTAGCACTTAGGCACAAGGTCAGTCTGGCTCTGCTGACTGGCTGCTTGGCTGAAATTGCGCTTCTCTCCTGTCTGGGGTTCATCTATTACCGGCGCAACTTGGACAAGATGATCGAGCCATATCTGGGCAGCGGCACGCCACCTGGTTTTCTCTCGGGTTATGCGCTTGTACCCGAAATTTCGACTGCAATGCAGGAGGCAATCGTAGCCTGTGAGGATCGTGGGTTCTACGAACACGACGGTCTGGAATGGAGATCCCTGCATAGTGCACTTCGGCTGAACCTGCGAGAAGCCCGCGTGATTGCGGGAGGCAGTACAATAACTCAGCAGCTGGCCAAGAATTTATTTTTGACCAAAGAGCGTACGCTGAGCCGCAAGCTTAAGGAAGCTGCGCTCACCTTTGAGCTTGAGCGACTTCTACCCAAACAACGAATCTTGGAGTTGTACCTGAACAGTATTGAGTATGGGATGAATCAGCGGGGAGTTGGTGCCGCAGCTAGGTATTATTTTGGCAAAACACCTAGCGAGCTATCCCTACCGGAGAGTGCCCTGCTAGCTGGCCTTGTGTCGCGACCTCCCCACAGCCTCTCGTTATACGAGCTCGCCGTGTCAGAACGCACGGCGCTTAATCTGATAAAAATAAGATGGATAGACCGCTACTGGGAGGCGGATTTTGAAAGAGCGGCAGCAATTCCTTTGAATCGTCTTCTTCGTCTCCCTAGCGATGCGACAAGGGCTACAGAGAACGGGCTGGACCAGCAAACCCAAGCATCCTCGCTGAGCCCAATCCTCCCTCCGTGGTACTGGCGCAATATCGGTGTGTTGATAGGCCTCAGCATTTTCCTGGCGTGTGTAGTGACTGCCGGATTCGGAGTGAAAACACTTCGAAGCAGCAACCGAGGCGCAGCAGGTGCCGTACCCCAAAGTGTGAATATCAAAGTGCTGCTATCCGCGGCTGTGTGCAGCTTATTCGCTGGTTCCGTTTTGCACTGCTATCAGGTCAACCGTGAACGTGCTTCAACGACGATAATCTACCCTTATAGGCATTCACCAAACTATGATTTTAGACCCTCAGACAGCAGAATTACCTGCGTGGTTCTGCATGCTAGTGGCCTAGGAACACTGGGAACAACCATCAACTTTTTTCAAGATCCCAATTCGATGGTTTCGACGCATTTTATCGTGGGCAAGGACGGGCGGGTCTTTCAGACTGTTCCTGTGGAGCGGCGGGCTTGGCATGCGGGAATTTCGCAACTGGATGGTATGTCCGATGTGAATAATTTCAGTGTGGGAATTGAACTCGTGAATCGAAACGACGGCACGGATCCTTACTCTGATTTGCAGTACGAAGCTGTCGCTCTAATTATCCATCAGCTTCGTCAGAGTCATGAGATTCCCGACGGACGAATTGTCTCTCACGCCGAGATAGCCCTGCCCGCTGGTAGGAAATCAGATCCCGAAGGTTTTGATTTTGATAAGCTTCGCGAGCTACTGAATCCCTTCCCTGGAACGCAATCCGCCCTGGCGCGCGAGAGTCCGTAGCGCGAGCTTCCCAGTTGCGTGCCAGGAGCTTTGGCGATTTTCTATTGGGGAAAGGTAATTTAATCACGCACGGCTGCATCATGGTCCTAAGTACAGACTGCAAGGCCAGCGCGCAGTACAAGAAACTGGAAGAGGTATTGGAAGCGCAGCCCACCGCCAATAATAAATTGGTGTTCGTACCCTAATTGTTCGCGCGGTGCGCGATTTCGGGCGCGCTTTGAATCAGCATGATTGTGAGTGGTCCGTACCTGGAGCACTAGCTTATGGTGAATATCCGTGGACGCAAGCTAATTAACTTTGGTCTGGTAGCTGTGGACATCGTCGTTGCCGGTGCGTTCGCGGCGAATATCGTGATTACCCACGCCGCCAAAGGTAAAACTTACTCGGATGTCACGCTGATTCCTCACCAGCGCGTTGGACTGGTTCTCGGCTCTCCCAAACGTGTTGCAGATGGCCGGCTCAATCTGTTTTTTCTGGGGCGGGTCAAGGCAGCCGCGGAGCTATACCGGCAGGGCAAGGTGGATTATCTGCTGGCAAGCGGCGACAACGGTCCAGGTGATGACGAGCCCGCGGACCTTAAGAGCGGGCTGATCAGTCAGGGAGTGCCAGCCGAGAAGGTCTATCTGGATTATGCCGGTTTCAGGACTCTCGATTCGGTTGTCCGCGCAAAAGAAGTGTTTGGCCAGACCCAGATCACTATCATCTCACAGGAATTTCAGAACCAGCGAGCCATCTTTATCGCCAACCATTCGAGGCTGGACGCGATCGGCTTCAATGCCCCCGATGTCTTCAGTGGCAGAACCGTGATCCGTGAGTCTCTGGCTAGAGTAAAAGCAGTGCTCGACGTTTACTTGTTTCACACGCAACCGCGTTTTAGAGAACGAACGGTGGCAATTGGGAATACTGCTCAAGGTCTTACAGCTGCGGGGAAAGCTCTTCCGAAGCGAGCGTCGGACGACAGCCAATGAGATCATGTTCCTATTCGGCACATTCTGGCAGATGAAGCGGCGAACAGATCCGCTAGTCAGAACAGCAATTGCTGCCGTTCTCGTGCTGCTGCTAACGGCAGCGACAGGGTTCGAATACGACCAACGAAGACATGGAGGCCCGAGAAAGATTTATTTGACATTTGACGCAGACATCACGCCCGAGATGAGGCACCGCCTGCAGGCAGGAGAAGTGCCTGCGTGGTACAGTCCAGGCTTAGTAGCGTATCTCGCGAAGCAACAAGCTCCGGTGACTCTGTTTGTAACCGGGTTGTTCGCGGAGGCCTATCCCGAACTTGTGAAAGAGCTTGGCAGCAATTCGCATTTTTCAATTCAAAACCACACCTATGACCATTTAGCCTTTCAAAGCGACTGTTACGGCCTGCCCTGGACGAGCAATTTCAGGCTAAAAAAGTATGAGATACAAAAAACACAGCAAATGATTTACGCCCTAACGGGCACAAGCCCCAGAAATTTGCGCCACCCCGGCCCAGCCCAACAGAGATACGACAATTCTGTCCCTCTCCATATCGTTGGTATCGTACCCTCAGACATGATCGCCTCGATCCTCTGAATCAGGCCAATAGAGCCCAGCTCCGACTAGATGGGAGTGTTGGCATGTGCGAAAGCGAATTGAGTCTACGTTGGGCCGTCGTTTTTGCCCGGGACGAATGGGACACTTCGGTATTCAAGGGCTCGTTGGTAGTGCGATCTCCTCTGGCGGGCTAAAGCCGATCTGCCGAGATCGAGCGTCGTGCGACGAGAGCTCGCGGTAGGCCTTTTCGAAGTCCTCCTGGGTGACAGCCGGCACAGCCTCGATGACCTCCGGCGCGACGCCGCAGGCGTCGAGCTCACGTATAAGTGCATTGCGGCCTGCGAGCGTGCACAATCCCTTGAGCAGAGCTCCACTGGCGCCCTCCGTCTGAGCCGCGAGGAGTTCCAGGTTCACTGACGGCGCCAGCCGCATCTTCTTCGAGAAGAGTTCTAACATCGCCTTACGTCCCATGAAGTCCGGCAGGGGGAGTTCGATACGCTCCCCAAGTCGTCCCGGCCGCAGGAAGGCTTCGTCGAGCAGCTCGGGCCGGTTGGTCGCGCCGATCACGAAGACGCGCGTCGACGAATCTAGACCATCCATCTCCGCGAGAAACATGTTGACCACGGCATCCTGGGCGCGGAGGGCCCCCGAGTCACCTTCACCACGGCGCTCCGCTACGGCGTCGATTTCGTCGATGAAGATGATCGCGGGCACCCTCGTGCGGGCCCGCGCGAACAGTTCCTTCACCCGTTGCTCTGACTCGCCTAGCCACTTGGAGAAGATGTCGGCGGCGCTGACTGCGAAGAACGACGCATCCGTCTCCGACGCCAAGACGCGGGCGATAGTCGTCTTGCCGGTACCCGGAGGACCGGACAAAAGGATCCCAGACGGAGGCGCAATGCCGAGTTCACGGACGACCTGAGGATTTTCAATAACCTTCTTGATGATTTGGAGCTTCCGTTTGGCGTCGGCGGGCAGGATGAGATCGTCCCAGCCAAGCTTTACACCGCCGTATCGGCTCGCGGTGACGTTCGTCCGATACGCCGCACGGAGGTGTTCGCTGCGAATCGGGTGACCGGCTTCTAGCGCCGCCAAGGCAGCCTCGTCTATAACACTCCGAATCCGCGCGGAGGAGAACCCCTCCAAGTCCTTGGCCAACTCGGCGAGGCGAAGCTGGCGGACATGTGGCCGTCCTCGGATCACGGTTCGCAGAATTGCAAGCCGCGCATCGAAGTCAGGATTATCGATCCTGACCTTATAATCGAAGCGTCCGTCGCGAACGACTGCGGGATCCAGGTCTTCGAACCGATTGGTCGCCGCAACGATCAAAAGCCCCGGCCTCTCTCGATGGGCGTCCAATTGCTGAAGCAATGCATCAACCATCTGCTGGGTGTCCAGGGTCGGGGCGTCATCTCGCTTGCGGGCAATCGCATCGAACTCGTCGAAGAAGAGCAGGCAAGGTGTTCTGGAACGGGCTTCGTGAAAGAGGCGCTCAATCGCATCGGGGGCGCCACCCGCGTATTTGCTAATGGCCCTCTCGAGCGGAACGCGAAGCAAGTGCAAGCCGAACTCCTCGGCCATCGCCTGTACAAAGAATGTCTTGCCGCAGCCAGGGGGACCGTGGAGGAGAATCCCATTTCGGACGACACCATAACGACGCGCCTCCTCCTGCCGGACGTGCACGATCTCGACGATGCGTCGAATCTGACTCTTGAGATCGTCCATCCCACCCACACGCGCAAACCCAGTAAGCGGCGGCCCGTTGACCTGCCGCCTGCGCCGCTGCTGCGGCTCCGCTACACGTTTCCGTACGAGGTGACGTTCACGAGCAGGCTTACGGACCGACTTCGGCAGCAGGGCTGCGGGGCGGCTTGGCGTCTCACGTGCGAGAGGGGACAATGGACGGTCTTCGACGAGACGCCAGTGGAGCGCGCGACCAAGTGCACCTTCCAGATACACGGGTGTTATCCCCCTCGCCCACCGTAGTGTATTGGCTCTGTCAGGCTGCGTCGTTTCGCGCGGAGTACGGATTACTGGTCCACCTTGCACCGGCGCGAACTCCATCCAGCCATGCCAGTGCTGGGTGCCATCACCCGCGCTGCCACCACATACCCGGGCGCTATAGGCCGTCCGGTCGAGGGCCAAAACGGGTTCCTCGAATTTCACGAGTACTTCCCTATGCGGTGCGAATCGCTCGCGCCAGTCGCGCACGTTCAACTCCTCACCTTTAACGATAATAGCGACCCTAAAGATAATAACGACCCTCCTCCTCATCGTCAACAATTCGAGCCGCTACGACAGATGGACCTATTTTCCCACCTAGGCAGTGCCGTGGACGGGCGTGTCCTCTTCGATGGCCAAAACCCGAGACTTGGAGATGTCCACATCCAACCTATCGGCGGTGCGCAAGCGCAGCAATTCTGCCTCTTCACCAACCAGTGTACCTCGCAAGAGCACTCGCATCTGACCATATGCTAAGCGCAGAACGATCGGGCGGCCTATCCGCTCACTGTATACCTTTTCCATCTCGATTCCTCTCTAAGGACTGACCGTTTTCCACTCCGGATTCTTGCGGGGCGACGTCACGCGCAACTAGCAAACCTTTGCAAGCGAACCTGCAGGGCGGCATGTCTCTTCGTCAGCATACGAGGATATGAGGCTTTCGTCGACCTGCACAATCCGGTGCCTCCCTGAATTGGCCGGGGTAGAAACACTGGGACCGGCACGGCCAGAAGGCTTAGAGGACCGCATCAGCACGGTCAGCACGGTAGTGTTCCTTGCTGAAATCGGTTGAAATGGTTATCAGTACGGATCTGAATCGGCAAATGGGAATTGACGACGCCTGTACCCTGTGTCAAAATGTGCGATTGACGGAACCCGCGCTACCATTAGCATCCACGCCCCCGGGGACAGGATGTCGCTTACCCGCCCAACAGAGATAGGGAGATCCTAGGGTAAGAGTGTCGGCGGTTTCTGGAACGGCGAACCTTGTCGACATTTTGGCTCGCGTATGCGCCTCTGGCACACCTGCGTGAAAATGGGTATTCGCTTGCTGATTTGTTCTGTTGATAACGGCGGAAATACGACCCGCGTTTGACACTACAAGGCCCGCTACCCGCCGTGCTCCCACAAACCCGGCGAGTTACTCGTCGGCCAAGAGTTTCGAGAAGCCTAGACGGAGGGTTTAGTTAGAGGAGGACGGTGCTATGGCAGTTGAACGTGTATCGGGTGGATCCAGCCTGATCGATGTTCTTGATCGAGTTCTTGACAAGGGCATCGTTATTGACGCCTGGGTGCGCATCTCCCTGGTCGGTATTGACCTGATCACGGTGGAAGCACGCGTGGTGGTCGCATCCATCGATACCTATTTGAAGTATGCAGATGCCGTAGGTCTCACCGGCCTGGTTGCTAGGCCGCAGCTTGGTGCAAGCACAGAGACGGAGCTGGCCATTGAACCAGCTCGGCGTGTGCCTCGACATGCCCCAACGCGTCGGAGCACCCGTGCGTAGTTATCTATAATAATCACAGCGAGCACGTATCCGGGACGGTGTGATCGAGGGGACATCAATAACGAAGATTGGGAGGGCGTCAAGTCGCGCAGCTCAGACAGCCGCACAACTACTCGCAGGCCGTGTGAACAAGAAGGTACAGGATCGGTTCTCGAGACCGGGATGGTGCTCAATCCTCTGATTGTGCTGGTGTATAGCCGCGATGGCTTTCGTGAAACTAGGTCGAGCGCCAACGACAATAAGGGCATTCATTTTGTGTGAACACCGGAGCGCCGAATTCCACAACGTCATTCTTATAAAAAGTGGCGAAGCGAACCGGTTTAGGCCGATGCACTTGTTGATCCTAGGTACTTCTCATACCTCGATGTGTAATTTTCCTTAGTACAGTTTGAGACAGAATGTTCGAGCGTTCCTGGGGCAATACCTGTTCCCCCGATAGCTGTCCGTGGACTGTACACCTCACCAGTGGTGACCTAAGTTGGCGGCTGGTAGCCTGTCGGCATGTGGCTGCAGGCCTTATATCGGAATCAGCAAGGTCCAATTCAACGCCAATCCAGCGCACTTCTGCGTAAGTCATTTGTTTTCTTTATTGTTTTATTATTCTTGTCAGCAATGCTCGTACAGTTGGGATGCTCTGGAGCGGCAAGTCTTGCCGCCGATCCAGCACCATTGATCAAAAATCAGCCGGCCGGCCAAGTGGTGACGGCTGGACAGACTGCCAACTTCACCGTTACGGCAGACGGAACCCTTCCCCTTCTTTACCAATGGCGGAAGAACGGGACAGCGATTTCCGGCGCAATATCGTCGAGCTATACGACCCCGCCCACAACGGCTGCCGATAACGGTGCACAATTCGTGGTAACTGTCAGTGACAAAGCTGGGTCTGTAACCAGCAACCCCGCTACCCTTATCGTTACAGCTGCTAACATGGGACCCTCGTTCACCTCTCAACCAGTCGGCCAGACCATCACCGCGGGCCAGACTGCCACTTTCTCGGTGACCGCTTCCGGAACGGCACCGTTGAGTTATCAGTGGAACAAAAATGGAACCGCCATCAGCGGCGCGACCTCGTCGAGCTACACCACTCCGGCGGAGACCGTTTCCGACAATGGCGCCGAGTTCACTGTTGTGGTCAGCAACAGTGTCGGTAACGCGACCAGCAATGCAGCTATCCTCACTGTGACGGCCGCTCCAGTAGCTCCTTCCATTACCACACAGCCGGTCAGCCGAACAGTCACCGCCGGCCAGACGGCCACGTTTTCCGTCATCGCCAGCGGAACCTCGCCGTTGAGCTACCAGTGGAACAAGAACAGCTCGGCCATCAGTGGCGCGACTTCCTCAACCTACACGACTCCGGCCACCACCAGCTCCGATAATGGCGCCCAGTTCATGGTCACCATCACGAATTCGGCCGGCGCGATCACCAGCAACCCGGCCACGCTAACAGTGAATACCCCACCGTCGATCACCGCTCAGCCGGCCAGCCAGATTGTAATTGTGGGACAATCGGCGACGTTCTCGGTGACAGCCACAAGTATCGCCCCGCTGAGCTACCAGTGGCAAAAGAACAGGGCCGCTATCAGCGGTGCAACCTCATCGAGCTACACCACTCCGGGAACTACTACAGCAGACAACGGCGCGCAGTTCACCGTTGTGGTCAGCAATAGTTTTGGTAACGCGACCAGCAATGCAGCTATCCTCACCGTGACGGCCGCTCCAGTAGCTCCTTCCATTACCACACAGCCGGTCAGCCGAACAGTCACCGCCGGCCAGACGGCCACGTTTTCCGTCATCGCCAACGGAACCTCGCCGTTGAGCTACCAGTGGAATAAGAACGGCGCGGCCATCAGTGGCGCGACTTCCTCAACCTACACGACTCCGGCCACCACTAGCTCCGATAATGGCGCCCAGTTCACGGTCCTGGTCAGCAACACAGCAGGCAGCGTCACCAGTAGTGCCGCCACGCTTACGGTGAATGTAGCTACCTACTTGCTCAGCGCCAGTCCAGCGAGTTTGAGCTTTGGAAACGTAAACACCGGTACCAGTAGCACTCTCCCCGTCACGCTCACGAGCTCCGGCAATTCCAATGTCACGATTTCGAATGTCGGCATTTCCGGCGGCTTCAATGCCACTGGCGTATCCGCTGGAACGATTCTGACTCCCGGAAAAACCACAACTCTGAACGTGACCTTTGCTCCGGCAGCCATTGGGAGTGTCACGGGCAGCGTTACAATCACCAGCAGTGCCACGAATTCGCCGACTTCTATCCCACTGAATGGTGTTGGCACCCCGCCTGCGGTTACACTTGCGTTTCCTGGTGCTCAAGGAGGAGGTGCACTCTCTGTGGGTGGGCGTGGTGGCGCAGTCTATCTGGTCAGCAACATGGCCGACTCTGGAGCAGGATCGCTGCGGGCGTGCATTGACGCAAGCGGACCACGCACTTGCGTTTTCCGCACAGGTGGCACTATCGCGCTGCTGAGCTCGCTCACGGTTTCCAACCCCTTCATTACGATCGCGGGGCAGACGGCCCCCGGCGGCGGCATCCAGATCAGTGGACCTAGCGGAGCAAACGCTGCCGGCAACCCTGCCCTCTTAGTCAGGACGCACGACGTAGTAGTCCAATATCTGCGCGTAAGGCGCGGCCACAATGCTGGCGAGATTTGTAACGGCGCGCCTTGGAGCTGCGGTATGAGCGTGGAAGTACTTGCGAACCAGGCATCGGATAATCCCTATAACATCATGTTCGACCATGTTGATGCAGAGTGGTCCAATTATGATGCCTTTGGCTTAGCAGGTCACCCCAATGCCGGGACCAATCAACCACGCTCAATCACAATATCGGATTCGATTATCGGAGAGGAATTTGCTGGAGCGGGACAAACAACAGGAGCTGCTGTCGGCGGCTACTCTGGCCTGGGTTCAACGGCAGAAGATCTTGAGGTTGATATCGATTTTCACCACAACCTATTTGCGGGCACGAGCCATCGCATGCCGCTCACGACAATAAAGTCCGGAAGATTGGTGAATAACTTTATTTATGGTTGGACCTACTACCCCATGCGCGGCAAGGGGTTCCGCGATATCATTGGCAACTACTTCAAATACCGATCGGCGCAAGGATTTGTTTCACACGAAATACAAGCTTGGACTACCAACGACGGTAACGACACATCGTTTGCCCCTTCCTTTTATCTGATCGGCAACGCTGGTCCAAGCGATCCAACCGGAACAAACAACTGGGCAATGACTGGGTTGGCGATAAATGAAAGCGCGGGCGAAGGTTCTAGTCCTCTTTCCGCGGTTTACCAGAGCACGTCGCCCATTCCGACTCCGCTGGGCTACATTTCCATCACCGCAGATCCGGTATCAAAAATATCCTCACCTTCTGGAATATTCCTCAATGCGGGAAGAGCCGCCCCGTACGACGGAGTCGGAGCCTCACGTGAGTTGGACTGTTCGGGTAAGTGGGTCGATGCGCGAGACCCCATAGACAACCGCATCGTAAGCGCCGTGGTCAACGGAACCACTCTTTACGGCTCTTACGATTATTCGTCCCTCTCGGCGTCGCCGCAGAGCCAAGCCGATCTAGGCAGCTGGCCGACTTTGGCGGCGGGGGCCGCCTGCGTTGACAGCAATAACAATGGATTACCAGACGTCTGGGAGTCCTACTGGGGTGGCGTCCTGGGTCTGGGCAGCACCCTCAACCCCAATGGTTTTGACTTTGGCGACGGATACACCAACCTTGAACACTACTTTGACGGGATGAGTCCCTCGCCGTAACACCAGTCTGCATCTTAGTCTTCCGGCCCGCGAATTCTATTTACCTGCGACCTTAAATTCGAACTGACTTACCTACCCTTTGTCTTTAGTTAGCTACAGGAGGGGAATCAAAGAGTGAACTGTCAAATCGGCACTTTGAGAGGTGGCGTTATACGTTGCCGAGATCGTGACGGTAGTTGAGAAGATCACCAGATTCGTCGGCACGGTGAATGTTGTACTGGTGGCTCCGGCCGGAACGAGCACGCTGGGCGGGACGCTGGCTACAGACGGGTCGCTGCTGGAAAGCGTGACCTGTACACCGCCCGCAGGAGCTGGTCCGTTCAGCGTCACAGTAGCAAAAGAGGGATTGCCCCCGGTAACACTCGTTGGGTTCAGCGTCAGCGAAGAGATAATTAGGGGTATCACGGTGAGCGAGGCCGTTTGTGTTTGGCCAGCATAAGAGGCGAAGATGGTGACGGTGTTCGATGCGGCCACCCCGCTGGTATTCACGGTGAAAGTTGCAGTCGTGGCTCCACCCGGAATCGTCACGCTGGGTGGGACGTTAGCTACAGACGGGTCGCTGCTGGAAAGAATGACCTGCGCACCACCCGCAGGAGCTGGCCCGCTCAGTGTCACCGTACCGGTGGAAGGATTCCCGCCGATAACGGTCGTCGGGTTCAGCGACAATGGGGAGAGACTTGGCAGCAACGCTAGAGCTAAGAAGTTCGCAGTTATTTGTTGGACACCAGAAACAACGCCTTTGCTCGGCCCGTAACTGTCGAGACCGAGACTCCACCACACCGAACCGGTTGCAAAGACGTTGGCGCCGCTGGCTGCGGTGTAGATGCTCATGTCAGCGTAGACCTGTGGAGCGCCGGTGGGAAAGGGGGAGTGTGCAAGGTCGATCGTTCCAGGCGGCGAGTTGCTGTCAATCGAGTCGGTTTCGTATCCGAGAACGTTTGGAAGAACGTCGCCGTTGCTTAGGCCGGTGCCCCCGAAAAGCCAATGCGCAGTGTTTGTAACGACTATGTTGCCCGGGGTGGGATCAGAAATGCCGTTGTATTCAACACCGATCATCGCTCCTTCAGGCCGTATATTCCTCCAGAGCGTAGTAGTGTACCGAGGGTCCGAAGGGTGATCCATGGCAGCGAGCTCTTTGTATCCGACCATGGTCCGGTCCAGATCGCCGGTCGAGGACGGCTCGAAGCGAACCTGCCAGTAGGATGCGTTCGCGCCAAGGAATGCAAGGTGGATCCCGGCATCACGGGCTCCTTCCACATTGTCCCGCATGTTCCACGACCAATATTCGTCGTGTGCGGCGACTAGAAAAACCTTGTGCGAGAGCAGTAAGGTCGGATTTTCGTGAGTGTCGAGGTCGGTCGCATAGGTCACGTCGTAGCCCTGGCTCTCCAACCATCGAACCATATTAATTTCATAGCCCACTCCTCCGTATAGACTCAGGAAATTCCCTGCGCCGAAGTTCGGCCAAAATGGCCGATTGAACGAGACCTTATAGCCGGTCTTCTGACCAGCATACGTAGTGTAGAGAGAGCTGCCTCCCCATTCGTTGTATGCTAGGTAGGTTGCGAAGCTCGCCTGAGCTAGGATCGGCGCATTACGAGCATCGTCCCGCACCACGAAAACGATGTAGCTCTCCCCCCGAGGTGCCGACGTGGAAAGTTTGACGAGATAATATCCGCTGACCCAGTCTGTCGGGATCGTCAGGCTGTAGGAGACATTCCAGTTGCACTCCACCAGCCCGGTTCCTGCCGGCTGGAATATTGGCGGCTGTGGCATTGGTTGGACAACACCAGGTAGCGTGACGGGACCCAACATCAGGCGCCCCCCAAGTCCGTTGTACCAGCCAATCCGAAAAATCGATAGGTTGTAGGGGTTGGTATTAATCGTCCGGATATAAAAGTTAATAGAATCTCCTTGGTTTACACTCGTACGAGAAGCATAACCCTGAATTTCAACGTTGGCGTAAACGTTGGGGTCGCTGCTACCTGAACCCCACATATTTGCTGGGTACGTTAACTGCCAAAGCGATGTTCCAGGTTTTGCATTTTCAACCGCAATTGAATCAGCAGCATGGAGTTGGACGACAATGTTGAAGCATAGACAAAAAGCTACCGCTTTGATTACGCGCTGGAAACATGATCTAGCCACTTTCGTCTCCGATCTGCCTGCTGCCGGCATCAATGACACCGCAGAGACAGGATGGCGGTTTGGGTCACCCCACTGCTTTGCCGAGATCCGGCAAAGACGTTGCACTGACCGATAGTGCTTGAACGTGTGTACCTTATTAATAGAGGGACGGGCCTGCCTTGTGCTTTGAGGAACAAGGCGAATCTGAACCCGAGATATCCATCACAAACTGGGAAAGCGTCAGAGCTACCCCCGTTAAGAGTCCCATGCGAATGGTAGGGTTCGCGCTCCTACCGGCCGGCGCAAAGCCCGGTTCGCACGGACTTCGTGGGTGTCCTTCAATCAATTCAATGCGTTGACTAATCTCAAGCTCCGCCGCAACGGCGAGCAATAGGGCGGAAGAGACAATTATCGTCCACCGAATCGGCAGGGCCTCGTTGCCAACCAGATGCAGAGTTACAGACCGAACTGGGACGTGTGTCAGGCCGCTGGAATCGCCGCTCGAAGTGCCGCAGCCAGATTTCAAGGATGAGACATTTCCACAGCAGACCAGAATAGTCGCGCGCACCGCGCAAATGGTCTCGGAAGTAGGCTTCCAAGTTAGGCATCTGGAGATATCGATTTACAGATGCCCTAGACGAAAGGACATGATCCAAGTAGTACTCTCGCAATTCGTTGCGCAACCAGCGGCTAACGGGGACTCCAAAACCCCGTTTGAACCGGTGAAATACTTCAGCCGGAAGCAAATCCCTGAACGCCCTCTTCAGCAGCCACTTCTGGTTCCGGCCGCGAATCCGCTGATTGTCGGGGAGGGTGTTGGCGAACTCGATCACTTCATTGTCAAGAAACGGGACACGAATTTCGAGCCCGTGTGCCATGCCCCCCTTATCCGACTTCTCCAAATAGGTGCCTGGGAGCCAGAATTGCTGGTCCGCTAGACAAAGGTGACTGACGGTGCCCGTGTCCAGTTCATCGGGATAGCACTCCTGAATACAGGTTTCGACAGCTACTCTTCTTAGCCATTCCGGCTTCAAAACAGTTTCGATCGGGATCTCGCTCTCGAGGTAAGAGGAGTATCGAGCCGGGGCACCTCTCCTCTCCATGGCTCGCAGAACGACCTGGAAGCGACGGGGCCCCCAAGCGACACGACTAAGGTGCAGAGCGCGAACTAACATGCACAGCCCCGAACCAAATCGACCGAGTGACCGGATCACCTTCTCGAACTGGTAGCGACGGTAGCCCCCAAAGAGCTCATCCGAGCCCTCACCCGCAAGTGCGACAGTGACTTGGGATCGAACCATCCGGCTGAGCAGGAACATGTTCAGGGCCGCGGCGTCGGCGAACGGCTCGTCGTAATGCCAGACCAACGCTGGGCATGGTCGATTTCGTCGTAATCCGGCCCCATGCCGGGATACCCAAGCGTGAAGGCCATCGTTTTCTCCGGGCCCAACAGCTGTGCCGTCAGAGCCGTCAGGATCGAGGAGTCAACTCCCCCACTGAGCAGCACGCCCACTGGCACGTCCGCAACTAGTTGACGGGCCACTGCTGCCGACAGCACTCTCCTCAATTCGCCTGCTGCGCTCTTGTCTTTGCGCGAGACGGGATGCCATCGGGGTCGCGGCCAGAACCGGCCGACGCTGATGACCAAGGAAGGATTGCCCAGCGTAGGTTCGTGGACTGTCATAACCTCGCCTGGCTCCAGTTGGCGCACACCTTCAAGCACGTGGTTCTCGCCATAGCAGTGCCCATAAGTGAAGAAGGCAGCCAGTCCGTCCGCACTGATCCTGGAACCGAAGCGCTGCATCCGAAAGAAAAACTTGGCTTCCGAGGCGAAGAGGAAAACATCCTTGTGCGCCCAGACATACAGTGGCTTGATACCCGTGCGGTCACGCGCTAAGTACAGTCGTCGGCTTTCACGGTCGTAGAGGGCGAGGGCAAACATCCCGTTCAGGCGAGTCAGGAAGTCAGGTCCCCACAAGGCAAATCCTTCTACGATGACCTCGGTGTCGGAATAGCCCCGCCAGCTGCGCACACCGGTTCTCTTAGCCAACGGAGTGAATGAATGACACCGCACAGCGGTGCGCTGCCACTCTTGCTCTATTTCCGCCCGCAGTTGTTGGAAGTTGTAAACCTCACCGTTATAGCAGAGCACGATGCGTTCGTCGGCCGAAAGCATTGGTTGATTGCCAGTGGGGCTCAGATCAATGACGGCTAGGCGCCAATGTAGAAGGCATACGCCAGTTTCCTGCCACGAGCCGAAGTTGTCGGGACCTCGGTGAGCCAAGACCGCTCTGTTTTCGCCGCTGGCATCGGGCCAGACCCGAGCTGTCCGCCCAAACGCGCCTGCAATTCCACACATAGATCGATCCATTAACTCATGAGGGTTTGGCAGCAGACAGTCCGAGGGCAGAGCACCGAGCGATCCGCTGCGAGCCTGGGAAGACTGAAACGCGCTTCGAAGCGTTGCCGGTCGAGCCGGCTATCCGTATACCGCGGAAGTTTGACGGGGTAATATTCCCTAGTGCAGTTCCAATCGTTCAGTCGTGCGAACGGCCAGGGAGAGTACTGCTCCACCTGATACTGAAGCGTACACCGCGGACCCACGAAGGTCATATCCCCGCGAAGCACGTTCCCTAGTTGAGGCAAGATCATGATTGGGCCCCTCGCCTTTCACATTTCTCCTCCGATGGGGCGCATCGGCCCATGAGACGGCGATACTGCACGGGCATGAAAAGACGAGCCAGCCAGCGAGCCGGCGGGCGGAGGCGAATAAACGCGGGATAGTGCATGTGGCGATAACCAAGTTCAGCTTTGTAGCGCTCCCGCGAGTCTTTCAGGGAACGCATTCCATTGACGGCCCCTATGGATTCCAGGCGAGTGGCCCGAGCTGATGCAGGCGTAGTTCAGCACTTCAGGTGCAGGGCCGAGCGAGCTTAATGTTTTAGACGGCGGTTCCCATTCGTTCATGCTGGTCCAGAATTGCTTATGCTCGATATTGAGGAAAGAACCCCGGGCGGACTTGCCAATCCGGCTCGAACTTGAAGCGTCTTTCAACTAGCTCGCAATAGCGCAAGGCGTCCGTGATCACTTCCAGCGTGTGGTACCGGTATACGTTGCCGCCGAAGCTTCTTTTGAATTCGAACAAACTGTCCGAATTGCTTACTCCGCCTCCTAAATGGAGGAGTTTGCAACCACGTCCTCGAGCCCACTGCGCACCTGCGTTCATCAATAACGTTCCTGCACCGAGTTCACGGCCTTGCTCGTTAGAACCACCAAGGTGGTAATGGGTGAATTGTCGGTCTGCCAGAAAGAGGTAGCCCCCAACGACTTTGCGATCCAGCCACGCCAATGCAACTGCTACGTTGTCCGGCAGCCTACTTCCAAGAGACAGATAGTACGCAGTAGGGAAAAGATAGAACGAAGTAGCCTTGAGGCAGACCATTCGCTCTTCGTAAATTTTTTGGAAGAGTTCTAGCGCCTCCTGTAAAGGAAGATCGGTTCCGCTCCAAGAAACGCGCAAGGTATGCTGCGCATGATTCAAAGCGCGACGACGGCGTTCGTGCAATCCCAGGGGTCGCTGGCGCGCGCCATCCCATTTGGTTAAATCGACAGCTACTGTGGACATGCGAAACTGAAGCACGCTAGCGTGCCGCGACAACTGATCGTGGTCAAGCCAGCTTTCTTGGGCCAACAAAGGGTGCAGGCGAATGAAACAGCTAACGATGCCTGCCTCCCGACACCACCGCTGCAGCTCTTCCAGCAATGTAGCCACATCGAGTTTCGTCAAAGGTTCGGTTTGAGAAAGCGGTAACAGCCCTCCATATCCATAAGGAGTGATGGCATCGACACCGGGCTCACGGCGAGCGAAAGGAAGGTCGGAGAGTGGTCTTAACAGCAGGGGCAAGAGTAAAGGCGCTTGATTCGCGTTGAGAATTAGTCCAATCGCTTTGCCGTGACCTGCTGCTTCTGACGCCAAGGCATACCCGGCCCGGTAATACACATCCGGAATTGGCGCGTGGTCGACAAGTTCGTCCCAGCGTGAGGCATCCTGCGGGTCGCTTGCGACTAAGACCTGGGCTCCACAAACGGAAGTAGTCATCGTGACTCAATGTCTTCTTTGGCTCTGAGGACTCTCGTCACATACATATCAGTCTCTTGGAGTGCGAAGCGAGCAGTCCCGCAGATTTAGCTCTGGGATTCGCCGCAGATCTCAAAGCTTTAGCGGAGCTATGATTTTGGTCCTGGTTCGCGTCGCTCTGAATACCAGGCGGTGAAGATTAGTATGTCTCAGAGGTGATATTCCCAAACGGCCTTTCTACCGCTCCTTTTTGGCGATGCGTCATTGGTAACGGTAGACCTCTCGTCCGCAAGAACCTCAGGTATTCCTGAGAGAGTGCTTCCCACACCTGTTCTTGTCGAAACTCGCGGAGGACACGGTCGCGGGCCCCCTGGGCTAGTTTGGCGGCCAGCACCTTATCCGTAAGAAGCATTCTCACCGCTTCGGCAAGCCCTGCCCCGTCGCCAACCGGAAAGAGCAAGCCGGTTTCACCGTGTATCACGACGTCAACGGTCCCAGTCGCTCGCGCCGCTGCTACCGGTATGCCAGCAGCGTTTGCTTCCAAAACGACATTGGGAAGCCCTTCCCTATGGCTCGGTAGAACCAGAACATCCATCGCCGCATAGTAAGGGGCCGGGTCGTCGATCAACCCAGCAAGAATCACGTGCCGATGTTCCTGTAGACATTTGCGAATCTCGCCGGGGAGGGGGTCTTCGTCCTCGAAAAGTCCCAGCAGCAACAAGCGAAGATCCGGGAATTGGTGGCTCAGTTGCAAGAAAGCTTTAACAAGTTCCGGAATGCCTTTGTCGCGGGTCAAACGCCCAACAAAGCCGACGACAGGTGCCAGGGAAGGAATTCCCAATTTGCTCCGTAACTCTGGAGCTCGTCCGGTCATTAGTGGTGTTGTTTCAAAATGCGAGACATCTACTCCATTACTGCTCCCGGAGCCCAAAACTACTGCTTTTTCAGGACTCGTGAGCCCAGAGGCAAGGGCCTTGTCGCGCAGGCTTTTGCTAACACATACGACCCTATGGGCAAGACGGCAAGACAAATGATCCGCACCAACCAAAATCCACCTCATTAGGCCTTTCGTGGTTTCGAAGCGCAAACCGCGAAGCGTGAAGAAGCGGCAAGGGACCCCGCTCAACCAGGCTGCAATCCCCCCCAGCAGACCGGCCTTTGGTGTGCCCACATTAGTGATTGTCGGGCGAAGCGCGCGCATTACTCGGTACAGACACCACAGTGTCACCAGGTCTGATAAGACAGCAATGTCCCGCGCCATCGGCATTTCGATTGTAGTTACGCCTTCCACGCTGGCCGCTTCAAGATTCTTTCCTGCCGAGGAGATGACCACCACATCGAACCCTCTATCTCGAAGGTACGGCAGTTGGCCTTGCAGGGCTCGGACCGTGCAAGAGGCTGTGACAACATTCAGCACCATGGGTCGGCTCGAGCTCATGACGATTTTGGAACCATGCTGCAGGATGTCATGCACGTGCCAATGGCCTGTTTTGGGCGCTGACATAATCAAAGAAGTCTCTCCCTTTCCGGGTTTGTCACTCCCGACGGTGGGGAACCACCTATCCACTTACTTGGAGTTCCGAGAAGCGAGCGGCGGCGCGGAAAGGCTCGCGAGCTGTTGCCCCGATTGCAGACGTGCAGCCTAAAGGACGCTCTGACTCGTAGTCGTGAATTTTCATCTCGTGCAGTTAAGTCGCATCGATGTCCCTCGCGAGGGGTCCTTCCACATTGCCCTGCTGGGCATTGCTGCCGTGCCCTGAAATCGGATGGAGAAGACTCGGCGCAGTACACGCCGCCGCACGGAGCTTAAACCTACTCACCGGGCTAAGACCAGAAGTCCAGACCCCCCGAGGACTCGGACAGCAAGGTCTGGACGAATGCTGAAACAAATCTTCCTGACCGGCGAGAAAAGAATTTTATGCAGAGTTGCGGTGGCAAGTTCGATCCCTCGCGGGGTATAGAAGTAGTCCAGGATCTCGTAGCCTACGTCTTTCAACGTTTCCAGTGCTGTGTCCTTAGTGAAATAATGGATGTGTCCATATTGTTCGCGGTTCTCCATGATGGCTCGTTTGCGAAACACAGTCTGCACGCTCAAATCAAGCGGGATGTGGAAAATTTTCAAATCACTTTTCGGCCTGATTCCGGGCAGAAAGCCGAAGTAGTCCTCAACGTGCTCAAAGACATCGAGTACCAGAATCAGATCGAAAAACGCGTCCTCCTCCCGACTGATGTCGGCCAATTTGAACTGAAGCTTTTCGTTTGTCCGGCTCTCACACATCTTTATCGCTTGCGGCGAGATCTCGTAGCCGCAAAAACGGCACGATTTGTCCAGTTTGCCCTGCAACAGTCTGAGCACTTCGCCCGCACCGCATCCCACCTCGCATATGGTAGTCGGCTGCAGACGGTTTCTCTCTAACATTCGCAGGATTTGCTTGACCTTAAACGGCGATTCGTCAGTGTGCCAAAGAGGATTCTTCTCTAGGTATTCACCGTTCGTGTAGATATTCCGATCGAGCCCTTTGCGGATGGTCTTGGGCACAGTGTCCGGCGGGAGGCACTGCTGAAGAGATAGCGCGACGTCCAGCGGCTCTAACCGAGAGCGTTCCTGCGGGTGATTCATGACACGTGTTCCCCTATCGAGGGTTTTTGCAATCTTTCTCGCTCATACGATGCAACCTTGGGTGTGACTGGATCGGTCGCCTGTCCGAGGATGCCACGAGTGAGTGCCCTCGCCGCGTATTTGGTGCCCGCGACAAAGCGCATGAGCGGCCCGAAAGTTCCGGCAGCGGATGCCCCAAGAAAGTGCAGCCCGGGCAGTGACGCTTCGAAGCCCGCGCTAAGCTCGGGGTAGCCGTCGACAATACGCAGCGAACGCAACAAATCCGGTGCAAGAAAAGCAGAGCGGGAAATGTCCACACGATAACCGGTGGCCAGCAGAGCATGATCGACATACCGCTCGCTCCCATCGTCGAGTTTGAGCCGTAATTGTTGGCCAACGGCGTTAGCGGAGATAATGACACGGCCGGTCGTGATCCTTACCCCCGCCATCCGGGGAGGCAGCCACCCTGCGCCAGCCGGCCGGAGTGCACGCCGTTCGATACGAGAGCGAAGCGCGGAGGGAAAGCTCCTCAGTACGGGCGGTGTATCGACGATCCAGTTCAATCCGAACGGGCCTATTTCCGAAGGCGGGTAGAGGATACGTCCGAGTATATTATTTGGACGATGCAGCCATGTGTGCAGCGGGGTGCCATACCGGAGCCAGTGGATTCTTCGCGATCGCACAACGACCTCGACAGCGGCTTCCGATTCGTGCAACAAGGCCGCAGACTCAAGCGCGCTTTGACCTCCACCGACCACGACCACGCTTTGGCCCTTGAACCGAGCGAAATCACAATGCTGAGAGGAGTGCGATGCTAGCGCAGGCGGCAGGGTGTCAAACTGGCGCAGCCGATTAGCGAAGGAGCCGATTCCGGTGGCAATGACCACGCGCTGCGCCCAGACCGGATCGCCATCCTGGAACGTGATTCGAAACTTTTCTGAGGCGGCTTCGAGTCGCGTGACCTGGCGGGCGTCCAAGTGAGGTACCGCTTGACGCTGAAACCATCGCCCGTAGTCGATGAAATCCTCGAGTCTTATGGGCCTCGGTAACTGTATGCCCCGTGTCTGTTGATAGCGATCAAGAGTTAACTCACCGAGCGGATCAGCAATATGAGAACCCTCCCAAGTGGAGCGGAGAAGCATGCCCGCCGGCATCTGGCGCCAGAACTCCATGGGCTTGCCGAACACACATACGTCCACCTTCGCCGCCCGAAGGTGCGCGGCGGCCGCCAATGCATACGGACCGGCACCTATGATCGCTACTGGGCATGCCAAAGCTGTCATCGAAAACCTCCTGGAGATACGCCATGCACGAACGCGTGCGCCATGGCCTAGAGTGTGCACTTCGCCAATGCAACCGGTTGCTGAACCGCCGTCTTGAGCCGCGGGTTGATGGTTGGTTGCGGGTCGTTGACGATGGCGAGCATGTCGTACTTGGATGTCACGATATTAGGTTCGACCTGGAGCCAACGAGTGTCAGGCTGCTCACAATTCGCCCACGCCATCAGTGCTGCCGGCAAATTAGCACCGGCCATGTGCGAGAAGGGATAACCGCCGCCAATGCGGGGATTCAGATCGAGGACATAACAACCTTCTTCGGTGACCATTACGTCGCAGTCAAGAACGCCGACATGGCCAAGCTCGCGACCGATTACCTCGCCGATCTTTTCGAGCCGGTCACTCTTGACAGTAATCGCGCGGTCCGTTTGGCCGGCCCGCATCGCCAGCTTGCGTTTGACCAAGGTGCAAACGTGACGGCCGTCGAGGTCATTCACCACGTCTAGTCCGTATTCTTGGCCGCACAACCGCTTCTGAATCAGAATGCAGCGCTCTGGGTCAGTCGCACTCATCTCCCACAAGCACGTGCGCTGAATACGTTTCCTGGCCAACAAATAGTCCAATTCCAGTTCCTCACGGTCCTCCGGATACTCAATCCCAATAGCCGTTGTGCCCCAGCGAGGTTTAATCACGAGAGGAAAGGTAATATCTCCACGAGCGAGCGCTTCACGCACATCGGTCAACGACAGGTAGGTGGCAGGCGCGTCGAGATTACATGCCTTCAAGAATTTCAGGGACTCCCATTTATCAAAGCACTTATCGGTGACTTCCAGTGATGAGACCACTGCAATAGTGCCCCCCTCGAGAAAGCGGTCGCGATTCCTCGCCAGAGCTTGCAGTTCGAGGTCATTGGGAGAGATCAGCAGGCGAACGCAACGCTGTCGGCAGATGGTGAGCAGAGCATCGATGTATGCCGGGTCGCTTAGCATCGGCACTACGAAGGATTCATCCGCGTCCCGAAAGGCAGGAGCCTCAGCAGAGGCGTCAGCTGCAAGAACTTGCCCACGGCCTTTGAGCGCATGCTGAAAGAATTTGACCAGATAGTTGCGCCGGCCAGCGCATGTAAGCAGGACATTCATGACTCGATCTCTAATGAGTCGCGCCCTCAAGAAGGATCATGGCACCCGCTACGGGGATCACGTTGCGCACGATTACGACAGACTTCCACCGAATGACGGCACGTCCAGATCGCCGTCCGGGCTGATGTTGTCGTGTTTGAGCACATTGAGAATCGTCTGCAGCAGAATTCGCAGATCCAGAACCAGGCTAGCCTGGTTGATGTACCGAACATCCAAAGCAAATCTCTCCTCCCACCTCAACCTATTACGACCGTTGATCTGGGCGAGACCGGTGATCCCAGGCTTTACCTCATGACGACGAGCCTGTTGCGGCGTGTAGAGCTTGAGGTACTCGATCTTCAAGGGCCGCGGTCCCACAAGGCTCATGTCTCCCTTCAGAACGTTGACTAGCTGTGGCAACTCGTCAAGACTGGTCCTGCGCAGGACACGTCCGAGCGGTGTGATCCGAACTTTGTCAGGCATCGGCCTTCCCGCGGCATCTACCAGGTCACTCATCGTTCTGAATTTGTACAAAACAAATAGTTCACCGTGCAGCCCGGGACGCATGTCTCGATAGAGCACGGGCGGCCCCATGCGGAGGCGAATCAGCCCGGCGATGATCGTCATCGGGAGGGCGAAGACCGCTAAACCGAGAATGGCGCCTGCTAGATCCAGAATTCTCTTCATGGACGCACGTGCCAATTGCCCTGTTTTGGACGCTAACATGTAAACCTATCGACCTGGACTTCCGGGAAGTGCGTTATCTGGCGCGGGAAAGGCTATCGAGTTGTCGCCCCGATCGCAAACGTGCAGCTTCAAGAACGCTCTGATCTTGCGTCCAGTTGTGCCAATCTGCGGCAATAGGTCTGATCACCGAGTTGATAAAGGAAACTTGATTTTTGCTCTTGAGTAACTCAACGTACTCGTAGTCCTGAATTCCATCTCGTAGGTACTTGAGTCGCATCGAGGGGGCTGTGGCTGTGGTCCCCACTCTTGCTCCCGGATAGAGCAGAATTCCTTCCCCTGGCCAGTACGCACCCGAAACAGGGCCTACAAGCACGTCATCCCAGGCAGTAGCCTCATTCGGCCAGTAATCGACAGCCCAATAGAGTAAGCCAGTTGCACCCTGCATCTGGTTCAAGAAACCAGCTTGGATGCGGTAGTTGATCGGCAGGAAGTCAATCAGCCACTTGGGAGAATAATTATCACCTTCGAGGTCGTTATAAGACCAGACCTTCCCCGGTATTCCCGCCAGGCTCAGGGGCCACATTCTAGGAAGCATCACCCAGTAGTCAACTGCCGGCTTACCTATACCACTCCCATCGTCGTAAAGCGCAGGATCTGGCGCCATGGTGATGATGATGTTGACCCCGGCGGCGTGGGCATTCTGCGCCCACTGCTTGATGGTCGGGTAGATGGCGGTGCAGCCGCCAATCTCATCGGCCGGGAAGATGTCCAGAAAAACTCCGGGCGGATACTGTGCTACTTGAGACTGAATGTCGGAAACGCTCGGAGCTCGCGCCATCGAGCTACAGGTTGCGGCGCCGTAATAGGGAAGACCGGTGCGATTTAGCCCGAAGTTGGTAATCTCAGAAGCGGCGAACGAAGGCATCCAAATTCGCGCAGGCATTATTTTGTGACGCATGAGCACTTCCTGATTGGCCTTGACCGCTCCCCGCTGATTGTTGAAGATAAAGAATAACGTCTTTTCCGATGGCACGAGCGGAAGCTCGAAATTCCACACCGTTAGGCGGATCGGCACCATCACGTTGTCCTGACTGCTCGTAATGACGATCGTGCCCGTATACACTCCCGGCGGGCTCGTTTTGATTCCGCGCGGAATGAATAGATCCACCCAAACGGGTTGGTTGTGGCCAACGGGAATACTGAATGGGACAGCCTGCAGACTTGCTCCGTTACCTGACAATGGCACCCCCGTTTGAGGATCGTTGAATGGTATCAGCGGGTCGGGATATGTACCGGGCGGTAGTGGGCGGTTTGTGGCATGTGGCCCGTAATCGAGACTGCCAGTAGCGAAGCTAACGTAATACTCGCGGTATAGGTTGTAGTTGGATTGGGCGATCACAGCGCCATCAGGGCCTACCAGGTCGGACAACATTACGTTGACGCCAGTGAGATTTGTATTCGAAGCAGCTGTGATAATGATTTGCGTATCCACATACTCGCCGCGAGCACCCGAAAGGTTGATCGAGGAGATGTTTCCAGGGGCATCGCTCGGTCCGACCCTCACGAGACTAGGAACGATCCAAGCAATCATAGGTGTGTCACCGCGCAGCTCGTCGGGAGTGAGAAGGGATGCGATTATGACAGTTATAACGACAATTACTAAACTAGTTCCGACACCTCTTGGCAAGAGTGAAGTTCGTATATCGCGTGCCCTTCCTAGAGACGCGTCTCGACTGGACCCAAAATCCAACCTGTGTGGATTAGCCCGCACGTTGTACGAGACCCGACCACCGCACGCTTGGAGGTGTTTCGCCAGCCAGCTTTTGATAAATCGCCTGATACCGTTGCACGACCGTGTTCAATGAAAAGTGCTGTTGCACGCGCGATCTTGCAGTCATTCCCAGGTGGCCCCGCATTTCGGGTCCGGCTTCAATTAGTTCACGCCATGCCGATGCCAGCGCGCACGGGTCTTTTGGCGGCACTACTTTTCCGGTGCTGCCGACGATCCGTGCCGAATCGCCCACGTCGGTGACGACACACGACGTGCCACATGCCATTGCCTCGCCGACGCATAGAGGAAACGCCTCACTCATAGAGGACGAGGTGGCAATATCTAGGGCCGCAAAGAAGGAACCGATGTCACTGCGCTCCCCGAGGAGATGGCAGCGCTGCTGGATGCGTGCCAACGCTATCCGCTGCATTAGCTCGGGGTTGTCACTACTTACGCCACGGCCACACAAAACGAAGTGAACCTCCGGCATGACGGCGTGAAGGTGTGCGGCTGCTTGAATAAAATTGTAATGATCCTTCTGCGGGTGGAAGCGGGCAGCCATTCCTATCAGCAGGGTATTGTCCCGGACGTGCAGTTCCTTACGGAGTGAGAGCCGTGCCGCTGTGTCGGGTTTGAACTCCTGCAGATCGAAGCCGTTGGGTATGACCTCCATACTTTTCGCTGCGTAGCCGAACCGAACGTGCAAAAGCAAAGCTGCCTGCGAGACGAAGACAATAGATCTTGGGAGCCAACGAGACATATGGGCACAGCACTTCGCTGTCCATAACGTGAGCGGTTTATTCACTTGGGGGTCTAGGTCAGCTTGGTGAATGCCCCAAACAACCGGTATGTCGCCAGCGAGGCGAGCAGCCAGCGCTCCGATTAGGTTGGCATGATACATCCAGGTCTGCACGATTTGGGCTCCCGACTGGCGAATCCATCGACCCAGACGAGTAACTGCGAGAGGATTAGGAACGCCTCTCTTCATGCCAAGCGCGGCGACCGGCACTCGCGCTCGCCGAATCTTGTCGGCCACCTCCCCAAGGTCGGTTAGGGAAATCACCTGATTTTCAAATTTTCCCCTGTCCATTGTGCAGAGAAGCCGATACAGCATCACTTCGGCTCCGCCCAGAGAGAGATCCGTGATGACGTGAGTAACCTTGATCATGCAATTTGCCGACGACTACGCCGCAGCAAAATCCCCATGTAATGTTGAGATACAAAGCTAGCGAGATCGGTTTATTTACTGAGATCCTCGCTGATTCGGGACCGCGAAACCGGTCGAAGTTCCACAGTATTTGTCGTCACCCTCACGCCCGATGGGGTCGGGGCTCCCGGTGCGATAGGAACTCAAGCCAGGGTGCAAATAACAAGCTAGCGGGATGACCCAGCCGAATCATTCCGCCCACTGTCTTCAGCGCCATCGCGAGAATAGGATTTACGGTTGTGATGTCTCGGAAGTTTGGTTTCAGAACAGAGGTCCTAAATCCCTGTGCGTCCATGATTGCAGCCGTCTCATAGGGGTCTAGCAGCCTTTCCATGTACTGAGCGGTACATGGGTCGCGCGGCGCACAAGCAGGCTTTGGGGGTGGGATCGTTCCGTTGCGGCTGTACTCTTCAGCTACTCTCATGACCTCGTCAATCAATTCCCCGCGTGTCCGGTTGACCAGTAGTCTCAGATCCGCTTCGGGCAGTTGCGGAACCACGCTTGTTATAGCCTCTTCTCTGATGCCAACGTAATGCTCATTATCGATCATGTCCCATTGCTTCCTAAACACCCAGTGGTAGATCAGATTCCGCCCGTTGGCCCCAGTGCGTCCAAATACTCTGCCTCCCTCCTTGAGCCATAAGGCAAGCTTCCCATACAGGCTACCAATGTCCCTGATATGCTCGAGTAGTTCGAAAGAAAACGCGGCATCGACGGTGCCCGGGCGCAAGTCCAGGTTCAAGACGTCCTGACCATGGAGTCGCACTCTGTCTTCGAGACCCAAAAAATCTATAATGAGCTGGGCAGAGCGAAGCCGATCGTAAGTCATTTCGACCGAATGAACTTCTTGAACCCCGCAGAACAGCGAGAGAACAGAGTTTAAGCCGATTCCAGACCCAACGTCCAGGAGAACCGCGCCCGGTTTGATGTCAAGCATGCGGCAGGCATACTTGATGCGACCGAGCCGAGCTTTCATGATTTCGGGATTTTTCTCGAGTTTGCTGGCGAACTGTAGCTCCGCAACATGCGAGTTTTGATTCTCTCTGGCTGCAAAGAGGACCGCCTCGACAATCCTGCTTAGAGAGAGTTCCTGCAACGCCAGACCGTGCTTTAGTAGCTTTGGCCATCTATTAGAGAGGCCACGATTACCTCCGCGGGATGGAGTCTGTCGAGGTTCGCAACTCATCTATCACTCTCCGGTCGCGATGGTTGGAGACGTACCGTTTTCACAACCCATATGACTTGGTTCTGACCCGGATTCTCCATCAGAACGGCTTATCTCAGGTTCGGTCGACGGTAAGCCCCTGGTTCGATCAACTCTGGTTGCCAGTTCTTAGTCAAACCTAGCGGCCTAACTTTGCGACAGTTCGCTCCGAGTGAACGCTTCGCTTCGGCTGGTTACGTGTACCTTTTTGTATAATTTTGAGCGGAATGGACGAACCGCGCGGTACACCCGAGTCATCCAGTAGGGGGCGTAGCGCGTCAACAGGGAAGGGTAAGGACCCGGCGGAGAGCCGAGGTCAGCGATGCCAACTGCTGCAGAGCGCTGCCAGATTGCCTTGTAATCGCTCTGCTGGGGTGACTGTTGGAAAATCGGCATAGACGCAATCTTTTTCGCCCACACGATCAAATAAGCGGGGCGGTGGTTCGTCAATTCCACCCGCCTTTGGGCGCGTTCAGGATCCAAAACCTCATACCATACCGATCTCCACGGATATTCATAAATGAGTATTTTTACGAGCTGGAAGCCGTTGGTTGGGGTGAATACGCGGAAAAATAATTCCGGGCTAAACTGATAGAAACCATGGCCCATGAGATTGTTCGAGGGGGTGATCCCGATGAAGTGGCCCCCCGGGACCACTGCTTCCATGCAATTCTTGAGAGCTGTGGGGAAATGGAACACGTGCTCGAGAGTTCCGCCATCGATTACGAGGCTGAATTGATCGCGATACGAATGTGGGAGCAATTGGTTCATGTCGTGCAAGATCGAAGCGCCTTCGTAGTTGGAAGCGTCCATGGAATCAACCCTCTGAGCTCCCAGCAGCTTCAGCAACGGCTCGCAATAACCTTTCTGCTCAGTCAAAACCTCTTTTGCTTGTTTGGCGCTGAGAGCAATCCCGTGGCTCGACAACACAGAACGCATCTGAGCCGGCGAAAGACGCAGTGACTGCCTACCTAGCGTGAGGACTCTGTCAAAACAGACACCCGCCTCGCGTGCGGTCAACAGGATTTCAATCGTTGCGACGTCCAAACCCATATACGCAGTCCTTCAGGCTGGCGCAGTGGATTCGCTAACCACATTCTCGGTTTGATTACGCAAATGACCGTAGAGACTCTCATACAGTTCCTCGTATTCCCCGATCATCACCGAGATGTCGAAATTTTCTCTCGCTCGCCGTGCAGCGGCGGTCCCCAACGATCGCCTGGCTTCAGGGTTTTTGGCAAGAAAAGTCATAGAATCGGACAAACCTTTGACATCACCCACCTGCACGAGGAAACCCTCTTTGCCATTCTGAATCAGCTCTGGCACGCCACCGGCAATCGTACTCACGATAGGCAAGCCCGCGGCCATGGCCTCAACTAACGAGAGTGGGCTGCCCTCGTAATCTGAACTCAAGACGAAGACATCCATGGCGGCTAGAACATCCGGAATATCCGCACGAACCCCCAGGAAGTGAACTTGACTGGCGAGGCCTAGTTTCTGGGCCTGTTCCTCGAGTGGTCTCTGCAAAACTCCCGCTCCCACTAAGACCAAATGGGCCTTCGGGTTGCAAGCAGGACCTTGAGCGAACGCCTGCAGGAGGGTTGCGTGATTTTTTTGCAAGTCAAAGCGCGCCACGCAAACGAACAAAATATGGTCGCTAGAGAATCCCTCCCTTGCCCGCCACTCTTGTCGTGGAGTCCGAGGGCACGCATAGAGATTCGTTGGAACACAGTTCCAGATCACCTTACATCGTTCAATGCCGTATAAACGCCGCATGCTGACAGCGACTTCTTTTGACACCGCGACGGGCAAGACTTCGCCGTACTTGAACGCAGAACGCTGAATCCAGCGCGCTCTAGGCTCGACCTCGCGTTCGGCAACATTGTTCACAGTATGTAACCACATCGAGGTACGCTTCAACAGAAGCAATGACGGTAAAGCGTAGCGCAGGACGGCGAGATGCGTGTGCACAATGTCCGGCCGATAGTCGCCTAATACGTGGTGCAGTCTGTGGTAGGTCCGGCAATCAAATCCCCTCCCTTTTCCGAGGTAAGCGACTTTCACGGCAGACTCATCTAGTAACCGGTCGAGATCGGATCCGAGTCGGCGCCAAATAGAGATGACGGCAACTTCGAACCGCTCGCGGTCTAATCCCCTTGCGATATGGACCACCATACGTTCGGCGCCGCCCGCCCCGAGCGAAGGCACAATATGCACCACTTTGATCTTCTTCATCATGTCGGTCACTCCGAAATCCGGAGCGGAGTTCGTCTTAGAGATTTTCGTTTGAACGGGACAAGATCCACTCTTTAGCGTCGAAAACGCTCACCGAAAAGCGAGTGATGTGACTTGCGAATGAGCTCCTGATAGGCAACCAATTGCGGAGATGCGAAGGAAGATTAGTCAGCATTGCAAGGAGCGTACAAAGAGGTGCTGCCGGAGCATGATTCTGCCGACGCACCTTCTGGCTCAAACAGGCGTTTTGTGACAGTAACAACCCAAACAACAACCACGTTGGTTTACGCGCTTCCCAACTTAGACTGGAAACCCCCACTATCCAAACCGCGAGACATACAAGCCACAGTCTCTTGGGAAGCCAGGGTAATTCCCTAGTAGAATGCAGGAGGACCCCCAGCAAAACACAAAAAATGCCAAGGCCAATCACGCCTAGCTCAACGAGCACTGACAGAAAGGTGTTATGTGCAACATTCGGCACGACTAGAATGTGTCTCACGCTAGGCAGGTAAGCACCTGCTCCGACACCAAGGAAAGGATGCTCCCGAAAAACCTCAAGGCCAGCCGCCCAAATGGACTTACGTCCACTCAGATCACCCGCTAGAAGCTCTTTGGGAATTGTGGATAATCGATCCCAGGAACTGGCAGGTACCAAGATAGGTGCGGCGGAAATGAACAGCGCTGCTGTCAGTAAGATGGCCGTCTTTTGGCGCCATTTCAAGCGTCTGGCAGTTAATGGTACGATAGATAAAGCCACCGCAACTGCCAAGACGCTACCCCTGGCAGCGCTCAGTAATATGGCCGTCCCTGCGAGCACAAGTTGTGCTCTGTAAAGCCAAGCCATTCGCCTCCCGGTCCGGATGAGCAAACAATATGAGATCGGGATGCTTAGAGCCATGATTAGTCCAAGGTCATCGGGATTTAAACCAGCACCAGCATAGCGTTGGTACGCAGCTTCGTTGTGGTGAATAAACTGGTAAATCGTATCTATGCCCGGGACGAGCGTACCGAGGACATAAGCCTGCAACAGTCGGATCTGATGCCCCGCATCAGGTAGGAGCTGCCATATCAGCCAAACCATAATCAACAAGCGCAGATAGACAGGAACTTCTATTACAGTTAACTCGGGGTCGAGGGTCCACAGGTAACTCATTGCGGCCCACATCACGAATAGACCCATTAGCACATGGCCCGTGCTTAGGCGCCTAAGTCTTCCTTTTTCGATTATTGCTAGGATAGCGACTCCCGAAGCGAGTGTTCCAACCGCGAGCCCTACGGTACCAACAGCGGGGATCATCACGTTTTCCCAAGGAATGACGAACACCAGGAACCAAAGTGAAATGAATGCCAGCTTACCGAGACACGAAAACTGCTCTTCCCCGACCGCGGAATAGGCGTTGGGCTTGTGAGACTGCGGCACTCGTTGTCTAATCGCCTGAAGAAACATACCTTAACGACACTGTCTCAAATGAGAGTGTGTGATCGGGTGAGTCTGGGTGGTGTTTGGGTGAATGTGGGTTGAGCGAATCTATCGCGTAAGAACCATAAGCGACCAGCCACCAAATACTCTGACGGTCATGTCAGCGTCAAAGGCGTAAGACACGCTTCGTGCGGATTGCAGCAACAAACGCGTGAACGATCGAGCCGGGCCGTTAAATGAATACGGAGTATAGAAATAATCTACGATCTCATGCGTCGTGTCTGTCAACGCCGCCAGTGCCGTGTCCTTTGTAAAGTGATGTATATGCCCGACGGTCTTCCGCTGTTTGAGTATCGGAGAAGATCGAAAAACTGACTGGACGGAGAGATCTAGTGGAATATGGAATATCTTGTATTGCCCCTTTCTCCGCAGCTGTCTCAAGAAGCCAAGGTAATCTTCCACGTGCTCAAATACGTCGATCGCCAGGACTAGGTCAAAGTAAGCTTCATCATTGTGGAGGGGGTTCGCGAGTCGAAAGCGCAACCTGTCCTTTTCTCTCGTTTGGCAAAGCCGAAACGCTTGCGGAGAGATTTCGTATCCAGTGAATGAACAATCATTTGGCATGAGAAGGTGGAGTTGATGGAGTACTTCTCCGGTGCCGCACCCTACCTCACAGACCGACTTCGGGCGAAGCTGATTTCTTTGAATACATTTGAAGATCTGCCCCGCTTTCCAAGGGGAGTCTTCAACGTGCCACGTTGGATTTAGCTCAAGATACGCGCCGTCTCTATATAGATCCTGGCTGGAGTTAGAGCTTATCGGCGCCGGTGTAGAATCTCTGGACATCGCAGTCATCGGAAACATTGGCTGCTAGAGACTCACTTCAGAGGACTATTGGTCTGAAAACAGGCCACAGACAACTCCTTTCCCGACTTCACCGTGGCTCAGTTTCCGGTCTTCTGTCACCTTCCGTGGCTATTCATCTCCTTTGGATTGGAGTGTGCGGGTCGCATAAGCCCAGGAGGGTTTTGACCAATACTCAAGAGAACCTTGGTCCGGAATTCCATAATGCTCAGGAGCTTGTTGCGAGATACGGGCGTGTTGGCGCATTCCCATAACTAGAATCACGACGCTCCCAGTTACTTGCAAGATTGTACCGACGAGCATTGCGATAACCGCTCCCATGAGGCCCCGCCACGGAACCAAGATATAGCTAAGTGCTGCGACGCCGACATTCGTCAGAGTGAACAGTACGATCTGCGAATCGTAATACTTGGCAGCAGTCATCGCGGTTCCCAAGGACATGGCCATGTATCCGAAACCTGCAACCACCATGAGCCAAGGAAGCAGTTCTGCGCGGTTGGCGTATTCGGGTCGCAGGAGTAAAGTAAGGATCTCTCGTCCAGCGACGCAGGCGACAGCAACTCCGCACGTTCCCAATGCCACCCCCACTATAAGGAGCTTGCTCAGCAATGAGCGAAACTTTGTAAGGTTTTCTGTGGCGTACGCTCTCGCTAATCTGCTGAAGACGGCCAGCCCAAGCGAGGACGCCACCAAGTCTCCAGCTGCACGCATGGACGCGATCGCCGAGAAGATGCCCAAGGATCGCTCCCCGAGAGCATGCTCGATGAAATAACGGGGAAGGGCGGTATTGAGCGACACCAATGCCCAAAGGATTCCCAGACGGAAGTTGCAAGACAGCAATTCGCCTTGGGTCCTTGGATTCCAGCGCGGCATCAGGGCTTCGTGTCGAAAAAACCATTTCGACTGTGCGACTAGGCCATGGGTACGCTCGCGAATGTCATAGCACAAAAGCATGATCGCCCGCGCAAATACAATACCCGCAATTCCCCATCGAAGGTCGCTGGTGAGATAAACTCCGACCGTCAGTCCAAGCGCGGAGAGCCCCGATCTTGCCATCAACGACTTTGAGATCCAATCCAGTCGGTCGTGCTGCTGTAAGCGCCCATGAAACATATCGCTGATGGCTTCGATGGCTTGCGCCACGCCTACCAACAGAATCACAGTGCTCAATTGTCGACTGTATCCTACAACCCGTGTGATCGCGAAAATAATGAGCAGTGCGAGCCCCGTAGTCAGCAGACGGATGCTCAAGTAATGGCCAAAATGAGTCTGCTCTTGGACGTCCGAAACCAGAGCCAACCGCAATTGCAAGTTCGCCATCCAAAAAACGGGAACAGCAATAGCGACGCCGAGCGCATACTGCCCGACAAGCTCCGGGTGTGTTAGTTTAGCCAGTAGCATCAATATCGCCAGCTGGCTACCGGCATAAACAGCATTTCCCAACAGGCTCCAGCTGAAGTCCGCTCGCAAGGAGGAGCGCTCGGGCGGCTGCATAGCCAGGGGCGTTGGAGCTTTAGCCTTCATCTCCAGCGATCCCTCCTCTCTGACTCACCCCGCCATAACCTGCGTAATAACCTCCGTAACCGTAACGCCCGCCGGTCTTCGGATCCCAGCCGTTCAGGATAGTACCGAGCACGCGCGTTCGATCTTTGGCGAAACACTCGGTAGCGAATAATGCGCTTTCGAGGGTGGTTTGCCCGGCGCGGACCACTAGAATGACGCCATCAGCAAGGTGGCCCAGGACACGAGCGTCTGCCAGTTGGGTTACCGGGGGCGCATCAACGATGACCATGTCAAACTCCCTCCGCAGAAGCGCCAACAGCTCGGACATGCGGCGAGAATGAAGGAGGCGTGTGGTGTTTGTGGTGCTGCTTCCGGCGGGCAGCACGTAGAGACCGGAGATTGCGGTCTCACAAAGAAGCTGCTTGATGTGAACGATGTCATTCACAGATAGAATGCTACTCAGTCCCCGGTTGTTACACAGGCCAAAGACTTTGTGCAATCTTGGGCGGCGCAGATCACCGTCAATCAACAACACTCTTCTACCAAGCTCAACTATGGCAATGCTCAGATTGCTTGCCACAGTCGTCTTCCCCTCACCTTGGCAAGGGCTAGTAACGACTATAACTTGAGGAAGGTCTCCGTTTTGGTTGGCTAAGAGAATGGAGGTCACAGTGGCACGGTAGCAGTCAGCCGAGAGCGATGATTTGCGGTTCCAAGCGGCCAGTTCGGGACGATCATCCAAATGGCTTTCTAGGACGAGTTCAGAGGAACCGGCCTCCATCGCCAACGCCGGATTTGCCTGCTTATGGTTAGCGATTTGCCGCGAGTGCTTGATTTCGGCGGAGGTTATCACACCCAGTTCCGATATGTTTAAATAAACGTGCGCGTCGCCCGGAGACTGTATCCGGCGGTCAAGACGTTCCCGGAAGAGCACCAATCCAAGAGCCAGGAAAAACCCGCCGAACATCCCAAGAGCCGCGTTCATCGGCAGATTTGGTTTGTAGGGCAGTCTTGGGACCTCGGCGTGGTCAATGACGAGCACATTACTGGCTCGCATCGCAGTGGCCAATTCCGCCTGTTTCACGCGCTCTAACATCGCTTCGTAGAGCTGCCGGCTAGAATCCACCTCCCCCTTTAGCGTCCTGTAGCGAATGGCTTTGCTGGACTGATCCGCCGCGATCATCTCTTGATCTGCATAGGCTTTCGCCAGGAATTCCTCGCGCTGACGTGCGGCCGAGTATTCGCTGCCGATGCGGCGCAGGATCAGCGTGCGTTGGTTCTTCACGGCGGACTGTAACTCGGCAATCTGCGCTTGCACACGCTGCACCTTGTAGTGTGCCGGGGTAAGGGTTGCGGTCAGCTCAACGAACTGCCGCTGCAAATCGGTCAGCCTCAGGCGGTATTCGCGTAACGTCGGGTCATCCAGCATTTCCGGGAGCGATTCTACCGGCGTGCTCTTTACCTGTTCGAATTTTGCCTGCTTTGCGATGCGTTCGGCCTGGGCCTTCGTGAGCTCGCTCTGCAGCTCCACGAGACGGGCATCCGAGACGTTGTCCTTCTCTGAAGTGAACGTCAAACCGGATGTGCGCGCATAATCCTGGAGCTGCGCTTCAGACTGTTCCAGCTTGGCCTTCATCTCGTCTAGTTTGACAGTCAGATGTTCAGCCGTACGCTGGAAGGCCTTCAAGCGCATCCCCTGGGTTTCTTCGATGAATTCGCTCGCCAGCGTATTCGCAAAGTCCGCTGCTAACTTGGGATCCGGCGATTCGTAAAGTACCTCCAGCACGCGCGTGTTGCCGGCGGCGCGCACGGTCAGGTTGCGTTCTGCTTGGTGGACTAATTCGTCCTCCGGGACGTGCTGGGAGTTCGACAATCTGAGCATCCGACGTACAATCGAGTGGCTCTTCCTAGCTTCGCGTAGGTTCAACTTCTCGATTACGCGCTCGAGCAGTGATTCGCTCTGGAGCAGTTTGACCTGTGTTTCGAAATACGAAGCGCCTGTGGTGTAGTCGTCTGCAGTGACAGTGGGATCCACGCTCTTTAGATCCAGGAAGTTCTCGTTGAAATCCTGTATCTCGAGTGAAGTTCTGGCGCGGTAAACCGGCGTCTGCACCAGGCCGATCAGAATCGCAGCGATCAGCCCCGCCAGTGTAACGAGCAATAGCATCTTCTTGTGGCGGATCAGTATGCGCCAATAGTCCAGGAAGCTGTCGTAACCTCCCGCCGTGGCGACCTCTCTATTAGGCGGCGACTCCACCCACCCGCACAACGGGGCACTTCGCTCTATTTCCCGCTGGGGCGGGTGTCCGTTCGTCTTCTCTAGAGGAAATTTAGAGGATTCCGACAACGGTTGCTCTCGTTAAGTTCAAGGCACGCGCCAGATTAGCAAACCCGATCCGGTCTGCACTGCCGCTTCGATCGCGCGCAGTGCGGTTTTTCTACCGATGCTACTAGGAATAAACAGAATGTCATCTCCGAGGAGCGGAACGTCTCCCGACTTTCCGCTGAGAATCTTCTTGACATCCACGGCAGTCTCGACGCGCTGATGGGTCTGGGCATCCAGCCGAAGGATCCTGGAGCGTCGCGTGTCCGCAGTCCCGTTCAACCCCTCGGCCAGTGAGAGCGCTTGCAGGACCGATATGGACTGGTCCTGCCCCAGGACGAAACCTCCGGAGCGCTTCACATCGCCAATCACGTACACCATTTCCGCCTTGGGAACCGAGATGACGTCATGCGGAAAGATCGGAATGTTCCCTTGCGGGTTTTCGGCGTCCATGATCTGTTTCAGGTTGACTTCGCCCACGCTGAATTGCCCCGAGGGGTCCAGCTTTGCGTTCGGCAACGGAATGCAACCCCACTCGATCTGCCGCGTGATGCGGATGCTATAGCCCGCATCGATTCGGATGCCCCCGGCTAGTGAAAGCATCTCGAGCAGCGTCTTGTGTCCCTGCACCTGATGAACGCCCGGCGTGTTTACAGCCCCTAGGAGGGAGACAGGCTGGCTGTGCAGCTCCTTGATGCTGATGGCAACTTGCGGGTGACGAATATATGTGCTGAGCCGTTTGTTAAGCTCTTGCTCGGCCTGCTCGACGGTCAGGCCCGCCACGGGCACGCGGCCTACCAGCGGTACCTGGATATTGCCGTTGCCGTCGATGCGTGCCGTCTTGTTTGCAGGTTCCTCAAATTCCGGCTCCCCAATTTCGACCTCGTCATCGGGTCCAAGGAGGTAAGTCGAACGTATCTGGCTATCACAGTTCACCTGCGCCTGGCCCATCCTAGGAGCTGAAGTGTTTTGCCCGGAGGCAACCACAGCCAAGAAGAGTGCCAGGCTGAGCCAGGCCACTCTCCAGATCCGTATCCGTTCCGCCTTTCCCTCATCGTTTCGCATAACTCCATCCAGCACCATGGCCCAGGTCACCACCTGTGGAGAATGAGTGCCTCTTGGGAAGACCTGAGTCCACCAAAATCTCCAGGCCATAGCGCTCAAACTGCCGCGGTTTCCTGTCCGCGGAAGCGATCGGTCCAGTCACAATGCGCGGCCAGACCACGAGACTCCCCTTCCAATATTTCGAGCAGCGTCTTCGATACATAGCCGATTTGCTCCTCGGTTGCCGAGGAGAACATCGGGAGGACCAGGCAGGTGTTCGAGGCTGCCTCGGTGTGCGGGAGGGGCCCCTGTTGCGCAAGGTGCCCCTCCTGGAAGCAGGGTTGGAGATGGATCGCGGGAAAATAGGATTGGCAGCCGACTCCTCTTGCCCGCAACTCACTGAGCACCCGGTCGCGGACCGAACCGTCCGGAACAGCTGCAGGGGGAAGCAATTGGACGGGGTAGACAAACCAACTGCGCTGGCAATCCGGGACCGATGGCGGGAGCTTAAGTAAAGGATGGCCGCCAAGGGCCTGTTCATAGAGCTGGGCCACCCTCATCCTGCCGCCGAGCAGTTCTTCTATACGTTCGAGTTGTGCCAAGCCAAGTGCGCTGTGGATGTCACTGAGGCGGTAGTTATACCCAAGGCGTACGTGCCGCAGCCAATAGCCTTCCGGGCCCCGGCCCTGGTTGCGCATGCTGCGACAAAGCATCGCAGTCGGTTCGTCGTCGGTCACAATCATCCCGCCTTCACCGGTGGTCATCTGTTTATTCGGATAAAAGGCGAAAACTCCAATGTCCCCAAGCGTCCCGACTGGGCGACCTTTATACTGTGCTCCCAACGCTTCACAGGCGTCTTCAATGACGCGCAGGTTGTATTTGCTGGCGAGGTCCAGGATGGAGTCCATGTCACAAGGGAGGCCGAACACGTGCACTGGGAGAATGGCCCTCACCTTGAGTCCGGTAAGCACATCCCTGAGCGTGCCGGTTGTCGGATCAACGATGCAGCGCTCCTCAATGAACCGATGAACTTCGCGCGAGTCGAGGTTGAGAGTATGCGGATCAATATCGACAAAAACCGGTAGTGCGTGTTCGTACATAAGACAATAGGAAGAAGCGACAAAGCTGAATGCGGTCGTGAGAACCTCGTCTCCAGCTCCGATCCCGAGAGCACGCACGGCTAGGTGCAGCGCGGAAGTTCCGCTGTTCACGGCAATCGCATATCGTGCACCCGCGTAAGCGGCGAACTTCTCCTCGAATTCCGCCACCCGCGGCCCCAGACTGAGCTGGCCGGACCACAACACCCGGGTCACGAGGTCCACTTCGCGTTCAGTAATATCAGGACAGGAGAGTGGCACGTTCATCGGGCTCTCCTTTGTCGAGTTTTGGCCCACTGAACTGATTCTTTAGTCGGCCATCAGGGTTACGCTGTTTCGCTCGGAACAATGGGAAGCGGCTGTGTAAGCGGGCGAGCAGCCCTTGGTAGTCTTCCGGGCCCAGCAATCTTTCGAACTCTTCGATCTGTTCCAGAATTGGGGCGACAGGCATCTCCGGGTTGGAAAGCGCAAGGATCCGCCTGTGTGCGGTGGGCTTAGGCTTCTCCCATTGCTCCCACAGCTCCTCTGTGATCTTCTCCCCCTCTTTCAAACCAACAAACTCGATGGGTAAGTCCTTTCCCGGCGCTAATCCCGAGAACAGACTAAAGGCACATGCCATTTCGTAGATATTGAGAGGCTCGCCCATATCGAACACAAACGTTTCCCCACCCCGACCCTGGGCCGCGGCATGCAAGATCAGGCATACGGCTTCGGGAATGGTCATGAAGTACCGGCTGGCGCGCGGGTCGGTGACCTTGATGGCCCCACCCTTCTCAATTTGATCCTGGAAAAGACGGAGAACGCTTCCGGTACTGCCAGCCACATTTCCGAACCGGACGATCATAAACCGAGTCTGGGAAGATTGCGCAGCCAACTCCCTCATCAATAGCTCGGTAATCTTCTTTGAAAGACCCATATAGTTGCTGGGCTTGACCGCCTTGTCGGTCGAAATGTTGACGAATCGGGCCGTTCCGAACTCGCGGGCAGCCAGTGCCACATTGCGGGTCCCCAACACGTTGTTGCGAATAGCCTCGTGAGGGTGAAGCTCCATCAGCTGGACATGCTTATGTGCAGCCGCGTGGAAAACTACCTCTGGACGTTCTCGCTCGAAGACTTCACGAACTCGGTCACGGCAGGTGACGTCGAGGAGCAGGGGTTCGACGCAGACTGCTGGAAAACGTTCGCGAAGCTCGAGGTTGATATAGAAGAGACTGTTCTCCGATTTGTCGACGATGAGAAGTTTGCGAGGGCCTGCTGCAGCAATATGTCTGCACAGCTCGGATCCGATAGACCCTCCCCCACCGGTCACAAGCACGACGCGACCCCCTACTACCTCTTGTACAACTACGGGATCGGAACTTGCTTCCTCTCGTTGGAGTAGTTCCTCAATCGGCACTGAGCGAAAGTCCAGCTGGCTAGCTCGCCCATCTAGCAGCTCAGCGACCGAGGGCAGACTGCGAAGGGGAATTCCGCATTCTCGGCACCGCGCGAGAATAGTCCTCATCTGTGAGCGTGTCGCACTAGGGACACAGATCAATACTTCTTCCGCACGCTGCTCGTGCACGCAACGCGCAAGATCCTCTAAGCCGCCCAGCACAGGTACGCCGTGGATTCTGATTCCGTGCTTTTGCGGATCGTCGTCTATAACACCCACGGGGAGAACGGCCGACGAGGAATCTAAGACAAGCTCTCTGACTACGCTCGTGCCCGCGTCACCAGCTCCAATGATCAGCGCGCGCTTCCCTCGTGTTCGCCCAACCGCACGCTGCGCTTTGTAGACTCGGAGGCCAAAGTGGAGCCCTGCAAGCAAGAAGATCGAAAGTGTCCAATCGAGGACGAAGAGGGCCGACGGCAGGCGCACATTCAACGCTGCGAATCGGGTGATTGTGCAGAACGCTAGGCTGCCGAGGGAAACCGTCTTGGTAATGCAGATGAGCTCCGGCACGCTAGCCGAAATTAGCGAAAGGTTACACGATCCAAGAAGCACAAAGCTGAGGAGTCTCAAACTAACTAGCCACGACAAAGTGTAAGACAGAATGCGCCACGTCCAGTCCATTCCATAGATCTCAGAGAGAAGAGCGGCAGAAAAGACATAAGCGAATGTTGCCAGGACTCCTTGTATACATAGGATTGTTGCGGGGCGCCTAAAATGCCAAAGACGCGTGCGTAGTCGATGCGACGCTGGCATCCGCTCGTCGAGAGCTGCTTTATCTATCCGCTTGCGCGAACGATGACCGACTGTCTGGATGGCTGTGGCGCTAGATGTCATGTATTTAGCTCCACCCTCTGAGCCCTTTGATCCTTTCGCTGCTGGGGCTCCTGGCTCTTTTCGAGGGCAGTACAAGGTTGCCATTCGGTCTTACCCGGAAGGTTTGGTGCTCAGAATCCGTTGTGCACTTTCCGCAGAGTACTGCAGCATGGCGCACGCGGTTCGAATCGAGACGAAGCTTCAGATGGCGGGCACTAGGTCAATCCCGAGGGTCACTTCGCTCACTTCTCCGGGTTCTGGTGAAAACACACACGCGCTACCGCCCTCAGAGTCCCAGTTCTAGAACCCAAACTGCTAGACGCGCTAGCGAACCGTATAGGGACAACCCGGTAGGTTTGTAGTGAAACTCCTCAGCGTGCCCACTGCCCTCACGGCAGTTTGGAGACATTTGCTTGTACCTCTTTCCTCACCGGTCGTCATAGCTCACATAAGTACTTCAGGTGGGGGGAGCCAACAAGAGGGTAAAGGTGCCAATCCGGGAACGGGTGAATTACGGAGCTATCTGTCCGGTGTCTCCCGTCATCGTTAGGGCGGACTTCCTTGCCAAGCCGTAAACGCTTTCGATAGGTTCCACGGCTGTGCTTGGCCACGATGCCTTCGAGGTCTCGGCTGCAGATGGTTTCGAAAAAGTCGATGCCGCGGCTCTCGACGTGGTCTGCGAATACCAAGCTGTCATCGCCTCGAATCAGGTGCTGGAGTCTACGCTTGCGATCGGGCCAGGTCAGGGTCCGAAGGTCTTCGCCATCAAGCCATAAGAGGTCAAAGCAATATAGAATCGCGGCCTCTCGTTTTCGGCGCATCAGGTCCAGGAACACGCTCTTACCCTCAGCGTCTAAGCACACGACTTCGGAATCGTGTGTGAGAGTCATGATCCGGCAAATATCAGTCGTACGGGCGGCTTTACAGGTGCGGCGCCCTTTGTGTCAGTGCCTACGGGGCGCGTTCACTGGCGCCGTGACGTTGGACATGCTTTACCGGCGCGACATCGCCGCCAACACCATTGCCTCAATCGTCGCCGCGGCAACCGCAGTCGCAAACGCAGGTTTGCGGTGTGAGTCCGCGCTCCTTCAACAGTTATTCGGGGAAGTCACCCTTTGCCGGCCAAGGGCAAGCGCCTTTTGAGGCGGGACTGCGATATGACGTAGACACCCGTGACCGGGTGGAGTTTTGTACCAAGACGAGTGAGCGCGTTTACATATTTACATCGGCTTTAGCCATTGGTGGCTTAGCCCCAAGTACTTGCCTTCGGTTTAGCACAAGGGTCGTCGTCGAAGGCCCGGTGGCGGGTGTATTAAAAAGAGCTCTCACGAAATCATCGAATAAGCCGATTTCAGGCAAAGCCGTACTGTTGTTTTGGTCTTCGACATTGTGGTAATCAGTCAATTCCGCGTTTATCGCGACTTGGATACTTGCGGAGCTGGGTCCAGGCACTCGGAGTTCAAATAGATAGTTAGTTCCTTCTGGTTGTCGAACGTAATCCCGTATCGGGACCCGAGTGCAATCTCTAGAACCGTCCCACGACGCGCGAGGTATCCGCCGGGTGCTTTTTCGTTGACGACAACACGCTCAACGCCAAATTCTCGATTCGTCTCTCTCTTTTTCACGACACTCTCCCTGGTTCTTATGCCCAAGGAGGATTCAGATAACCGGTTGCGGTCAGGATGACCTGAAGGCTCCCTAGGTACATTAACCACACTAGGTTAATTAACTGGACATGTCAATCCAGATATGGGATCATTTTTCTTTAGTTAACTAGCTATAGTTAGGCAACCGGAGGCCACACGTGGAAGTTTCTCTGGTGATCAAGCAGCGGCTGGAAGAGTTGCATCTCGAGCAGCGAGATCTGGCAGCAGCCGCCCATGTTACGGAATCTTACATTTCCCAGTTGCTGACGCGGAAGAAGCTACCCCCCTCGTCTA
>QHYS01000266.1 GCA_003223325.1 Acidobacteriota bacterium
GAGAAGCGTACGCTGCATAGGCCAGAGGTCCAAACTGGAAATTCCAATTGACGGGAGAATAGCAATGCCTAGAGCGTTGAGCCCTTCTTGCGCGGCCTTGGCCGCTGTTTTGATTTTCTCTTGCGCTCTGCATGCCCAATACGGCGCCGGAACAGCCGTTGGCGGCCAACGAGCGCAGAACAATAACACTGCCGCTAGTACGGCTCCCGCTCCGGCGCGCGATCTCCAGGGTGTGTGGATGCGTCGCACTCCCAAGGGTGTTTTCGGGAGCGGCGCCACGTACACAAAAGACCTTCCGGAGATGACGCCTTGGGGCCGGGAGAAATTCAAAGAGGCAAAGGACTCCAATGGTGGCGCTTATACTCTGGACCAAACAAACGATCCTGTGCTCACGAGGTGCTATCCTCCCGGCGTACCGCGAGTCTATTTTCACCCCTATCCGTTCGAGTTCGTGCAGGCTCCCAAATACATGCTCATGATATTTGAATATGACCACACGGTGCGCCGCATCTATACCGATGGCCGGCCCCTTCCAAAAGACCCGGATCCGCTCTGGCTCGGATATTCCGTGGGTCACTGGGAAGGAGACACCACGTTTGTTGTGGACACTGTGGGGTTTAACGAAAAGACCTGGCTCGACCGTCTTGGTGTTCCTCACAGTGATCAACTGCACGTGACTGAGCGATTCCGCCGCGTCGATCGCGATCATTTGCAACTTGAAGTCACGATGCAAGATCCTAAAGCCTTGGCCAAGCCGTGGACCGGCACTCTTTATTACGAGTTAAGAAACGATTGGGACTTGGGAGAGATCAGCTGCTCGGGAGATTACCTAGACTTTAATACATTCGAGAGCTTCAGCTTCAAAAAGCAGGACACGACTAAGTAGAAGCTTGTTGCGATAGAGTCGGGCGCAGAGATTGCTCGAAGAGGGCGTATAGCCTTTTTCTTTGCGACAGTGCCTTCAAATCCTTCTAACCACGATGCGAAATTGATTCTGGCAGTTCTTACGCTACTGATGTCGTGTGCATCCTTGTCAACGCCTTCGGTGGCCCAGCTGCGGACCGGCTGCGGAGGCATATGCGTATCACGCGGAGTACGTCGCAAAGATGCCCGAGCAATACCAACCACCGACTCTTGCAGCAATCCGCGCAGGAGCTGAAGCACGTACCGCTGATTACATCATGGCGCGTCGCCAGCTCGCGCGTCTTCGTCGCGATATTCGGTGTTCGAGTCACTGGACGTGATCGTCACGCCAACGAGTCCCGTAGCAACAGCACCGCCAACTATTTCCGACTTTGACGCTGCTTACAAAGAGCCATCCTTCCCGAACGATCCGAATGACATTAGGAGGCTCGTGCTACGGAATACGTCGCCTTTTGATAAGTATGGCCTGCCAACCGTATCGGTTCCTTGCGGCTACACTCGCACAGGCCTCCCGATGGGCCTTCAAATCGCCGCGTCGCCTGGAGAGGATGCGGTGGCGCACGGAGTGGCACAAGCGAAGACCAAAATAGGCTGATCTGTTCAAGCAGTTACAGCGCATTTGTGCCATTTAGATGGCTCTTCCGTGCGCATGGCAGAAACCTTTTCCACGGGCAAGCGTGATGAGCTGGTTGAGCGCCACTCCCTCGGATTCCGCCGACTTGCGCGCTTCGGCCAAAAGCGTCGGCGGCACACGCAATGCAAAAATGCTTCGTCTCATCCGTGCACTCTTCGTTTGCCATCAATCGCGCTCGGCGAGCTAGACGAAAAAACTAAGATCTTTCATAGGGTAGTGCCGGCGATTCCGCGTCCATAGCTGCAAGTTGTGAACAGAAGCCGTCGCGGCAATCAATGCGTCACCCAGCTCGACGCTGTGACTCCTGGCGTATTGTCTCAGATATGCACCCGCCCTCTGGCCGATCTCAATATCGATGGGGATACACTGCACCGCAGCAAAAAGGACTTGAAGAATCCTCTCATCCTCGGGCCGCGCTCCATGCCAAAGCTCTGCAACCGTCACGGGCGAACACAACAGCACGGTACTTCCACGGCTCAGAGCGTCCCAGCGCGCGAGAACGCTGGTGTCGCGAGCCCGCGACACTTCGATCAAAATGTCCGAATCAATCAAGACGGATCTCAAGACGCGATTCTCTTGAGCCGCTTACCTCGGCGGAGCCGCCGGATGTACGTCCTTGCATTGGGCAGGTCGTCGCGGTCTTTCCAGATGCCAACGAATGCTGCCATCGCCTGGCTGCGATTGGCGACGGAAGTTCCGTAGCGATCCCGCACCGCCTGCCGGACCAACTCGGAGATGGAGGTACGGTGCTGTCGCGACCGAATGTGCAGAGCCTTCCAGATGTCTTCATCAAGATACAGTTGAGTCCGTTTCATGATGTATAGTATACATCATAAAGGAAAGAACAATAACGGTTAGACATGTTTTTGATGCTTCTTTCTCGCGTAACTGTAGATAATAGTAAAAACGAATTCAGTGGCCAGCAGCGACTGATCGTGCCTCGTGATGTCCAGCGCCATTATGATCAACTGATCCCGATCAACCCGGAATGAGTGATCGGTATGGCCGGGTATCCTCATCTTCGGGCTACGAGTACAAATCCTGGCAGAATATGCTTTGCGCATTTCGCCTTTCCAGTATGGATCGCCGATTAGCGCCACGGAAAAAAGCTTGATGGCTCCACTAAGTTGATGTTTCGGAGGATTCTGCCGCTAAGTTCCAGCGTGGCAGTTCTTCGATGCGGTTGATGGGGCGATCGGCGATGCGAAAGCGTACATTCCGAGTAAGGTCAACCGCTTAATTTGGCAGCAAGCC
>QHYS01000031.1 GCA_003223325.1 Acidobacteriota bacterium
ATTCGCTTCGAACCATTGATCGTGAAAGCACAGTCATCAGAAAAGCAACAGTGCTTATCCGGTGACCCCTATTTCATGACGATTGAAACAGGGATGGAAGTCCTAAAAGGGCATTGGTTCTTGAACTATTTCATAACAAGATGAAGTCGCTCAAAGTTTTGAATCGAGAGAGATTGCGACATGCTCTTGAGGCCTCGCCTTCTTTTTGTTGAACCCTTTCAGGGTGCGGACGGACGCGCGATTGTATCCCAGGGTGCTACCCTGGGCTGAGCTATTGAACGTCTTCGGCGTGGTGTCGAACGGTACTAACGCAGCAAAATTCCCCTTCTACCGCATTCGGCGACGGCTGCTATTTACGATAACCCGGCACAGCCAAAAACCGTTGCCGCAGGGACTGCGATGTGGTAGAGTGCCGCGCGTTCCAGCCGCTGCAAAAGCGAAACGCGAACGAGTTTCCGGCCGCACATTCAAAGGAATGCATCATGAAAGACAAAATGAGGTGACTCATGGCACAAGTAGACGTCCAGATAACAAGAGGTGAAGGTCAAACGCAAGCAAGTTTCCAACCCGCAGTAGTTACTTCGCTGGATAACCTTTTCTGGGTCAATAACGACGAAGTGTCAGGGCACCAGCCGACGCCAAGCTTGACCAACCCAACAGCTTGGATGCCGGAGCCAATCCCGGTAAAGCTGCCTGACCAGCCCGCCCCGGCGTCGAGGGGGATGGCCTTTGCTGCAGGGAAGTATGAGATCTCGTATTTCTGCGCTGTTAAAGGTCATGAGGGAGAGACGGGTACGATCAAAGTAACATCATGATAGGGAGGCGTTTATGGCAGAAGATGATGAAGTGAAAGTGCAGCATGTCGATACGAAGGCCGCCTCGGCCATAGGGGAAGAGAAAACCAGCTCAGCCCGTCGCCGGTTTTTGTATCAGGCGTTAACGGCCACTTCCGGTATTGCTCTCTTAGAGCTTCTCCCGTCTTCGCTGTTGAAAGCAGTGGCCCAGGTGAATTGTCCTAACCCTCCTCCGACTTTGGTGCCAGTCCGTGAGATCGACAGCAAGGGTACTGGAAAATTGCAAGCCGTGATCAGTGTGGTAAATGGGAATCGAACTGTGCCTGGCATGTCCAAACAGCTTATGCTGCGACACTATGCCGGCTACACTCCTGATAACCTGACGAAGCCAGTATGGCCCACCACATCGAACGCGGGGCCCGGCCCAACGCTTCGCTGCGAGGTGGGCGATAGCGTGCAAATCACACTTCTGAATCAGGTCGACGTCGCCGCTTTCCAGGGCTCGCTCTATTCAGGTGAAAAGGGGACTGCCACCGGCTGTGATGAGGTCACTAAGTTCGACCCAAAAAATCCGGCAGACACCAACTTCTATCCGGCAAATGACAAATTCCCCAATTGCTTCCATGCCTCTAGCGCCGCGAATATTCATTTCCACGGAACTCACGTCAGTCCGTCAACCACAGGAGATAACGTTCTGGTTAATATCCAGCCAGACGCGAATCAGACTGTTGACGATGTGAAAAGGATTCAGGGATGGTTTCAGAAGTATGTTTTCGACAAGGGTGAAGCAGTAAAAGATTGGAATGGCCTTCCACAGGAGTGGAAAGATTATCAGATGGGGCGCTGGCAAGACGCCTGGAAAAAGGGTCGGAAGGATAGCAATCAGGATTTTTCGAAAGGACTTATCGGCGTATACGACAGTACGGCGCCGTATACCGGCCCGGGTGCAAACCCGAGTGGGCATGGTCTTCCAGGCCCTCCGAAGTACCCTAAAGAGTTGAGATTGTGGCCTAAGAATAAAGGCGCCATTGATAATGGCAGATGGCCGCAGTACTACGTCGGCTCATATCCGATCTGCTTCCGAATCCCGAAGTACGTCCCGCCGTGCGACCCTAATAACCCCGATATCAACAATCCTTGTATGAGGATGGGCCAGGCTCCGGGGACTCATTGGTATCACTCGCACAAACATGGCTCGACCTCAGTAAACCTGTTCAACGGACTGGCCGGTGCTCTCATCATCGAGGACAAAAGCCCCACCGGATACGATGGTGGTCTGAAAGCCTATTATGATAGCAAAAACCAAAAGCTGGACCAGGTCGTTTTGGTTTTCCAACAGATTACCGACACGATCAATATGCTTGTCGGCGGGAGT
>QHYS01000268.1 GCA_003223325.1 Acidobacteriota bacterium
AACCCCTCCCGATGCCAGTTCACGACGGTTCTAGGAGTGACCAAGACGAGAGGCTTCCTCCACCCGGACCAGCAAGTTCTCAACGCCACCCAGAACAGCTTGTGCAGGGCAGTCCATCGATGGCGAGGCCGTTGCATGTGCAGAGTCAGCAATTGCTGACGGAGAGACAGGTTTTCAAGGACGAGGTCCTCCCGGGACCTGAAAGCGCTGACCATCCACCCGAGGAGATGCCGAAGCAACACGATCATGGCGAGAATCTAATCTGAATCGAGCTTTGCGCCAAGTCATTCATTTTGTAGGCGTACGACGCTTTGGCGAGGCCCGCGACGGTGCCATGATCGCTCCGACCATCACGGATCACGTTGAAGTGGGGGTATGCGTCAGTCCTGGGATGCAAGCGACCTCATTTACGAAACAACGAAACCGACTATACTGAATAGCCTGCAAGCGTAACCGAAGCCTGGGAGAAAACTGAACAATTTGCCTCCGATCATCAGCGCCCAAGGACTTTCGAAAAAATACGGAAGCGCCCCGCTTTTTACCGACATTTCCTTTACGGTATCTGAAAGCGAGCGCATCGGCCTGATCGGTCCCAATGGCTCCGGTAAATCGACGCTTCTGGCGATTCTTCATGCCCGCGTAACCCCCGACAATGGGACAGTCGCAATACGCAAGCGTGCGACCGTCAGTTGCGTTGCGCAGATTTCCGAGTTTGCCCCGGGCGAAACGGTGCGTTCCGTAATCGACGGCGCTCTCGAACGCATGGCCTTGCCGGAAGCCGAACACCTGTCCCGTCTCGCCGAGGCGCTCGGCCGAGCAGGGTTCACGAACTTTGACACTCCCACGGCGGCATTATCGGGTGGCTGGCGCAAACGCCTGGCGATTTGCGAGGGGCTTGTTCAGGAATCTGACATTCTTCTCCTCGACGAACCCACCAACCATTTAGACCTCGCAGGGATTGAGTGGCTGGAAGGGATTCTGCAGAACGCGGCGTTCGCGTGCGTGGTGATCAGCCACGATCGCTATTTTCTAGAAAACGTGGCTACGGAGGTGGTGGAACTCAACCATCTTTACGAGAACGGGTTCTTGCGGGTCCAAGGAAATTACAGCAAGTTCCTCAAGGCCAAGGAAGAGTACCTCTACGCTCAGGGAAAGCGCCAGGAAGCCCTGACGAACCGAGTCCATACTGAGATTGAATGGCTGCGCCGAGGTGCCAAAGCGCGGACAAGGAAATCGAAAGCGCGGATTGATAAAGCTCAAGGAATGATTCAGGAACTGGCCGGGTTGAACGCCAGGACCCGCACGCCCGCTGCCAGGATCGATTTCTCGGCGACCAACCGGCAGACCAAACGTTTGCTGGAAGTCGACGGAATTACCTACGCCATCGGTAATCGCACGCTGTTTGAAGACGTAAGCTTTACGATCATGTCGAGGACGCGTGTAGGACTGGTTGGCCCTAATGGGAGCGGCAAGACGACGCTGCTCCGCCTGCTGAAGGGCGAGATTCAACCCTCAAGGGGCCAGATTGGCAAAGCTGACGGCCTGCGCATTACGTATTTCGACCAGAATCGCCAACTCGATCCGGACGTCCTGCTGCGCCGCGCACTCGCGCCTGATAGTGATTCGGTAATTTATCAGGGCCAAGTGATTCACGTCGCCTCTTGGGCCGCGAGATTCCTTTTCGCGGGCGAGGATCTGAATCAGCCGGTGGGTCGTCTTTCCGGCGGAGAGCGTGCGCGCATATTGATTGCACAGCTCATGCTTCATCCGGCTGACGTCCTGTTGCTGGACGAACCGACGAACGATCTCGATATTCCCACCCTGGAAATATTGGAGGAGTCCCTTCTGGAATATCGCGGAGCGCTGGTGCTGGTTACCCACGACCGCTATTTGCTGGATCGGGTTTCTACACTGGTGCTCGGACTCGACGGCCTAGGTAAGGTCGAAGGCTTCGCCGACTACGCGCAATGGGATGCTTGGCGGCAATCCAGGCGGGCAAACGGGACGCCAGACGGGCCAGGCGGAAGCCAACGTTCGCGCTCGTCGGGAGTCGTATCTCCGCCAGCGGTCAGAAAAAAGAAACTCTCGTATGGTGAGGCCCGCGAGTTCGCAACTATCGAACAGCGTATCGCTGCAGCGGAGCAAGACCTGCACGCAAAGCGCTCCGCGCTCGAAGACCCCGCGATCACGAGCGATGCGGGCCGCCTTCGCCGTATTTGTGATGAGATGGGAGAGGCTCAGAAGACCATCGATTATCTGTATGCACGGTGGGCTGAGCTGGAAAAGAAACAAGACTAAAAGCGGGGCGAGTTGACGTGCGCAGAAAATATGTTGAAAGTGTCGGACTTGGGTTCAGTCATGTCCCCAATGTCCCCAAGCGTTCGCTTGAAAAGGCAGCATAACTGTCACAAAATGGGGATGATCCCCGGTAGCTCAATGGTAGAGCGTTCGGCTCTTAAGAAGGCAGTAAAAATTAAATAAGTGCTGCATCTGGTGTCGCTTACAGCCGAAAAGGTCGCCCAATCACCCTCTTGAAGTGGACCGAAGTTGGACCGAAATTCCTGGGGTAGCGCCAGACCAGCCTGTGTTCCCCAAAAACCTCGTTCTGGGTATGGGTTTTCGCCCGCTCCTCATGCAGCTATTTCCTCCAGTCGATATTCGTGATGCAGACCGCCCAGGACAGAGCGAAGTGGCCGGCTGAACGTGTTTCGCGCGGGTGTAACTCACGACGAAGAGGATCGCGAAAATCCAATCCATGGATCCGAGACTGAACACAAGGGACGGTATGCGGTGATCGTCGATGAAGTCGGCAGGCTTGCTTTTCCAGGATTCGTAGACCTCTTGTCCCAGGCTGGCGGACAGCCGGATCGGAGTCTTCCTGGGCTCAAGGTGTTTGTATCAGGTAAAGACCTTAGCTAGAACTTTTGTGCCGTGTAGATGTGTGTAGTAAACAGCAGATCCTAAAGGGGAAGCGGCAGTTGGCAGATTTTTTACCTGATTGTTGACCGCGAGCAACGAGCTAGATTGTCATTCCCGGCGAATCTCAGTGGCAACGAAGGTCAGCGATTACCGGGAGGAAACAATGAACAGCTTATTTCAGGCAGAAGAGGCTTCAAGCAGCACAGGGAAAAAAGTCGCCCTAACGATTGCCATTCTAGCGGTGTCCGGGCTTGTCCTGTGGGCGGGGCTTCAGATGGCCCTACGTTTGATATCAGGCCGCTGAATCATAACGGTGAATCAGTGAAGAGAGTAATAGGCATTTTGTTGGTTTTGTTGTGGACGGCGATTACGGTGAGTTCGGTAGCCTCCTCGCAAGCTTCTAAACAAGCATTCGTCCAGCTTCCACTCGATTGTCACCAGTCCAGGATTCAATCCGGCGTGCCGGTACGGCGGCTGAGTGATGGGAAGATCACACGTATCGATGTGTGCGGAGCTGCCGATTCAGCAGACGATTCATTCCGAAACATTCCGTACGAATTGCCGCAAGGCTATCCTCGTAACTAGGGGAAAAAGTGGGCCATCTTATGCGAGAGAAAGGTTAATAGAGGGGCCGACGCTGGGCGAGGCCTGAGACATGCGGATCATCGGCAAGTTTTTCGTCATAGGTTTAATCATCCACTTCGGCTTGGGCTTTTTCCGAAAATGTTTTTGAAAGCGGGGGCCCCAGATTTCCACTTTGGCTCTCAGCAGAGGCATGTGGAACGGTTTTTGACAATTTTGGGCGAACTTTTTTTGGCTGAGGCTGAGAAACCCGAATACGAACAGTTGACTGCCGAGGATGCAAAGCTTGAATGGCTCAACGAGCACATTCAGGATCGAATCCAGCCGCTTGGCCCTGTAGTTCGCCAAATCGTTGCGCCCTTCGGTTTTTTTATTGCCGGCTGATTCTTCGACAGGCGAAAGATGCTCGCTGAAAACGTGAACCATGCCTCGGCCGGGTTACAAAAAAAGAGTTGGTCTTCAGTCAGAAGAATCGCTCTTGAGTTTACGCTGCCACCGCATAACGATGGTGCAGCCGCCGAGTCTCGGTAGGGATTGAATCTTGCTTCCAGGCTCAGAGCGAATTTCAGTAACCCTGCTGGCGTATCCTTCGCCAGTCCCAGATGTGTCCGGTCTTCGTGGTACGAGTCGACAACGCCACACCCATAGTAATGAATCGCGAGAAGTCCGTTACCCTTGGCATCCTTGGCACGCTCGCGCTGTAGCGGTCCACGAAGCTTTCATCAGGAATGGACGAGCTGTGTGCCGATGCTGCGTAGATGAGAACCCAGGAGTTCGCAATGGATGTTCGATTCGGTGGCCTGCTGCCGTATGCGCCTGGCGACGGCGCCCACGGTCAGCTGCGGTGCATTACTGGATTTAAAGGCGCTGCTTCGATGCGCGTCGTTTCCTGACAGTGACGTTGTGATACAAGGCCAGCATCGTTCCTTGTTATCTCCAGGAGGTGCTGATGCGAAAATCACTAAGCCGGCAGAGAGTGGCTCAATTCAAACTGTTTCATCCATCCCAGAAGCGCCCGTCTTGGCAAGTGCTGCCTCCAGAAACCAAGCGGAAAACAGTAAGGTTGCTGGCGCGACTGCTGCGCGAGCACATCGGAAGAGTCCACGCCTTCGGCAGCAAAAAGGGGGCGGGCGATGAGTGACAAGATCAAGCCAAACCATCTCGAGCGAAAGGCGATGCTGTATATTCGCCAGTCCTCCGCGTACCAGGTCAGCCACAACCTGGAAAGTCAGAAGTTGCAGTATGCCATGCAAGAACGTTTGCAGCAGTTGGGCTGGCGCGAGATCGAAGTTGTGGATGAAGACCTAGGTCGGTCTGCAGCCGGGACGGTCACGCGCGCGGGTTTCGGACGCATGGTGGCGGAAGTATGTTTAGGCAAGGTGGGAGCCGTGGCTGCTCGGGAGGTGTCTCGCTTGCGCGCAACAGTCGGGAGTGGCAACAATTGGTGGAAGTGTGCCGGATCGTGGACACACTGTTAATCGACCAGGACACCGTCTATAGTCCGCGACAAAGTAATGATCGCTTACTGTTGGGACTGAAGGGTAGTTTGAACGAATACGAACTGGACTTGTTGCGCCAGCGTTCGGTCGAAGCACGGCGCGAAAAAGCACGTCGAGGCGAACTGCTGGTGACCGCGCCGGTCGGTTATTTGAAAGGCGAAGAACAACATTGGGAAAAAGATCCGGACCGTCGTGTGTGCGTATTCCGACGAACGCGATCACTCATTCCGATCTGATCCCGATCAGTGATTCGGCGCCATCCCGATCACCCTCGGAGCAAAGCGACGCTGGCGGATGGATCTTGATCAAAGTGATCGGCATCCGTCAACGGATACGATGAGGCGGAGCCCGAGAGAGTTTCAGATGGTGAGAAGTAGCCGCCGTCGGCGCGGTGGAAATGTGAAAATCCGGCGCCTTCCGCCGGATTTCCAAGCGCGGAGGGAAGGGTGGGAAACTCAGGGTATGAGTTTTCCAGGCTTTCCTGCGCGCGTCATTTCCACCGCGTAGGTGTCGTATCTCGGTTTGTACGGAGCGAAGCGACGCGGACGCGCTCGCCGTGACCACGATGGTTAGTTTCAAACCAGCCGAGTACAGCGAAGCGGACGTCGATCCTGCACCGTAGCTCCCGCGAAGGGAATCAGCCACTGGCTCCATTTGGGTCATAGCGTTTTTTGTCCTGGGCATCGATGCACATGCTCTCGCGAAAGAGTGGCCCTATCGCTCAGGATCCTTTCCCATGGAGTTCTTTCCGCGCCGAATTACCTTTCAATTCGATTTGGTGTGCATTATGGACCAGGCGATCCAGAATACTGTCGGCCAGGGTAGGGTCGCCGATCTGCTCGTGCCAGCGCTTGACGGGGATCTGGCTGGTCAGGATGGTCGAGCGCAGCTGGTAGCGATCTTCGCAAATTTCCAGAAAGTCGCGGCGCTCGGTTTCTGCCAAAGGCGCGTTGACCCAATCGTCAACCACCAGTACATCGATCTTGCCCAAGCGAGCCAGAAAGCTGCTCAGGCTGCCGTCGGCTCGGGCCAAAGCCAAATCGCGGAACAGTTTGGGCGCCTGGCGAAAGAAGGCGGTGAATCCGTCCCGGCAAGCCTTTTCGGCCAAGGCACAAGCGAGCCACGTTTTTCCAACCCCAGTGGGACCCAACAGAAAAACTTGCTGATGTTGCTGCACCCAGGTCGAGTTCTGGGTGAGTGAGCGAATTAGCGAACGGTCCAAGCAGCGCGCGAGACGAAAATCGATGTCCTCGACCGAGGCCCGAAAGCGGAACTTAGCCTGGGTGAGGCGACGTGCCAAGGCGCGGTTCTGCCGCCAAAGCCATTCTTGATCGACCAGCATGGCCAAGCGTTCTTCAAAGCTCAGGTCGGCGAGCCCGGTTTGCTGGGCATGGCTGCGGAAGGCCTCCGCCATACCGTGCAAATGCATGGTTTCTAACTTCTCCAGAGTCGGCTGATTCAGCATTTATCCTCCTTTTTTTCGGGAAACAGTGTGGTCTGGTTGCAAGCAGGTGAAGAATCGAAATACGCAGCCCCACGAAGATTCTCGTGGTCCAGCGGCGGCGCACTGGGTGCGGTCTCCAGCGGCTGACGATCCAGCCCGTGTTTGAGAATCGATTTCATGCTCTGGAAGGAACACGCACCCGTGACCAGGGCTCGCCGGGCTGCGGCCTCCAAGCGCTCCGCCGAATAGCTATTGCCTAGCCGGAGAATGCCCAGGCAGGAGCGGTAGGCCATCTCCGGGTGAGGTTTGCTTTCGAGAATCGCGGCGAACAGTTGGGCGGTCAAAGGCCCCACCGACTGGGCCCAGCTGATCAAGCGCGAGGGTGGCCAAGCCAAATATTCCTGATGGGATTTGGGACGATGCGCGGTCATGGTGGTCGCTTTGTACGGCTCTGGGCTACGGGCGTGGGAGGCAACCCGCTCACCACGGTGGTAGATTTCGATGGCGTTGGGGGTAGAGCGAACCTCCACCCATTCTCCCTGCAGCTTATAGGGGACGCTGTAGTAGTGGCGTTCGAACTCCACGTGGTAGTCGATGTTGACGCGCGCTTCGGCCCACCCGCGGAGTTCGAAGCGTTGGGCGGGAAGGGGTTTCAGGGCCGGTCGATCCAGCTCTGCAAACAAGCTGGCCCGACAGCCGGGGCGTTTCTGGAAGGGTCGCTGGTTCAGTTTCTCGAGCAATTCTCGAATTGCTTGGTTGAGTTCGGCGAGGCTGAAGAATTTCCGATGCCGCAGCGCGGCCAGAATCCAACGCTCGGCTACCAGGACTCCGGCTTCTACTTTGGCCTTGTCCCGTGGTTTTCGTCGACGCGCCGGCAATACACCCACACCATAATGCGCGGCCATTTCTTGATAGGCGGGATTGAGATCGGGTTCGTAGCGGCAGGCACGACTCACGCCGGTTCGGGTGTTGTCTGGAATGAGGAGTTCGCTGACGCCCCTGAGGAATTCAAACGTGCGGATGTGGGCGCCGATCCAGTTCTCCAGCTTTTGGTTCTCGGTAGCTTCGGCGTAGGTGTAGTTGCTGGCTCCCAGTACGGCGACAAAGAGCGAGGCGGGGAGCTCTGGCCCACCTCGTGGGTCATAGATGGGAATGGTATCTCCGGCGTAGTCGACGAAAAGCTTCTCGCCGGCCTTGTGCTCTTGGCGGAGCACCACGTCCAGGTGGCGTCGCCAACGCTGGTAGAGTTCGCACAGGCGCGTGTAGCTGTAACCGTCGGGATGATTACGGTCGCAGCGGCTCTTCTCGCTGCGGTTCCTCGCCAGCTGGCGCAGCATCCGGGTCAAGGTGGAATAGGCGACCGGGATGCCTTCTTCTTCGACCAGCTTCTCGTGCACGCGCTGCGCCCAGCCGTCGCATTCCTGGTACAACCGCTCGAGAAGCTCGGCATCCATGCGGATCTTGTCCTTGCGCACCCGAAGCGGCATCTCCC
>QHYS01000267.1 GCA_003223325.1 Acidobacteriota bacterium
GAAGAGTTTCTGCGGAGTCGCATTTGAAGCCAAATATCTGAAGCCACAAACAGCTGAGTGTCTCTGACCCGCGTCCGTTCCGTTGCTGGGGAACTTCCCTGGCGGTGGCGAGTCCGGTTCTGGACACTTGGGTTCGAGGGTGAGTCTCGACTAAGTCGTTAGGCCCGGCGTGCCTCGTGCACCTAAGTCTCAAAGCAACTATAGGCCCCCTCGGATAACCCGACATAGCAATGGGCCACGAGTCCCGAATAGAACCATGGTTGCCACCTGACAATTGACCTCCGTCTTTGGTCCAATATCAGTTTACGGCTATTTGCTTTGCTTGCTGTCTACACCGCTGGCCTGGTCGCCATAGTCTTTGTAGTACTGTTCCTCTTCCGAGGGTAGGAACTTGTTCACGGCCACCCAGGGTTTCGTGTACATCTTGGGATCGTCAACGGTAACAGTCAGCTCCAAACGACTGTGGTTTACGCGCTGGAATCGTTCCTCGACATGCATCGCGTCGCTTGCCGGCCGGCCGGTTTCATCAAGCCAGATCTTTTCATTCCCGACAGTTCCGATAGTGTCCACCACCAGCGTCGTGTCGTCCGCCCATTTGCCTACCGAATACCCGTAATATCGGGGCGATGGAATTTCCTTGGGGACTTCACGCCCGTCGGTCCAAATCACGCGCCACCTTTTTTCAAATTCATACAAGATTACGACCCTGCGTTCGTCTTGCATGATCTGCGTATGGCGGAGTTGATAAAAATCGGCGCGCGGGAAGCCGAGCGGATCACACTTGTTTCTGGGATCGTTGCTCAGTGACTCGAGAACGGCGGCGTACCCGAACAGCGCCTTATGAGACTTTAATGTCTCCAACCCCGAAGGAGTGTACGGAGGATCATGTTCCGGCTTTCCGTCGTAGGGCATGTCCCGCGGGCCATTTGCTTGAATTCCGTCGCCCGGCCCTCGAGCGGGTTCCCAAATCCCGGAAATGTCGTGGTGCGGAGCCGGGCCCGGCTTCTCGCCAGGCTTCAACGCATCGGTCACGGGCCGGCCCCAACCATCGAGAAGCACGGGGCCGGGATGGGGAGTTGCCTGCTGCTCCTTCGCTGCCCCCGAGTTGCCACGCGGATGATTTTGAGCGCCCGCCAGCAGCGCGAAGGCTAACGCTACTACTCCGGTGCGCGTGACCCAAAAGCGATTTACCATTTTGGGGAATCCCTTCCCCAGGCGACATTCGAACTTCCGATTCAGCCTCGCGCTGCGCCAACGCTCGCTTATAACACCGCTCCCTCAGGCCGACGCATTACGCAAGTCCACCCATCGCGCAAGAGTAATTCTTTGTTGTTTCGCCCGGGTTGACTCTCGTCTTGGCACGAAAATGTATAGCACTCCTGGATTCCTAATGTAAACCGGCACATCCGTGTTGGCGGGTATCCCGGAGGGCGACGGAGCCCGCCTACAAAGCATTGCCTGGCTGTAGGGCAACTTGTTGCTGTTTTCACGTGCATTGCCGCCCGGCAATTAGGAACAACGATTCACCAAAAAAGGGTGCCGCGTGGCGCGGTAAATCCGTGCAACCTGTGCAGCGAGATTTCACTCTAATAAATGGAAATTCCCAAAAAGGAGAGTTTCTTGTCCAAACTCACGATTGGAACAATTCTGCTGCTCTCTACACTGCTGTTGGGAAGCTTGAATTATGCGCACGCACAGGGCGTCAGCCCCTACTTTGGTCTGGGCTCGGGCACCGACTCCGCGGGAACAAGCACGCGTTGTTCGCCGGGCCAGCTTTTCGATAACTTCAACAACGCTTGCGAGCCTGCACCCACTATTGGTGGTGTGTTCGGCATTTTTGGCGTGGATTTCATGTTCAGTCCGCACTTAGGCGTCAACGGCGAATACGCCTTCCGCTTCGCTCAGGCCAACTACCTCCCGTTAGCCGGATTGAAGTTTCGTCCGGCGTTTTACGATTTCAATGCTGTTTGGGAGCCGATCTCCGGCACGCGCATCGTTCCTGTCCTGGAAGGCGGCATCGGCGGCGCCAGAGTGGCCCTCTACGCTACTCAGACAACTGCGATCACGGGCATCACCAGCACGGCGAGCATCCCTACAGGGCTGAACGCCAATCACTTTCAAGGGCATGTCGCCGCCGGCCTGAAGCTGTACATCAGGCCGTCGCTTTTCATCAAGCCGCAAGTTGATTTCCATTTTGTGCCCCATCTGACGGACCAATTCGGCCGCGACTGGGTCCCGCAATATACCGTTTCTGTGGGATATACCTTCGGAGAACGGTAAACGTACGGCTTCGTTCAACGACGAGGGCTTTTCAAGCCATCGTCCTCGGCGTTGCCTGCCCCTCGTATACCACAGCAACGTTTGGTCGCTGGACAAATATCGGGCTGACTTCTTGCGAAATCACCCCCGACGCGTCGATGTTCGGTTGCGTTAGATTTCAATCAGTTGCGGGGGTTGGCGAAACGCGCGTCTGCTGAGGTACTTCCGAGCAATTCGAGAATGGAGGATCGGGTGCCTCTAGTTCGGACTATAGTATCCAGTCCTTGCGTATACGTTGAGCGGCCGCAGGTTCGCGGGCGGAACAACTTTGACCTTAATTCTTCGCCAAGTGCCGTCGTGGCGAGCATCACTTGGCTTATATCCGAGGACATATCGGTTACGGAGCTCCATTGCAATATTCGCGGCAATATCGGGTAAGTCATCCAACCTCGATACCCGGACCATGCGGGCGCCCGTAATTTCGGCGAGTTCCGAAAGCAGGCCGGGTCCCTGAAGCTCCTCCATCGATCGCAATATATCCTTGAAACGAAAAATTCCTATGGCGTACAGGGAACAGTCGGCTTCCTTCAAGGCGTTTCGGACTTGGGTCTTGCTGTACCGGCTATGATTATCCCCCCCATCGGAGATGACGAGTAAGGCGTGTTTGCTGTTGCGTGCGCCTTTCATCTGGCTCAGGCCCAGGTAAATCGCATCCATCAGGGCGGTACGCCCTCTCGGCGTCCCGGACATGATGCTCTTTCGCACTTCTTCGATATCGAAAGTGAACGGACTGGTCAGTTCGGCTCGATCATTAAAGTTCACCAGGAAAAATTCGTCGCGTGGATTGGCGGTCTTTAGGAACTCCAGAGCGGCCTGTCGCGACTCATCTAACTTGTCAGCCATGCTCCCACTCATATCAAAGATGAGTCCGATGGAGATCGGCACGTCTTCGCGTGAAAAGCTTAAGATTTCTTGTTCTATACCGTTCTCGAATACATGGAAGCTTCCCTTTTCCAAACTCGTAACCGAGCTGCCATCGGCGTGGGTGACGGTCACGTCGACCAATACCATTTTCACGTCTACCAGAATGGACTGCCGAGAGTCTCGCGATCGCTGCCCGGAAGATTTGTGTTGGGTGGAAGAGCTGATGACTTGCGCGCTGCCCGGAAGCGAAAGGAATGCCACGGCGACAATGCCAATCGCAAGGAGGCAGTTTTTGCCTTTTTCCGTCACCGCTACACTGCTCCCGGATCGCTTCGTCTTCGCTGGAAGAATATGCCTACGCACTCGCAATGTTCTTTGACACCGAATTCAGGTAGCTGGTTGCCCGCCTGTAAATGAGAGTCGGGCGGAGGTCGCCACTGGTCCTGACTCGGGCCGTCAACTTCATTTAATTCGTGGGTTCGTGGGTGGAAGACTCTTCTAATTCCAAGACCGTGTTTGTGACTTTGGGATGGTGTGGATCAAAAACCACCATTGCGTGGTCCTTCATATGAGGCCTTCCCTTTTACCAGCGCCATCAACTCGTATATTCCGCTGCCTGAGATTCAGGAGCGTCAGCTAGTCCGCCGATTATCAGGTGGCGCGGACCACCATCCGGACAGTTCACGAGGCCCCCGAATTTGTAGGTGCCATGCATACCTTGGGCGATGCCTTCGTGTCTAAATCGGCTGCTGGCATTGAATTGGTCCCCGCACCGAATCGCCTCGTTGAAAATGTACAGAAAAATCGCAAGCGATCAGGAAAGCCTCGCCGGGCCGCAACGTATAATAGTAGCCATCCACGAAGGCGTAATGCCAGCCCAGATACTTATCGTAGACGATAATTCTGGGCCTCATTGTGAAGTCGGTGCGCACGCAATCGGCGTAAGGGGTGGTGGGCCAACTTTAGCGGCGTGCGCCCATATATCCCCCGGATATTCCCTCCCCCGCTTTCCTTGACACTCTCTCGCGCCTGTCGGTAGACTCAAAATGCGGCTTTTTTGGGCGGAGTTACGGCGAGAATGCTGTTGTCACGCGATTTCGTGGGCTATATGGCGAACGAGGTGGTCAAGCGCCTCATCGCCAACAAAATGATCGAAACTCGCAGTCCCGCTGCCCTCGCCGAGCGCGTCCGCATGAAAATGGCGGAGGAGATCGGCCTCGAGGACCGCCTGAATGAGGAAGTCCGCGAAATCCTCAGCCAACATGCCGAGGAGATGCGCCGCACGGGAGTCTCGTATCAGGAGATGTATAAAAAGGTGAAGGGTGAGCTGGCGCGGCAGCGCAAATTGATTCTGCGCTGAGCGCTATGCGCGCGACCGCGACGCGCCCCTCGAAAGCCGTTCGCGCGATCTTATGCGATTGAGTCGGGAAAAAACCGTCCGCTTGTCCCACGTCATTACCGACGTCCTCGTCGCCGGGGAGGATGTCGAATTCATCGAAGATCGCGCCACCATCCGACAGAATGTGGTGGAAATCCTGCTGAGCCTGCTCAAAGAAGAGGAGCAGATGGACGCCCAGGTCCGCCAGAAAATCGGCTCTCAAAAGAAGGAGATTCTCGAGGGCAGTGAGGAATGGGACGTACTCTATCGCAAGTATTACGCCGAAGAGATGCGTAGGATGGGCATCGCGCATCAGCCTGCCACAAGCAGCACTTCGTAGCGTCAGCTTGGCTGCTGGCGAACCGAGGGCTTCCTCGCCATAATCGGCATAGCGGGAGTGGTCGCCCAGTCTCCTCTGCCATTCCACCAGGACATGCGGATCGCGCATCGGGCGGTTCAGTAAGTTGTATCTAGCTGCTAGCTGCCGAACATGCACGGCGTACAACACAGAGGGCGCTCGCGAAAACGAGCGCCCTTTTGCATTAATCTCAACTTTTACTGATTGTTTTGATTCGGGCTGTTCTGATGGTTTGGATCGTCCTCCGGCCGCTTCTTTAGCGTCGGGCGGTCCGGATCATCCGAAGGATGACTGTCACCGCCCTGCGCGTTCGGTTGCTGCCCGCCCTGGCCTGCTTGCGGTTGCTGCCGCTCGGTGCGCGTGCGCAGTGTCGGCTTGTCTTTGCTCGTCTTATCTTCCCGCAGCTTATTGCGGTTTTCGATGCCCCGCAGCCGCGCCTTCACGGTATCGAATTCCGAAGTGGTCACGATGTGCTGCTCTCGGGCCGGCAAGACGTTGCCGATCTCCTTCTGAATAGCTACGACGCGCTCTGGCGTCGGCGGGTGGGTGGAGAAGAACTTTGGCACGGTTCCCGGCTGCCGTTTCTCCTCCGTTTCCACCTTCTCGAAGAAAGTCACGAACGCGTTCGGGTCGTACCCTGCCGCGTACATATACTGCAAGCCCAGATAATCGGCCTCGAATTCGGCGTCGCGAGAAAATTTCAAGAAAGACATCGGAATGGCAAAGTTTAGTCCTTCATAGAGCCCGTAACCAGCCCAGCCGCCCGGACCCAGCAGGATCAGCGGAATCGTGGCCATCTGCGCCAGTTCACCCTTGGTGGCATTTTTGGTGCCGTGCCGCGCGGCCACGTGCGCAATCTCGTGCGCCATCACGCCCGCCAGTTCCGCCTCGGAATCGGCGCGCAGGATCAGCCCGCTATGCACGTAGAAAAATCCTCCCGGAAGCGCAAACGCGTTCACCACATCCGAATCGATCACCTTTATCGTGAAGGGAACCTTGGCGTCCGAGTTACGCACCAAGTTCTGCCCCACGCGGTTCACGTATTCCGAAACGACCGGATCATCGATCAACTTCGACGAGCGCTCCACTTCCTGGGCCAGGCTCTTGCCCAGTGCCATCTCACGCTCGAGCGAATAGAAGTTTATTCCCTTACCCACTCCACGGTTGCCGATGGCATCCACGTCCGCCTTAGACCCCGCCTTGACGTCGGGCTTATCCTTTTGCGGAATCGGAGGTTCATCCTTCTTTGCTTGGGGCGGCTGCGCATCGGCTTCCGCCGATTTCGACTTCTTTGCCTCCTTATCTTTACCTTTTTTGTTCTTGGCCTTCTGTGGTGCTTGCGAATCGCTGGGCTGCGAATCGCTTGGCGAGGCCTGCGGTTGCTGCGCCCCGGAATCTTGGGCCGTCGGCGCGGTTTGAGGTGCGGGATTGGCCGGAGGTTGCGCCGGTTGTGAGGGCGCCTGCGGTGTGGCGAAAAGGGGGAAGGCGAACACCGCCACGAGCGCCAGCCCTAGAAGGCTTCGGCCCCAGAGGCGACTTCCAATCAGGACACCCGATTGTGACGATTCCATGTTTTTGCTCCGACTTTTCCGCTCCTTGCGATTATACATCCAGGCGAGCCTCGCGGATATAGGTCCTTCCGCTTTGATGGCTTCTATCGAACCCGGGTTTCCCGGCTTTCGCGGCCCGCTACAAGAACTTGGCCCGGGGCGTGCGGCTCAGTGCACCCGATCCGCCCCGAAGAGTAAACGCTGTACCTTGGATCAGTTGACACCCAGGGCCACCTGCCCCAAGATTGGTCAGAAACCGAATTCAAGTTGAGGCGCAGGTTCTTGGCGCAGCTCGTCAAGCCTGTGTACCCGGTGGACTAACTCTAAAATGTCGGTTTCCAAAGTACAGGTTGGTCAGGTTTGGAAGAAGGCGGGCAGCGACGAGAGCTTCCTGGTCACCCGCCTCTATAGTGAAGCCCTCACCACTTTCGCCGTTCTTCGCCCTGCCGGCAAGGAGACCGCCGCCATCCTTCGCGTCAAGGTGATACGAAAAGGCACGAGTCAGGCCCTGCCCGGGTTCTCCATGGCGCAAGATTCCGACGAGTTCTAAATCGACCTCACGGGCAAATCCACTACGTCCTCTACCTGCATCACTTCCTTGGCCAAAAACGGCTCTGCGTGTTCCACTCCGATCATTTCCCCATAAAATCGCGCCACCAGGTGCACTTCCTGCACGAGCCGGTCGAGAGGTAAATAAACTTTTGAGCGCCGCTGCCGTCCCTTGGGGCGGAATTGGGAGCCGTAGGCGAGGATCGCCTCTGTCCGCCTCGAAAACTCGCGCGATATGTCCACTACAAATGAAGGCCGCACGGTGCGATCATAGGTTGTTGAGTACAGCACCTTGAACGGCCGGTAAGCCTCGCCTTCGAGGTCCAGGCGTTTCAGTCCTGCCAGAAAACAGCCTTCGTAGCCCAGCCGTGATGCCGTGTAATGGTCGGGGTGCCGCCCCTCCCAATACGGCAAAATCACGGTGCGGGGCCGCAGCACCCGAATTCGCCGCGCGATGGCCAGCTTGTACTCCATGCACATCTCCAGGTGCGCATCGGGAAGGGCCAGATTCTCACGATGTGCTACCCCCAGAATGCGTGCCGCGGCCGCAGCTTCTTTGCGTCGTGTCTCCGGCGATCCGCGGGTACCCATTTCTCCTGCGGTCAAATCCAAAATTCCTACGGCATAGCCGTGGCGGGCCATCTTGATCAGCGTTCCTCCGCAGGTGAGTTCCACGTCATCGGGATGTGCGGCCATCGCCAGCAGATCCAGCTTCATCGCCCCTCCCCCGGCGAAAGCCACGAAGCTTTCGCGGGTTAAAGTCTAAGCCGCCCGATTGTAGCGCAAGGCGCACTCTCGCCTTGTGCGAGCGGCGCCGCGTGCCGCGTGCTGCCGGTTCCTTGACTCTGTGTTAAATTCCTGCCTCGGTGTGAGCCTCCAGGGACAAGTCGCTCTAGTCACCGGCGCGGGCCGCCGCATCGGCCGCGCCATCGCGCTGCGTCTGGCAGCCGAGGGCGCTCGAATGGTCGTGCACTATCGCCGCTCCCAGTCTGAAGCCGAAGCGGTCGCCGCCGAAATCTCCCGCAGTGGCGGGGAAGCGGTCTGCATCCAAGCCGAGCTCACCCGAGTCGTGGAAATCGATCACCTTTTCGAAGACATCGAGCAACGCTTGGGGCGCCTCGACATTCTAGTGAATAATGCGGGAATCTTTTCCCCAACGCCCGTCGGCCCCACCCAAGAGACGCAATGGGATACCGTCCTCGATACCAACCTGAAGGCGCTGTTCTTTGCCGCGCAGCGTGCCGCGCCCCTGCTGGCTCAAAGCGGACGCGGTCGCATCATCAATTTCGCGTCGCTCGGTGGTCTCCAGGCCTGGCCCAAATACACTGCGTACAGCGTCTCGAAAGCGGGCGTGATCATGCTGACGCGCTGCCTGGCGCGGGCCCTGGCGCCAGCCGTCACCGTAAATGCAATTGCACCCGGAACCATTTCGTTCCCTGACGATGCGCCCGAAATTGCGGAGCGTGCCCTCCGCAGCGCTCCGTTGCGCCGTACGGGCTCCGCCGACGACATCACCAATGCCGTCGTCTACCTGGTCGGCGCTGAATTCGTTACCGGCCAGGTTCTGTTAGTCGATGGCGGCTCGTCGATCCCCTCCTGAGGCACACCTAAATTTCTCCCCGCACGAGGCGCGAAGTCACTCCTCGATCCGCGGCCAGAAAGTCGTAGCGCGGCAATTCCGCCCGCCTCGCCCATACGATTCGCTGGAACGAGAGGTTTCTCGGTGCACCCTCGAGGACTGCTGAGAGAAAGGAGATATGTACGGACGTGCTCATTTCCGCGTACCGGTGACGCACGATCTGCAACAGATCGCCGATCTTTGTGGCAGCGCCCAACTCCTCTCGCAACTCGCGCTCGAGGGCCTCACGAGGCGTCTCGCTCGGGCGCATCTTCCCGCCGGGGAATTCCCACTTCCCGCCAAAGATCCTGCACGCCTGCCGCTGGCAGATCAGCACTCGCCCGTCCTGCTCGATAATTCCCGCTACCACCCGTATCATCGCGGTCACACTACCACGGCTGCGAATGACAGGCACTTTGATACAATGGCGCCGGAATGTGCTGCCGCTGCGTTCCGGCCGATTTGCTTGCGGTTCCGCTGAGTCCGCGAGCTCGTGCTATTTTCCGGATTTCTTGCCCGGCCTTTCAGCCTTCACAATACATACCGAAAGTGAGAGGAGCGGCGGCGTAATGCGCCTGGCCCCGATAATTCTTGCGCTGCTTTACGCTTTTGGCGGTGCCTCGAACGCACAGACAAGCCGGGCCTCAAATTCGGCGGCCCGCCCGCGCGTGGTCGAATTGAAGATCGACGATGAAATCGAGCCCATCATGGCCGAATACATTGATGGCGGTATCACGGATGCGGCTCGGCAGGGCGCCAGCTTGATCCTGATCACCATGGATACGCCCGGCGGCCTGAGTTCGTCCATGGAAGAGATCATCCAGCACATCCTCTCTTCGCCGGTGCCGGTGGTCGTACACGTCTCTCCGGCCGGTGCGCGCGGCGCGTCAGCGGGATTTTTCATTCTCCTCTCGGCCGATGTGGCTGCCATGGCCCCCGGGACGCACGCGGGCGCGGCCTCGCCGTTGATTGCCGTGGGCGGTGTCCCTTTGAATGTGGACGAGACGCTGAAGAAAAAAATCCTGAACGATGCCACAGCCTTCCTGCGCAGCTACGCCGGGAAGCGGGGCCGCAACGTGGAGATTGCGGAAACGGCGGTCACCGATGGCAAGGCATTCACAGAAACGGAAGCACTGAATGACAAGCTCGTCGACCTCATTGCAACTTCGCCGGAGGGGTTATTCTCCAAGCTCAATGGAGAGACCATCAAGCGGTTTGACGGCTCCGAAACGCGCTTGAACCTGAATAATCCCGAAGTCGTGACGATGGAAATGTCCGTTCGGCAGCGGTTTCTGGCGCGCATCGTGCAACCCGACGTCTTTTTCATTCTGCTGATCGCAGGTGTCTTGGGCCTTTACGTCGAATTCACGCATCCAGGAATGATCGCGCCAGGAGTGATCGGCGCCATCGCGCTCGTCCTGGCGCTATTCGCCATGCACATTCTTCCCGTAAACTTCGCGGGCTTACTCTTGATCATCGTGGCCCTGGGCTTGTTTATTCTCGAAGCGAAATATACGAGCCACGGTGTGCTGGCAGCGGGTGGCATCATAGCCATGCTGCTGGGCGCGTTCATGTTGATCCGCTCGCCGCTCACGGGCGCTGGCGTCAGCTTTGGGGTGGCGCTGGGCGTGACGGCTCCTGCGGCGCTAGTTACGATCTTTCTCATGCGGCTGGTACTGCGTTCGCGTGCCTGGAAGCAGTCATCTGGAAAGGAAGAGTTACTCGGAGTGGAAGCCGAAGTTACTGAGGCCATCGCACCCGTCCGCGGCGAAGCCGCGCCTGCATCATTTCAAGGCATGGTGCGCTTGCGTGGAGAGCTCTGGCGCGCGGTGGCTCCCATGGCTATTCCGGCGGGCACCCAGGTACGCGTCGTGCAGATCTCCGGACTGACGGTGCACGTCACGCCTGCGGGATCGGCCGCACGCTGATATGATCGGGCGGAATTTTGCGAAGTACGACTCGCCGATTTTTGCTCCCTGCGGAAGGAGACGATGATGGACTTCAGCTTCACTGGACCGCTCATTGCCATAGTCATCCTCCTGATCTGGTTCTGGAACTCTCTCTACGTCATCAAGGAATGGGAGCGCGGAGTGGTTTTGCGGCTGGGACGCATGTTGCCCGACGCCAAGCCGGCCGGACTGCGCCTGGTCTTCTGGCCCATTGAGAGCCTTTATCGCATTTCGTTGCGCATCGAGACGCTTGACGTGCCTTCCCAGGACATCATCACGCGCGACAACGTCTCAGTCAAAGTGAACGCCGTCTGTTATTTCCGCGTGGTGGATGCAAACTTGGCGCTTTCCCAGGTGCAGAACTATCTTTACGCCACATCGCAGAAAGCGCAAACCACGTTGCGAAGCATCGTCGGCCAATTCGAACTTGACGAAATTCTCGCGGAACGCGAAAAGGTTAACAGCAAGCTGCAAGTGATTCTTGACCAGGACACCGAGCCATGGGGTATTAAGGTAACCAAGGTGGAAGTGAAGCAGGTTGATATTCCGGAGCAGATGCAGCGCGCCATCGCGCGCCAGGCCGAAGCCGAACGCGAACGGCGTGCGAAAGTCATTCATGCCGACGGCGAATTCCAGGCATCTGCGAAGCTCGCCGAGGCCGCCGGCGTCCTGGAAACCCAGCCTGCTGCGATCCAGCTCCGGTACCTCCAGACGCTGACGGAAATCGGGGCAGAGAAGAATACAACCATCATTTTTCCGCTCCCGATTGATATCATCAACGCTTGGGTGAAGAAGTCGCTCGAGTCGGGGCGCTGATGGCAGCAGGGCATCGGCGAAGCCGCGATTGGGTGCTCGGAGGGGGCCAGCTGGCCGGCATCTTCATCCTGCTTGTAGTGTTATTTGGCGTCGTATTTACCCTCGGTTATGTCCTGGGACGCAACCAATACGATGCGCAACTCCGCGCCGATGCCAGCAGTATCCCCGGCAAACCAGAGAGCCTGAGCGATCAGCCCGGCAAGGCAAGCCGCGCTCCGGCGGATAGCTCCGCGGCCAAGGCTGAAAAGCCGGCGCCGCCGCCTTCGGATTGGGCTTTCTATCATTCCGCCGAGCCAGCGAAGCCCCCTGAGGCTATGCCGGAGCCGCCAAAGTACATGGTGCCAAGCCGCACTTCGGCACGAACAGCAGGCAAGCGCTCTGAGCGCATGGACTCTGCCCGATCAAACACGAAATCCGTAGACCCACTGCGCGTCCCGCGGGACGCTGTCGTCTTGCAAGTCGCAGCGATGGCGCGCCAGGCCGACGCCGTAGCATTGGCGCAGGCATTACAGCACAAGAAATTCCCCGCCTTCGTGCTGACGCCTGGCGCCGACCGTTATTATCGCGTGCAAGTCGGACCGTATGCTGACGCGCAATCCGCCGATCTCGCCCGGCAGAAGCTTGAGAGTCAAGGTTTCAAAGCCATCACCCGGCGTTGATGCGCGCCGCTCGACAGATAGCGGAGCCAGTCGGAGGCAGCCAGCAAACGCAAGAGGGCCCATCTGGCTACGCGATGCCGTGGAAATTACCGATTTTGCTCTCGTTCCTCGCCGGGGTTCTACTGGCGCTGGCCTTCCCCAACTTCAATCTGTCGTTTCTGGCGTGGATTGCTGTTGCGGTGCTGGTCGGTGCATCGCTCGAAGGAGGCCTGGGTGAAGCGGCGCTGCGTGGCCTGCTTTTCGGCGTGGCGTTTTATCTCTTCTCCACCCCGTGGATCTACACAGTCATGCGGCAATATGGGCCATTGCCTTGGTGGGAAGCCGCAGGCGTGATGGCACTCATGATTCTGGCGGCATCGCCTTACTTCGTTGCGTTCACCATCCTCCTGACTTGGATCGCACGGCGCGATAAGAGCGTGGCCGTATTCGCGTCGCCGTTTCTCTGGGTGGCCCTCGAACTCGCTCGTGCGCGCATGCCCGACATCGCCTTCCCCTGGGAGTTTCTGGGCTACGCGCCTTCCGGCAATCTGGCGCTGGTGCAATTGACTTCTTTCACGGGAATTTACGGCCTGTCCTTTGTTGTGGCCGCGTATAACGCAGCGGTAGTCTGGCTGATCGGCTCTGTGAGCGGGTCGCACGGCCGATGGCGCTTACCTGCCGCCGTGCTGGCTGCCTTCACCGTGGCGATTCTCGCTGTGGCGCTGATCGGCCCCGAGTCTGTCCCCGTGGCGCAAGCTTCGCAGGTCGCCCATCTGGTGCAAACGAATCTGCCGCAATCGATGGAATACCCTGCCAACTGGGATGCGCTTCATGCCGGCGACATGTCCGAACTCGATCGCATCAGCATCGCGGCAGGGCAGAAGGACCACGGTCTGGTGGTTTGGCCCGAAGTTCCCGCGCCGTTTTCGCTGAGCCAGGCGGATTTCGCCGGGCGTGCGCGGCACATTGCGGTCGATTCGCGAAGTGACTTCCTGCTCGGCGTGGTAAGTTGGGAACCTGGTGCGAACGGGCGTCTAGCGGCCTATAACAGCGCCGCCATAATCGATCTCGAGGGCCGCCAGGAATTTCATTATGATAAAATTCATTTGGTTCCCTTCAGCGAATACGTGCCCTGGCGCGACTTTCTCTGGTTCGCCAAAAATCTCACTGGCCTTGCCGGTGACTTTCGCCGCGGCACCCGCTACGCTGTGGGGGAGTTACCTGGCGGACGGTTCAGCACTTTTATCTGTTACGAGGCGGTGTTTCCGAACGAAGTCCGGCGGTTCGTTCTAGGTGGTGCGGATCTGCTGATCAACCTCTCGAATGATGGCTGGTTCGGCCGCTCCGCGGCGCCCGCACAACATCTGCAGATGGCGCGCGTCCGCGCGGTGGAACATCGACGCTGGCTTTTGCGCGATACGAATAACGGCTTCACCGTTTCAGTCGATCCTTACGGGCGTGTCGTCGCACGGATGGCCCCGGACATTCGCGGAGAACTGGACGCGCCGTATGCGTTTCGAAGCGATACTACGTTGTACACTCGCTGGGGCGATTGGCTGCCCGTGATGTGCGTTGCAGTCAGTCTCGTCCTGTTGCTCGTGGCATCGTTTCGGCGTGCGGCAGTCGCGCCAAAATAAACAAAAAGGGAAAATCATGATTATCGAAGATCTCGAGCATCGTTTTCAGGAACTCGGCGAGCGAATCGAACTTGTGCGGAGTTATCTTTGACGTACCCCGCCATAGGAGTCTGCTAGCGGAACTCGAGACCCGCACCTCCAGGCCGGACTTCTGGCAAGATCAAGAAAAGGCGCAGCAGGTGCTTCAGCAGCGCAAAGGCGCGGAAAGCCGCATCGCTGCGGAAGAAAAGCTTTTGCGCATCTCGAGCGACATCGAGACCTATCTTCATCTGGCACACGAAGAGAGCGACATCGCGCAGCGCGAATCCGTGCTGCGTGATGTCGAACGGGAGCTAGAAGCCGCCCACGAGTACGTTGCGCAACTTGAGACCGAGACGCTGCTCTCCGGCGAAAGCGATCGGCTCAACGCCATTCTCACCATCAAGCCCGGCGCGGGCGGCACGGAGTCCCAGGACTGGGCGGAAATGCTCCTGCGCATGTACTTGCGATGGTCTGAGCGCAAGGGCTTTCGCGCTTCGGTGATCGACTCGCAGCCGGGCGAAGGCGCGGGGATCAAGTCCGCCACCGTTCGCGTCGAGGGTGAGAACGCCTATGGCCTACTCATCACCGAATCCGGCGTGCACCGGCTGATCCGCATTTCGCCCTTCGACCAGGCGGCTCGACGCCATACTTCCTTCGCATCCGTTTTTGTAATTCCCGAAGTCGACGACCGCATTGAAGTGAACACTCGCCCAGAAGACTTGAAGATCGATACGTACCGCGCCGGCGGGCACGGCGGTCAAAACGTTAACAAGGTCGAAACGGCGGTGCGCATCACGCACTTGCCTACCGGCACCGTCGTGCAATGCCAAAACGAACGCAGCCAGCACAAAAATCGCGAGCTGGCCATGAAGATTCTCCGTTCGCGTCTTTACGACCTGGAGATCGCGAAAAGGCAGGAAGCCAACCGAAAGCTCGATGAAACCAAGCTGGATATCAGTTTCGGCAGCCAGATTCGCACATACACGCTGCAGCCGTACCGACTGATCAAGGATCACCGCACCAAGTTCGAGATGGGCGACGTCGACCGCGTCCTCGATGGCGATCTCGACCCGTTCATCCGCGCGTTTCTACTCGCCCGCGCCGGCCGGGGCATCGCCGTGAAGGCCGGTGCCGCGGAAGGAGATGAGCGCGACCGGGAGTAGACCTCTGTGCCGGGATTTGAAATCATAGATCTCAAATTCACACCCGCGTTCCATTGTCAGCGCGATTGCTTCGTTTCAGACGTGCCCAGATGGCCTGCTCGCCCTGCGTTGACTGTCTCATGCCCCTGTGTTAGCGTCGCGTTTGCACGAATTTCGCCCTCGGATCATCTAAGTTTCGTCAGGCATTCAGTTCCTGAAGGAGCAAGAGTTTGAGCCAGAAGAACCGCAGTTTCCTGTTCACATCGGAGTCTGTTACCGAAGGCCATCCCGATAAGATCGCCGACCAGATTTCAGACGCTGTTCTGGACGCCGTTCTGGCGCAGGACGCGATGGGCAGAGTCGCCTGCGAAACCTTGGTGACCACAGGCTTGGCCATGGTGGCGGGAGAAATCACCACCTCTGCCGTCCTCGATTACAGTGAGATCGTGCGTGGCGTGATCCGCGAGGTCGGCTATACGCGCGCGAAGTATGGCTTCGACGCCGATACCTGCGCTGTTATCTCCTCCCTGAAGCGCCAGTCTCCCGATATCGCCATGGGCGTGGACACGGGCGGCGCCGGCGATCAGGGCCTCATGTTTGGCTATGCCTGCGACGAAACGGATGAGCTAATGCCTTTGCCCATTGTGCTGGCGCATAAACTAGTGCGGCGACTGGCCGAGGTTCGCAAAGCGGGACACCTGCCGTTTTTGCGTCCTGATGGCAAATCGCAGGTCACCGTCGAATACGTCGGCGGCAATCCGGCGCGCGTTGATTGCGTGGTGATCTCCACGCAGCACAGCGACTCCGTATCCAACCGGGAAATTCATGAGAGCATCGTGAAGGAGGTGATCCAGCACGTCGTGCCTCCCGCGCTGCTCGACTCCCGCACCAAGTTCCATATCAATCCCACGGGCCGATTCGTTGTCGGAGGACCCATGGGTGACGCCGGGCTTACCGGCAGAAAGATCATCGTGGATACTTACGGCGGCTACAGCCGGCATGGTGGTGGAGCGCTGTCAGGGAAGGATCCCACCAAAGTCGATCGCTCGGCCTGCTACATGGCCCGCTACGTGGCCAAAAACCTGGTCGCCGCCGGGCTAGCTCGCCGCGCCGAGGTTCAGCTTGCCTACGCCATCGGCGTAGCGGAACCGGTCTCGGTTATGGTCGATACTTTCGAGACGGGCACCATCCCTGACGAGCAGATGACGGATTTGGTTCGCGCCGTATTTTCGCTCACACCTCGCGGCATCATCGAGAGCCTGGACCTACGGCGCCCCATCTACCGTCCAACGGCTGCTTACGGGCATTTTGGCCGCAGCGAGCCAACGTTTACCTGGGAGCGTTCGGATAAAGCCGAAACGCTCCGCAAGGCAGCCGCAGTCCGTGGCGCCGAAGTCGGCGCTCGCTAATTGCCGCACAACGCAGTTCAACATTTTTCTGGGGGAGATCGTGGCCACCATGCATTCGCTCGGCGGGGACGTCAAAGACCTGGCCTTAGCCGAGAATGGGAAGCGCAAGATCGAATGGTCCAATCAGCAGATGCCTGTTCTGCAGTTGATTCGCAAGCGGTTCATCAAGGAACAGCCGCTCAAGGGCATGCGGCTTTCCGCTTGTTTGCACGTGACCAGTGAAACTGCCAACCTGGCCATCACGCTTCGCGACGGCGGCGCTGAAGTTGCGCTGTGCGCCTCGAATCCCCTTTCCACGCAGGATGAAGTTGCCGCCTGCTTGGTGAAGGACTACAACGTCCCCACTTTCGCTATCAAAGGCGAGGACAACGCCACTTACTACTCTCATCTTGGCGCCGCCTTGGACAATCAACCGCAAATCACCATGGACGATGGCGCCGACCTGGTCACCACCCTGATCACTAAACGTCTCGATTTGGTGGCTAACGTGATCGGCGGTACCGAGGAGACCACGACGGGCGTCATCCGCCTGCGCGCCATGGCCAAGGACGGCACACTTAAGTATCCGGTCATCGCCGTAAACGACGCCCTCACCAAGCATCTCTTCGACAATCGCTACGGCACCGGCCAGTCCACCATTGACGGAATCCTGCGCGCCACCAATCTGCTCCTCGCCGGCCTGAAATTTGTGGTCGCGGGCTACGGCTGGTGCGGCCGCGGCATCGCTATGCGCGCCAAGGGTCTCGGGGCGGACGTGATCGTCACCGAGGTCAACCCCGTGCGTGCGCTCGAGGCCGTTATGGATGGATTCCGCGTGATGACCATGCCGGAAGCGGCCAAAATCGGCGATATCTTTGTCACCGTCACGGGGAATAAATCCGTGCTCGGCGCCGAGCATTTCGAAAAGATGAAGGATGGCGCCGTCCTCTGCAATTCCGGCCACTTCAATGTGGAGATTGATATCCCCGCGCTGGAACGGCTAGCCACCAGCAAAAAACCGGCGCGACCGTTCGTGGATGAATACGGCATGAGAGATGGCCGGCGGATTTATTTGCTCGCCGAAGGCCGGCTTATCAATCTCAGCTCCGCCGAAGGTCATCCCGCTGCGGTCATGGACATGAGCTTCGCCAATCAGGCGCTTGCCGCCGAATACCTGGTCAGGCACAGCTCCGAGCTCATGCGGCAGGTTTATCCGGTGCCCGAGCCGATCGACCGGCAGATTGCCAAGCTCAAGCTCGAATCCATGGGAATTCTTGTTGACAAGCTTTCGCCGGAACAGGAGCACTATCTGGCCTCCTGGTCCGAAGGCACGACTTAGAGACGGCTCCTGTGCCGCGCTCGGCAAACCCCAACAAGGTCGCACCTCCTGCTATTGTCTCCGACGCCGTCGGAGATATGCGGGAGTGGGCCGATCTGGCCCTTGATACGGCGAAGACGCGCGGCGCGTCCTTTGCCGACGCTCGCGTGGTGGACATCCGTTTACGCGACCTCAGCACGAAGAACGGCGAAGTCGGCACGCTGGCCGAAAGTGAGTCGCTGGGACTCGGCATACGCGCTCTTGCCAACGGCTGCTGGGGTTTCGCATCGAGCGATGTACTCACGCGTGAAGGCGTGCAGGCCTGCGCCGCCCAGGCCGTAGCCATCGCCCGGGCGTCGGCCATGGTCAAGCGCGCTGATACCCAGATGGTTTCCGAAAAGGGCTATGTGGACACCTGGCAGAACCCTTACGTCAAGGACCCGTTCCAAATTCCGCGCGAGCGCCAATTAGACTTACTTTTCGCGGCTGATTTCGCGATGCGTCGTGTGAAAGGCCTTACCCTGGCCGAGACTTCCATGCAGTTCCGCCGTCTGGAACAGTGGTATGCCTCCACTATCGGCTCCCGAATCCATCAGCTCAAGATGCAATCAGGCGCCGGCATCGTCGCTACCAGCTTTGCCCACGACGAAATTCAAAAGCGCTCTTACCCCAACAGCTTCGGCGGCCAACATCAGCTTGCCGGCTACGAGCTCGTGGAGGCGCTCGATCTGCCCGGCCATGGCCAACGCGTTGCCGAGGAGGCCCTGGCGCTGCACAGAGCCGCCCAGTGCCCGGAAGGGGAACGCACCATTATTCTCGAGAGCTCGCAGCTCGGGTTGCAAATCCACGAGTCCATCGGCCATCCCATCGAGCTCGACCGCGTGCTGGGCATGGAGGCGAACTTCGCCGGCATGAGTTTTCTCACGCTTGAAAAATTGGGCAAACTGCGCTACGCGGCCGATATCGTCAACGTCGTCGCTGACGCTCGCCTCGAGCATGGCCCGGGCCTGGGAACCTTCGGCTATGACGACGAAGGCGTTCCCGGCAAGCGCACCACCATCATCAAAGATGGCCTTTTCACTGGCTATCTCTCGAATCGCGAGACGGCCGTGGCCATAGGCTTGAAGGAATCCGGCGGTACCATGCGCGCCGAAAGCTGGAATCGCCTGCCCATCATCCGCATGACCAACATCAGTCTGCTGCCTGGCAGTTGGCGCTACGAAGACCTCATCACCGATACCGATGACGCCATTCTCATGGACACTAATCGCTCCTGGTCCATCGACGATCGCCGCTACCATTTCCAGTTCTCCACAGAGATCGGCTGGGAGATCAAACATGGCAGGAAGACGCGCATGCTTAAGAACCCCAGCTACAGCGGCATCACCACCGAATTCTGGAATAGCTGCGACGCCATTTGCTCTCGCGATTATTGGACGCTGTGGGGCACTCCCAACTGCGGCAAAGGCCAGCCCATGCAAACCATGGGCACTGGCCACGGCGCCGCCCCTGCGCGCTTCCGCAAAATTCGCGTGGGCATGGCCTTTGCTAAGTGAACGCTTTATACGTTGCGAAGTGAGTCAAGTTGCCATGTCGTTCTGAGCGAAGCGAAGAATCTCTCTGTGAAAACAATGTCCAAAGGAGAGATTCTTCTCCGCTGCTCAGAATGACAGGACCGCGATTTGTGGGCCGCCAAAGGGAGTTGGCAGAGCCGATCCCAAAACCGTGAACACACGAACGAAAAAAGCCCGCTCTTCGCGCCGCACCGTCGCCGAGTCTTCCGTCGCGGAAGAGCATTTGCCCTCGGATACGGAATTGCATCATCTCGCCGAACGCGTGTTGCAGCTTTCCGATGCCGACGAAACCGAGGTGCACATCGACTTCGTCAGCGACGCGCTTACGCGCTTTGCCAATAACACCATCCACCAGAATGTGGCCGAGCGAACCCTGAGCGTTTCCGTGCGGACGGTGTTTGATGGCCGGACCGCCCGCGCTGCGACCAACAAAACCGACGACGACTCGCTCCGCCGCGCCGTGGCCGCTTCGGCCGCGCTGGCACACAGCCAACCCAAAAATCCCGACCTACTGCCGATGCCCGGCCCGCAGAAGTACCCCAGGATGGCGCGCTATTTCCCGGCGACTGCGGACGCTACCCCGCAGGACCGCGCCGTCGCCGTCGCCAAGGTCACCGGGCTCGCGGAAGAAAACAAGCAGACCGCTGCGGGTATTTTTTCAACCGGCGCTTCCCTTACGGCGATGGCCAATTCCAAGGGGCTCTTCGCCAGTTATCGCCAGAGCCGCGCGGAATGTTCCATCACGATTTTGGAGCGGGATTCGTCCGGATGGGCCAAGGCCAGCGCTACCAATCGTGACCACATCGACCCTCAAGCGCTGGCCCGGCGTGCCAGTGAAAAGGCGGCCGCATCACGCCGTCCCAAGGAAGTCGAGCCCGGCCGCTGGACGGTCATTCTCGAACCCGCCGCCGTTCTCGATTTGGTGGGCTTTCTCTTCTACGATTTCGCAGGAACCGCCGTGCTCGATCAGCGCTCCTGCTTCACCAATCGCCTCGGCAAGCAGGTCATGGGCGAAAATGTCACCATTCACGACGACGTCACGCACGCTCTGCAGTCCGGTCCGCCGTTCGACGGCGAAGGCCTGCCCCGGCAGACTGTCTTACTCGTCGAGCGAGGCGTGCTGCGCCATCTCGTCTATTCGCGCGCGACGGCCAAGAAAATGAAAGCCAAGCCCACAGGCCACGCCATGCCCTTGCCCTCCCAGGATGGCGAAGCGCCTTTCAATCTGGTCTTCGCCGGCGGTAACACATCGCTCGAAACCATGATCGCTACCACCGATCGCGGCATTCTGCTGACTCGCCTCTGGTACATTCGCGAAGTCGATCCCTACGAAAAAATCCTCACCGGCATGACCCGCGATGGCAGCTTCCTCGTCGAGAATGGAAAGATCTCCACCGGCATCCGCAATCTCCGCTTCAATCAGAACATTTTGGAAATGCTATGCAACGTGGGTCAGATGAGCACCGAGGTGCGCGCAGCCGGGGAAGAGTCCTTCGATATGGTGGTTCCGGCCATGAAGGTTCGCGACTTCCACTTCACCGAAGTGACCAAATTCTGATTTCGATACTCAAAGGATACCTGGCCAAATCTGGCATCGAGGGGAAAACTATGACGGATTCACAAGAGGCGTTGCGGGAGCACAAAAGAATCTCGGCAGGTAGCCTAGACCAATTATTCCGCCAGGCTCGCACCCACTGGGTCTGGCGCCCCGAACCCGTACCGATGGAGCTGCTGAAAGAGGTCTACGAGCTCGCCCGCTTAGGGCCTACCAGCGCGAACTCGTCGCCCGCGCGGTTCGTCTTTATCACTACGCCCGAAGCCAAGGAGCGGCTGCGTCCGGCCCTCTCTCCCGGCAATGTCGAGAAAACCATGACCGCGCCGGTCACTGTGATTGTCGCCTGGGATACGGAATTCTACGAGAAGCTGGCGCGGCTTTTTCCTGCTCGGGACATGCGCTCCATCTTTGCCGGGAACGCCGCCTTGATTCACGAGTCGGCGTTCCGCAACGGCACCTTGCAGGGCGCTTACTTCATCATGGCTGCGCGCGCGTTGGGCCTCGATTGCGGCCCCATGTCCGGATTCGACCAGCAGAAGGTCAACGCAGAATTTTTCCCCGACGGCAAATGGAAAGCCAATTTCCTTTGCAATCTAGGCTACGGCGATCCCAGCAATCTGTTCCCGCGCAATCCGCGCCTTAACTTCGACGAAGCCTGCCGCGTCCTATGACCGACCGCTGCGGCTTTCTCTGCCGCCTTAGGTTCGCAGCGGAATCAATGCGCCCAGCCGGCCTTCGCGCAGGAAAATCCCCACCCACACCAGCGCGGCGAAGATGATGGGGAAAAGCGTGTTGAACATGGGGTTGCCGATACGCACGTTGGACGCAACCGCGCCACCGAGATAGCCGGTGAGCAAAATCGCTCCAAGAACGGACGTTTGTGGGATCACATAGACGGCCGTGCAGACGAGCGCGATGATCCCGATGCCGACCAGCGTGCTTACCGGGTATCCCAGTTGGGCGGACGCTTCCAGCACGGGAGCCACCCTCATCAACTTCGTAATTCCGTCGAAGAGGAGGAACAGCACCATCAGACCGCTGATGATCCGACCGCTCCAGAGTCTTCCCTTTGAAACAGAACCCGCCCGAATGCGCGATGGCATGATTTTTCCCTCCGTCGTTCTTCAGGTGCGCAGACAGCCACGCGCACAGGGCAATTATCCCTCCACTTTACAGCGGAGCGCTCAGGCCCTCGCCGAAGGGCCCGCCTTGTGCGCCTGTCAACGCTTTCGGCGAGCGCATGCAAATCGGGAACCCGCCCGAATCCAAGCATACCTGAGGGACATCTCAAATAGGTTCTGCATATGAACTCCGAATCTCTTCGCATCGCCGATCAGTTGCGCCGCGCCTTTACGGGCGATCCGTGGCACGGATCCCCCGTGCACGATTTGCTAACCGGTATCACGGGCGAGAAGGCGCGGGCGCGCCCCCTGACTTCGGTACACAGCATTTGGGAGCTTGTGCTGCACCTTGACGTTTACCTGCACGTCAGCTTCGAGGCCACCGAAGGAGTGCCAATGCCAAAGCTCTACGGCACCGAAAGAGATTGGCCGGCCCTAAGAGACGATTCCGCCGCAGCGTGGATAGCAGCCCAGGACCGGTTATTCCAAAACGCCGAGAAGCTGGCCCAGGCCATCGAGAGATTTGACGATGCCAAACTGCAGGAGACCGTCCCGGGTCGCCCATACGATTTTTACTATCTCTTTCACGGTATTGTGCAGCACAGCCTTTATCACGGCGGACAGATCGCTATACTGAAAAAGGCGCTCGCGGCCGCTAGCGCCGCGGCACCCGGCCCTTGAAACAGCGGAACATTTTACCGACGCGGTTCCTAACACAACCCTTTCCAGCTTGCCTTCGCAGCGAGACAATAGCTACAGGGGCTCGGAGGTCCCAAAAAATGGACCGGCGCAGATTCTTCTCCATGGCGGCGGGCGCGGGAGTGGGGGTCCTCCTTCCCCTCACCGCGTACCGTTACATGATGAAGGGCATGCACACAGGTTACGCCAACGTGCGCGCCTATCTGAACGATGGGCCGGATGCCGCACTCCGCGCCATCACTCCCAATGATGACTTCTATCTCATGTCCTCGCACGGCGAACCGGCGGTCGATCCCGAAAAATGGTCGCTCACGATTGATGGCCTCGTCGATCATCCGCTGCGCTTCAGTTATGATGAAATTCGCCGCCTGCCCCCCTTCCAGACGCCGCTGACCCTCGAATGCATCTCCAATTCGGTGGGTGGAGGATTGATCGGCCATGCGCAGTGGCGCGGCACGCTGCTGCATCCTTTGCTCGAACGCGCCGGCATCAAGCCGCAAGCGAAATACGCTGCGCTCTATGCCGCAGAAGGCTACAGCACCGGCCACACGCTCGAACGCATTCTGCGTCCGGAGAATTTCCTCGCTTGGGAGATGAATGGCGAACCGCTGCCGCGCCGGCATGGCTTTCCTCTGCGCGTGATCCTGCCGGGCAAATACGGCATGAAAATGCCCAAATGGCTCACGCGCATCGAATTCGTCGATCACGAATTTCTCGGATTCTGGGAATGGCAGGGCTGGTCGAATTCCGCGGAGCGCCAATTGCAGGCGGCCATCGACGATCCGCGCGACCGTGCGCGCATCGCGGGAACGAATTTCGTCATCACCGGCTGGGCCGTAGCCAATGAGGCGGGCGTGAGCAAGGTAGAAATTTCCGCCGACGGCGGGCACACCTGGAACACTGCGCCAATTTTCAGCAACCCTATGCCGTCGCAGGTATGGGCGTTCTGGAAATATGTGTGGATTGATCCCCCGAAAGGTACTCACACGATCTTGGTGCGTGCCACCGATGGTGACGGCAAATTACAGACTTCCTCATCCTCCGGCGAATGGCCCGACGGAGCCACCGGTTATCATGAAATCACCGTTGAAGTTACCTAAGGCCTCGTTCGCGGCAGTTCTCAAAGCACGGTTTCTTTGGTTTCGGGTGTCCTCCTGATTGCGCGCGCCTGTACCCGCGCCAAAATATCGGTGTAGAATCCGCACATCCGTAGTCGGCCCTTTGCGAGCCGGTTTTTCAATTTCAAGGCAAATGAGCGAGGTGACGAAGATGACCAAGGTTAGACCGATTCCTGAGGGATATCACAGCTTGACGCCATATCTGTTCATCAAAGCGCTGCCGAGGCAATCGAGTTCTACAAAAAGGTCTTTGGAGCCGCAGAGATCATGCGCATGGCGGGTCCGAGTGGGCAAATCATGCACGCAGAGCTTCGCATCGGTGATTCCGTGGTTATGCTAGGTGATGAGAATCCTCAGATGGGTGCCGTTATCCCGCAATCGCTCGGCGGTACGGCCAGCGGTATCAATGTCTATATCGCAGATTTGAGACTCCCCACGCCTAAAGGCGGGGGATTCTTTGGAGTTACTAAGCAGCATGGCTGCTCGTCTCCAACGATGTTTCCTGCTTCACGGGCGCACGCCTAGGCTCTCGCTTAGGTCTTACTGGGCCTCCACAGGCGGCTACCGAGCGTCCTTCGGCTAAGATTCTCAAACCCTCTACGAAAATGTTTACGATGGCATTTTCGTCCCGCTGATGTTCTGTTTTGCAATGGGGGCACCGCCAGCGGTCTGGGAGTTGGAGTTCTGCATTCTTCTCGTGGCAAATGCAGCACAACTTTGACGACGGAAAGAACGTGTCTACTTTGACGAGCGTCCTTCCGTACCACTTGCGGGTCTACCTCGACCAGCAAATGTACCTGGTCAGGCAGGATTTCCAGCGCAATCACTTCGGCACGATACCTCGAAGCAGCCTTATATAGCAACTCCAAAAGGCGTTTGGCGACTTTAGCCACGAGAACTTTACGGCGATATTTGGGACACCAAACGACGTGATATTTGCTGCTGTACACGACATGGTTATTGGACTGTATCCCAGCATCACGGGGAAATGTGTACATCTTCGCTTTCTCTTTGTCAACAGATAACTATGAGCCTTATATCCACATGCTTGAAGGCAGGAGCTCTAGGGCTCCGTTTGGTAGATTCGGTAGTGCAGAAAGCCGTCGCTTCTGGTGCGAAACTGGTGCGCCCGGTGAAGGATCAGTTCTACGGCGACCGAAGCGGCACGCTCATCGATCCGTTCGGGCACATGTGGTCAGTGGCAACCCATGTCGAGGACGTATCCCCCGAAGAAATGCGCAAACGCGCCGCCGCAACCATGAGTCAGGCCGTCGGCGCTTGACCATTGCCAAATCTCATTTTGCGCGAAGCGCGATTTTTGAGCCCGTTTTTACCAGGCGAAGGGTTTGTCTAACGTTATGGATGTCTGTGCGTGGGCGAAAAAAGAGAAAGTTTCTACTGCGGCGCAATAAATTGCAGGCTGGCAATCGTCTTGGCAATCACGTTTTCCTGGATCTGGATCAAGTCGGAATCTGCCGAAGTCATCCCTAAAATGGTGAACACGTCATTCCCGCGCGCCAGCATCGTCACGGTGACGGACCAGTCATGTCCGGCGAGGTTGCCATAGAAGCGCTGCTCGATCGCCGGCACTCCCGCGATCGACATCTGCCTTTTATCGCCCGGGCGGTAGTTTTCATAGACGTCGCGCATCGTGCGCTCCCTCTTTGCCGCCTGCGCCTCGAGCGAATCTTTCAAAGGATCGCGTCCGATCACCAGCAAGGTGCTCTGGTCGTTGGTGCCCAGGGCGCCGACGGCGTTGGGCAGTTCGTTTTGTGGGTTCTTGATCACTTGCCAGGTCGGCGGCTTGTATATCTGGAAGCCATACGTTTGGTTGACGTAAAGATTGCCGCGCACGATCTCTTGCATGGGCTGCGCTCGCGGATCGAGGGCTTCTCCCAGAGGCAATAGTGCCGAAAGATCGGGAGGGAGAAGCGAAGGGAATCTCGCCGCAACCGCCGGCGGCGCAACATTCGTGACTGCACCCGTTGCACTGCTGGGCTTGCTCGCAGCGGTCGCATATTTCGGAATCGGTCGCGGCATCGGCTGCACGACTGACTTTGAGCTCGCGGCTGCTGGGGCAAAGCCGGCCGGCTTTAGCGCGGCGGATTGCTGCCCTGAATCTGGCGAAGCCTTCTTCTCGCTGGGAACGATTTCGGCAATGCTGTCCTTGCGCACATAGGCAAAACCGTAGCTCGTTTGCACCTTGAACGAGCCGTCCTCGTAGCTCACGATCGTGCCGACGATTTTCGAGCCGTCTTTTAGGTGGAATTCGTCGCCGCGCGCGCGGCCCCCAGCAGCCAGGATGGCAATGACAAACGCGGCCACCTGGAGGACCACGCGTTTGTACTTTGCCCCACGCATAAGCCGAGTATTCCAAAGGCCTTGGAGCCAGACAACACTACCGTGCAACCTGATGCCGCAAACGCCAAGCCCGTCCCGTCGCAGAGCGTTGTTTTGTGAGCCTGGCTTTTGGCTCCGTTGGCTTTGTAGGTCCTCGGTGCGGCCTCGACGCGCGGAGTACACCTGGATGTCCGAGGCGACCCAGGGTGCCGAATCCGTCGTCGGCGTCACGATGGCAGCACGAGAAGACGAGACCGGGATCACACTTCGCCATTCGGGTTTGCCGGGCGACGAGCTGCGACAGCAGCACACGCAAGGTTGGACTTGGATTCTCTCGGCGCTTGAACAGGGCCTTGCTTCTCGGCGGTCAGCTTCCTCATCGGATTAGTCCACGATCCCGCAGCAACGGAGGAAGTTCGAGGCTTCCTTCCGGATCGGTGTGCTGCTGGAAGCGACAGGGTACGGGATTATCGCTTGCTTTGCGCCTCGGCCCTGCTCGGCCGGACTTGTAGGTTATCGTCCACCGAGAAAACGTTGGGTACGGATTTTGCTCGTATTTCGGCAACATCCTTATCCATCTGACTATCCACTGTGCCGGCGAGCGTCACGTGTCCATTTTTGACGATGATGTGAATCGACGGCAAGACTCCCATCGCATAGCGTTGTAGTTGTGGTTCGCCGTAGATGGCTCGATACTCGGCGCGGCGAATCTGATCGTCCATGGGGCTCGTCGGCAGCACTTCGATGTTATTGTTTACCTTGGTCACGCCTTCGATTCTTTTGACGGCTGTTTGCGCGTCATCCTTGGTTACCGGCTGCCACACCTGGCCCGACAGGGTAACTTCGGAACCTTTAACGCCGTATTGCAGGTTGTCGAAGACGCTGAGCCACGGTACTTGGATGAGTTCGTGGCCTACTTCACGTGTCAGCCATGTTTCGTAATTTTCGCTGCCGCGGTCTGGTGGAGTGGGTCCCTGAGCGCCTTTATCCCAGGCGAAGGCGCCTGCAGAGGCAATAACGCACAAAATACTAACTGCTAGAATGGATCGGATCGAAAGAACTTGGACTTTAGCGAGCATGTCATTCTCCGATGGTTACTCTTACTCGACTATTAGATGTCATCGATTTAGACGAAGATGCGCCCGGTCGGTTAGCGGCAGGGGCGCTCCGCGCATCGCTATAACGGTTCTGCTAGGATATGCAGCCCGGCGGAAGCTACATTCATCGCGAAATGGTTATGGGACAGAAGGAGCTCGGGTTCACGTGTGGGTAATCGCGCATCGGGGCGCTTCTGCGTTTGCGCCGGAGAATACCATGGCGGCCTTTCGTAAGGCTGTGGAATTGGGCGCCGGTTTTATTGAAACCGACCTGCAACTGTCGCGCGATGCGCGCCTCGTGGCCTTACACGACGATAGCCTCGAGCGAACCACAAACGGCCGGGGCCTGGTCTCCTCGATGACACTCGAAGCATTGCGCCGGCTCGACGCAGGGAGTTGGTTCCGGACTTCCGATCAGCAAGCAGATCCCCCTTTTGCCGGCGAGCGCATTCCCACCGTCGAAGAGATTCTCGCGTTCGGCCGCGAGCAGGAGATCGGTCTGCATCTGGAGGTCAAGGCAACCGGGCCCAGCGGCGTTGAGCACGCCATTGTAGGCGCGTTGCGGGCATCCGGCGAGATTCCGCGCAGCGTGGTCCTCTCTTTTGCCCCAAGCGTCCTGAAGCGCGTACGACGGCTCGAGCCCTTGGTGATGACTGGCTTTCTCTTCAGCGACCCCTCGCCGTCGGCTGTGGCCACCTCCGTCGACGCCGGAGCTCGCCAGCTCCTACCGCGAATCGACCGCGTCACTCGGGAATTGGTCACCGAGGCACACGCCCACGATCTCAAAGTGGTCGCCTGGACGGCCAATGCTGCCGAAGAGATGCAGAAGCTGATCTCCGCCGGCGTCGACGGAATTATCACCAACTACCCCGATCGCCTGGTAGACCTCCTACGCTCAAGCCAGCGTTGAGCGAGGCAAGGTTTTGAATCCACCCCCTCGCGCTCTCTGCAAACGGCCCTGGGTTCCCGCTACATCGGCCCCACGGCGGCAAACATCCGCGCGAATTGCGCCAAGCCCATCTCCTCGGCGCGTGTACTTGGAGCCATGCCGCATTCGCGCAAAAGCATCGAGGCGCGGTCTCGCGGCATCAAGGATCGTAGGTTGTTACGCAGAGTTTTCCTCTTCTGTGCGAAGCAGATCTTGAGGAATTTCAGGAATCCCGTTTCCTCCTTGATTGCGAGTTGCGGGCGTTCTCCCGGGAGGTGTAAGGCGACCAATGCGGACGAAACCTTAGGCGGTGGCTGAAAGGCGCCGGGAGGAATGCGCAACAGGATCTCCGGCCGCGAGTAGAACTGGGTGAATGCGGAAAAGTAGCCATAATCGCGACTGCCTGGACGCGCCGCCATGCGCGCGGCGACTTCGAACTGCACCACGAGAAACGCCGCCTCGAGCCGGTCCGCATGCTCGAGCAGGCGGTGCACAATGGGCGAAGTAATGTAATAGGGAAGATTGCCATAGACCCGGAAGCGCTCAAGACCAGTGAGTTTGGCGAAATCCAGTGCCAGGATATCACCGGCGATCACTTTGACATTCGGAAGGTCGGCAGCCTGCTTCCGCAGGCGCGGCAGCAGTTTGGGATCAAGCTCTATAGCGATAAGCCGGTCTGCCTTATGCGACAGCAGCGAAGTCATCTCGCCGTGGCCGGCGCCGATCTCGATCCACAGGTGCGCTTGGCGAGCCGCTGCCTCAGGCGCGGGCATTCTGACTTCGGCCGCTGCCGAACTGGCAAACAGGTGACGCGCGACGCGTTCGCGCCAGGTTAGGCTGACGAGGAAGTGCTGTCCCAGTCGTCTCGGTGCCACGGCCCGCCAGTGTAACAAGTAGTCCCGCTCTTGCGCCGCCTAGCAGGCGAACGAAAGTTTCCGAGAATGCGTTCATAGGAAGCTAGGCGGGGAAAGGTCCCTTTAGCAATTCCGGCGTCTTTGGCAACCTCGGATTTACATTCCCGGTCTCCCGATGGGTGTTTAGTGTATGCTCAGGCCTCTCTTGTCGGGTCATCCCACGGGATCGGCGACCCTCGGTCGCTTCGCTATTGCGGCCACCCGGCTGCGGGATCGAGGTTCACTATAGGTTGCTGACCGGCAACAGGAACCATGGGGCGTAAGTACGGCCGGCCAGCCGTTTTATGGCAAGAATAGCAATCCTCGAGCAAGTTTTTGTACTCCGCAGCAAACTGCTTGCTGTCCTTCATGGCGATAATTGCCTTCAACTTGGTCAAGCTGCCTGTGTCAATGCCGTCAAAGATATTTTTCATATCCACGGGATTACCGTCGGCACCTTTCGGAGACGGATTCAGGCGCACTTCCCACCCCAAGCGGTTGCGCAGCTCGCCCAGATAGTAGTTAGCCAGGGGCCAATTTTTCCTATCGCCCGCAAACCAAAGATTGGCGGCAAACATGGCGACATCTATCATCGGATGAGAAAATGGTGGCGTAATATCCTTCAGGCGGGCCACGTCCGCCTGCATCGTCGCAGGAGTGACTTGCGGACTGTTCTGTTGCGCTATGGCCGCGGGTCGCTCCCAAGACAAAACGAATAAGCCACCGAGGATCGCGCCCAAAATCACCAAGGCCGTGCTGCGGAACCAGTTCGCCCGTGCCATATCGAATCCTCCTTCCATTTGGGATCGGTAACTCGGCCTAAGACGCGGCGGCGGACATTATAGCGCGAGAAAAGGTGTCCCAAGTGCTCGCTACTGCCAGGCAACGCCGGCTTGACTCGGCGGCGCTTAATTCAGTACCGTCAAAGTTTGCCCTAAGGACCGATGCGAATCCTGTTCGTCGCTTCTGAAGGTTTGCCGTTCTCAAAAACCGGCGGTTTAGCCGATGTCGTGGAGGCGCTTCCGAAAGCGCTGGTCGCGCAGGGACACGATGTGGCTGTGGTCTTGCCGCGCTGCCCATGGGTACCGCGCTGCGTTTTCCCTCCATTGCCGACGGCGGACGACCTCACGGCGTGCAATATTTCTTCGTGGATGATCCCGAGTATTTCGATCGCGAGCAGCTTTATGGCGTTGGCGGCCGCGACTATCCCGACAATGCCGAGCGCTTCGCGGAATTCGCGCGCGCGGCCATAGAGCTCGCCAAGCAGCTCTGGCTGCCGGATGTTATCCACTGTCACGATTGGCAGAGCGCGCTCGTGCCGGTGCTGTTGCGAACGGCCTATACGGTCGATCCGCAGCTCTCCGCCGTACCGGTTGTTTTTACGATTCACAACATGGGCTACCACGGCTTGGTCGCGCGCGACGTCCTGGCGCGCATCGGCCTGCCCGATTCGCTATTTCGTATCGACGCTTTGGAATTTTTTGGCCACGTGAACTACCTCAAAGGTGGGCTGGTTTTCAGCGATTATTTGACCACGGTAAGCCGCAAATACGCCGAGGAGATTCAGACCACGGAATACGGCCACGGCTTGGATGGCGTGGTGCGCACCCGCACACGCTACCTCGTGGGCATCTTGAATGGCGTCGATTATTCAGTGTGGAATCCCGAAGTGGATAGCCTGATTGCGGCGCGATATTCGGCCAGAGACCTCAGCGGGAAGCAGGTCTGCAAGAGCGATCTGCTCGCGCAGTTCCAATTGCCGAGAGAAAATCTCGACCGGCCCTTGATTGGCATCGTTTCGCGCTTTGCGGATCAAAAGGGTTTCGATCTGCTGGCCCAAGTGGCAGACACACTTATGCAGGAAGACATCGCCGTCGTGGCTCTGGGCTCGGGCGAAGCCAAACACGAACGCATGTTCCGGGAACTCGCGCAGCAATTTCCCAAGAGGCTTGCGGTCAAGATCGCCTACGACAATACCCTAGCGCACCAAGTCGAAGCGGGCGCGGATATTTTCCTGATGCCGTCGCGTTACGAGCCGTGCGGATTGAATCAGATTTATAGTTTGCGCTATGGTACTGTGCCGGTGGTGCGGGCCACCGGCGGGCTCGACGATACAATCGAGCCTTTCGATCCCGCGAGCGGGCGCGGCACGGGGTTTAAGTTTTCCGAGTATACGGGCCCGGCCTTGCTGGACGCCTTGCGCCAAGCGCTCGCCGCCTATGGAGACAAACCGGCTTGGCGGCGCCTGCAGGCTAACGGCATGGCCAGGGATTTCTCCTGGAATGCTTCGGCCGTCGAGTATGGCCGGTTGTACGATTTGGCTCGAAAAGGAAGAATCCGAACGGTGGCGGTGTCATCTAAATAGCAGCGTTTCAGCTTCCGTCGTGGGGAGCGCGCAGCGAGAGGGAAGATATGGCGGAGAATATTTCCAGCGTTACGGATACCAGCTTTCAGTCCGAAGTGATCGAGGCTAGCAATGCGCTGCCCGTAATGGTGGATTTTTGGGCAGATTGGTGCCGTCCGTGCCATATGCTTGCGCCCACGGTAGCCGAGATCGCGCAAGACTACGCTGGCAAGCTCAAGGTGGTTAAGCTGAATGTCGATGAGAACGTGAACTCCGCGGGCCGCTACAACATTCGCGGAATCCCCACACTCTTGATCTTCAAGGGCGGCCAGGTTGCCGACCAGATCGTCGGCGCCGTCCCCAAAGACCAAATCTCCAAGATTGTCGACCGCCACGTCAATTAGCTAAGTCTTGCAAACAAGCGCTTTCATCCTGAGGCCCAAGCGTGGCTGGGGCCGACGGATCGGGGTGAGGCGCCTTGCCATTAACCTCGCGCCGCGAGTACGATATTCCGTCCGCCGCCAACCTCGAGAAGCTTCCTGAGTCATCCGGGATTCAGAAACATTCTCCGGTAGAGTGCGGCCTGAATGCATATCGCCAGCTGTCACCAACAGGATGAGTCCGGCGCGTCAAAAAAATAGGCCGCGGCGACAGCACGAAAAGGAATTTGGCGGGAATGAAATCCATC